>CALAOV010000136.1 GCA_937889515.1 uncultured Myxococcales bacterium | reverse complement strand
ACGAGCCCTTGCCCACTTCGCTTTCCACCGCCACCGCGCCGCCGTGCAACTCGGCCAGGAGCTTGACCATGGCCAAACCCAGTCCCGTACCCTCGTATTTCCGCGCCAGGCCGCTGTCGATCTGACTGAAAGGCTTGAACAGATGCTGCAGCCCCTCCGGCGAGATGCCGATGCCGCTGTCGCGGACGCTAATCTTGATAAATTCTGAGAACTCGTTGTCGGCCAACGGGAAGGTCCGGCCCGGCCAGGAGCCCGATAGCTGGCCGACTTCGGCGCGCGGGACGCGGCCAACCCGCAGGGTCACCTCGCCGCCCTCGATGGTGAACTTCACGGCATTGGATAGGAGGTTATACGTAATCTGTTTGACCTTGCGCGCGTCCGCCTGAAAGGAACCCAGCTCCTCGGCGGCATCGACGGCCAGGCGGATGTGCCGGGCCGCAGCTTTCTCCCTGATGATGGAGAGGCTGTTCGAGAACAAGGACGATACCGGCACCGACTCCAAATCGAGCATCATCGTGCCGGCTTCCACCTTGGAGAGGTCGAGGATATCGTTGATCAGCGACAGCAGATGGTTACCGCTGCTGAAGATGTCGCCGATGAACCCCCGCTGCTGATCGGTCATGTCCCCCATCAGGCCGTCCCTGAGCACCTCGGAGAAACCGATGATGGCGTTCAGCGGCGTCCTCAGCTCGTGTGACATGTTCGCGAGGAATTCGGATTTCATACGGCTCGAGGATTCCAGCTCGACGTTCTTCTGATGCAGCGTTTGCTCGTAGCGTTTGAGCTCCGTCACGTCGCGCGCGGCGGCGAACACGCCCTGCAACCTCCGATCGCGATCGTGGAACGTCGTCGCATTGTAAGACACCGTCGTTTCCTTGCCATCCCTGGCGCGCGACGTGAGCTCGTAGTTGGTGACCTTGCCTTCGGCCAGCACGCGGTTGATGCCCGCCTCCGCCCGGCTCGAATCGGTGAAGTAGTTCTTGAAGGGCGCCCCGATCAGCTCGTCCCGCGTGCAGCCGGTGAGGGCCTCGGTCTGTTTATTGACGTCGGTGATGATCCCGCGCGGATCGGTGGCCATCAGGGCGTCGATGTTGGATTCGATGAGCGAGCGCGTGTAGAAGTGCTGGTCGCGTAGCCGCTGATCGAGCTTCTTTCGCTCCTCTTCGACCTGCTGGCGAGCGGTGTTGTCGGTGCCAATCAACAGATAGCCGATGATGGCGTCCTGCTCGTCGCGCAGGGCCGTCACGGACACCACCGCCCCGAAACGGCTCCCATCCTTGCGGATATAGGTCAGCTCGTAGATGTCCTCGATCCCGCGCGAGGCCTTGAACACCAGGGCCTCGAAGCCTGGCGCAATCGTGGTCCCGAGCTCGACGCTCAGCGCTTTGGCGCGCGCGATCACTTCCTGCGGATCGGAGATGTCGGCCGGCGTGATCTTGTTCATCACCTCGGCGGCCGTGTAGCCCAGCATGCGCTCGGCGCCGACGTTGAAGATCTGGATGACGCCCTTCGCGTCGGTGGCGATGCTCGAGAAGTTGGCGCTGTTGAAGATCGCGCGCTGTAAGGCCCCCGCTTTCAGCAGAGACTCCGCGTGTCGAACGTCTAGGTTGGCATCGGCCGCCTCAGAACTGCTTGGGTTGTCCACTTCGAAGCTGGTCAAGCCCGCGATGGTAAGCACGATCCGCCTCCGAGGCGGATTGGCGGCTATTTTGTGACGCGATCCTGTTGAACGGGCCGGGCGCCACCGAAAGTGGCGGGCGAAGGAAGCTAGAAACGCCTGAGACGGCGCGGTCTTGCAGGCGTCAGAAGTATCCGCTCGCGACGATGGCGTTGGTGGTGACGGTCGCCATGATCGTGGCACCGGCCGGCGTGGGATGAACCCCGTCGGAGCTGTCGGCGGTGTTGGTGGGATCGAAGCTGCTGTCGTAGTGGTCGATGATGTGGATGGGCGAGGTCGCCGTGGAGTTGGTCGAGGCCCAGCTCGGGGTGACGGCCGCGGCGAGAGCGGCCACGTTGGTCAGGCAGCTTCCGCAGCCGGAGGGATCCAGTTTTATGATCTTCGATACGAAGAAGATGACGTTGGGATTCTGTTTGCGGAACTCGGCGATCACCGCCAGGTAGGCGGATAGGATGGTCGAGGTGGCTATTCCGTCCCACACGTCATTGGTACCGAAGTGCATCAGCACGATGTCGGGCCTCTCGGCGGCCCAGGTCTGCAGCTCCGCGTAGCTCCCACACCCGGTGGTCTTGGTGCAGGCGCCTCGGGTGCTGTTCATGGGCAGATAGGTCACGCCGTACCCGGCATGTCCCTCGTCCTTGACGGTGGCTGGCGCGCCGCTTCCGCAAGATTGGTTGCTGGTTTCCGTTCCCACGAACTGAAAATTCGAATGATTGCCCGCCTTCAGTTGCTCGTAGGTTATCTGCGGGTAGCAGGTCGACTCGGTGACCGAATCGCCGAGAGGCATCACATTCCAAACTCCCACATGCGTCGAGCCGCCGGCCCCGGTCGAGCCCCCCTTCCCGGCGGCTCCGCCTGCGCCTGTGGTGCCGCCCGATCCGGTGTCACCGCCCAAGCCCGCTGCGCCACCCGAGCCGGTCGTACCACCCGAGGCGTGCGTGCCGCCGGTCCCAGCCACGCCGCCGCCCGATCCGGTGACGCCGCCCGAACCCTTCACGCCGCCCGATCCGGTGACGCCGCCCGAACCCTTCACGCCGCCCGAGCCTGCGACGCCGCCCGAGCCTGTCACGCCGGCCGAACCTGTCACACCGGCCGCGCCTGTCACACCGGCCGCGCCTGTCACACCGCCGCCCGACGACGAGCCGCCCGTCGCGGTGGCCCCTCCGGCGGAGGTGACGCCACCGCTACCAACGGTTCCACCGGTCGAGGTCGAGCCGCCGGCGCCCCCCGTGCCCCCGGTCGCAGCTCGACCCGCCAAGCCGGTCACGCCGCCGTTTCCCGAGCCCCCAGTCCCGGAGCCGCCCGTCATCGGATCGCTGCCGCATGCCGCGACGAGAGAGGCCAGGCCGATGGTGAAAAGACACCTGCGCGCGAGATGAGACGTCATGACGATCGAACCTCCAGTGGGGACTGCCGGTCGGTTTTGCGCTCGCTCTAGGGCAAGGGCAGCGGCGACCCAAAACCTTCACGGAAGGCCGATCCAAGCCGATCTAAGCCGACGGCAACGCCAGCACCCAGGACTCGCGCACGTGCTGCGGGTCGTCAGACGGGGCGAGCCGGCGGCGAATGACGAAGCCTTCGCCGGTGAAGAAGCTCGCAGCGGCTTCCCAGCTGGCAAACTTGTTCTGCTCGACGCGGTGCAGGTCCAAGAACGCCTGCCCTCGCGCGCCGAGTGACGGGCGGCGATCGGCCGGGCCGCGCACGTACACGTCGGCCGTCATCCAGACACCACCGGTGTGGCCGAGCGTGTCTCGGATGTTCGCCGCCAACCGGCTCTTCTCGGCATCGTCCAAATAGACGAGGAGGCCTTCGTTGACGACGGCGATCGGGCCCGGCGCCAGGCGGGCCGCGGCGGTTCGGAAGGCGAGCGGATCCAGCGCATCGAGCGCCAGCACCTCCAGCTCACCGGCGAGCGGCCCGGGGTGGAGCTGGGCGACCAGATCGGCCTTCAGCGCCGAGATCGCGGGGAGATCGGTGTCGAGGTAATGAATTCCCGCGCGCCGCGCCAGGTCGAGGCCCCGGAACGAAAGCCCGGCCCCGAGCTCGAGCACGCGGGGCAGGCCGGTCTCCGCCAACAGCGTGTCGAGGCTCCGGTACCGGCTCTCGAAATGTTGCAGGCGCAGTCCGGTGATGGGCTCGCGGCGCATCTCCGCCAGCGCCGCCTCGACGCGCTCCGCCCCGAAGGCCAGCCGGGCGGCGTCGCGGGCGAAGGGGATCGACGTCTGCGACTTGATGATCAGCAACGACTTGGCGGACGGGCTGATGCTGGAAAAGTCACGGGCGTCCGAGGTCATCGGTGTTTGGAGCTTAGCAAGCGCTCGACGTCCCCGGGGCCGAAGAGCGGACTAGGCGCCGGCCCGGCCCGGGCGAGCCTGCCAGGCTGCCGAGGCTGCAAAGCCCGCGCGTTGCAATCCGGGGAGGACCGCTTCTTCCACGGTGCGGTAGAAAACCTCCGCCAGACGTGCGGGATCTGGGCTGCCGAGGGCGAGGTCGTCGGCTCCGAACCCCGCGCGCGACGCGCCCACGCCCGACAACGTCCGCTCGAGGGCCGCGAACGCCTCGGGAAGAAACCGATCGATCGCCTGTCGCGTCTCCGGATGCGCTTCGATCCAGGACGCCCAGTCGGCCAACAGGACGAAGCCGAACTTGGCGTGGCGGATCTCGTCGGCGAGGAGCTCCAGCAGCGCGGCTCGCATGAATGGATCGCGCGCCTGTTCGGCCGCGTCGACCAGGCGGGCGGTGTTCACCGTCTCGGTCAGGCAGTTGCCGTAGATGACGTGACACAGAAACTGTTCCTCGATGGGACGCGCGCTGCGCGGTATCGGCGCCGGCGCCGCCGGCGGAGGGTCGCCCCCGAGGCGGCGCGCGACGGCGGTGCAGATCGCCGCGTGGCGCAGCTCGTCCTCGGCCATCCCCACGAGGATGGTCTGCGTGTCGAGGTTGACCCGGGCCTCAAGAGCGAACGGCAGGAGGCCGGCGAAGATCAACGCCGACCCGTGCTCGGCGGTGGCCCGCACGGTCCACAGGTGGCGCGCCCGGGTCAGCGCCTCGGGCGCATACGGCCCGGGATCGAACGTCGCCGACCGCCGCCGAGCGGGCGCCGGCCGGCGGCGCCGCCGCTCGGCCTCGACCGCCATCCAGCCTCCGGCAGTTTCGGCTGACGCGACGGCACCGAGATCGGTCGCGCCGCCGTCAGCTCTAGTGCGCGTCGGGGTTGATCCGGACGCCAAAGAAGCCGCCGTCGTAGGGGGTGGTCTGAGCGTCCGAGCCGGCCTGCGCGTCGGGATTAGGTAGGCTCCCCATGATGCCGCCGTCGTAGGCCGCGCTGGCGTCGGGGTTGATCCGGAGACCCACGACGCCGCCGTCATACGGCACGGAGACCAGATCCTGGCTGCCGTCCTTCGGCCCGCCGTCGGTCGGGCCGCCGGGCAATGTGCTGCCACAGCCGTTCGCACCCGCGGCCAGCCCCGAGACGAGGGCGAGCGCCCGGGCGCAGACCAGATATTTGGGTCGGTCGGTCGGCGATCCGGGCATTTCTGACTCCTCCACTCCGAGGCACCATCAGGATTCGTGCCAGCGCGAAAACGGATGACGGGGCCGATTCTCTCATCTGTACCGAGCCGCCCGCATCAGTTTTCTGAGGAACGGCGCGACACTTCCGGTTCTGTCCCCGGGCGATGCGGATGTCCGAATGTCAGCGCGACAGAACGACCAGAAAACGAGCGACCCAGCCCAGATAGACCGCGATCGCCGATACGACGGCGGTCGGCGTCGCGAAGCGAACGAGGGCGCGCGTCAGCGACCGGGACCCCCGCCGGTTCTTCGCCAGGACCTGGTGCGCGAGCCCCCGAACGCGCGCATCCACGCCCGGATCGAGGGGCGGAGCCGCCAGCGCATGTTTCAAATCGTCGAGGAGATCGTCCCGTTCCATCTTCCGTCCTCCAGGGAAACCCGGCTGGCCAGCGCCCCACGGGCCCGCGCGAGCCGCTGCCGAACCGCATCGTGTGAGATCCCGAGAACGCGGGCCACCTGCTCCTGCGGCAGGCCTTCGCCGACCGCCAGCAACAACACCTCGCGAAACGCCGGCGGGAGATCGGCGAAGGCCGTCGCGAGCCGCGACAGCGCCGCCGCCGCGGTCAGACGATCCTCGGGCGCGGGCGCCGCTTCCAGGTACCACCACCGCTCGAGCGCGGCCAGCGCGCGAACATCCAGAAGGGCCCAGCGCGCGTGGCTGCGGTACAGGTTGCGGGCCACCGTACACAACCAAGCCCGCAGGTTGGTGTCGGGCCGAAGGCCGGGCGCGTGGCGGGCGAGACGCAGCCACGTCTCCTGGAACAGGTCCTCGGCCAATGCCCTCTGCCGGCAGAGACCGAGGAGAAACCGGTAGACGATATCCTTGTGCGCCGCGTACGCGGCGTCGAACGCCTCCGGGGCACCGGCCCGCAGGCCGGCAATCATCTGGGCGTCGGTCTGACCTCCCACGCCTGGATCAACGCATGCCGGGCGATCGTGTGACAGAAAAACTGAGCGTCACAGATCGCCGAGCCGCGCGTTCTGTCGAGAAACTGGAAGGAGGCATCCAATGTTCGATCTGCTTCGGCAGGGCGGTGGCCCGATGCTGTTCGTGGCGGTTTTCGGCTTCGCGACGTTCGCGTCCGCCGCGCTGTTTGCGGTTCGCGGCGAACGTCGGCGGCTGGGATTCATCCTCTGCATGGGGGCCGCGACGCTGCTCTCGATCGGGGGGGGAATGTGTGCCGATCTGGCCGCCGTCGGTCACCATGGAATCGAGCGGTGCGGACCCTCGATGCAGGTGACCGCTTGTCTCATGGTCGGTTTCGCGGAGTCCATGGCGCCCGGCATCGTTGGATTCGCGGTGCTGTCGCTGGCGGGAATGTTGACCGCCGCGGGGATGAGCCGCACCTCACGCGCCGACGATTCGCCTCGTGCGTGAGCGGCCTGCCAGGCGGGGGTACCATCTTTTGGCCGACTCCTCGCCTGCCGACTCCTCGTCCCGACCACCGCGCCACGCCTCGTTTCGAGGGGCGGCAGACGAAGGCCCCGGCGATTGGGGAAGGCGGCCATCCACGAAACCCGGGTAGGATGGTCCTGCCTTGAGGACGTGGGTGGGCATTGCGATCGTGTTGGTGGCCTGGTCGGCGATCGTGGGTCTTTCCATGTCGAGCGCCACGGTCGAGCAGGAGCGCCTGTTTTCCGAGTTCACCGCGGAGACCCGGGGACAGGTTCACGCTTCGGCTCAGGCGCTATCGCAACTCGACTCCGTACATCAAGACATGCACCTGCTGGCTGGGGATGGACGCGGCGGCGAAAGGGGCCTGGCCCAGCTTCTTATGATGCCCCCATGATCAAAGACATTCTCGTTTGCCTGGAAGGCTCGCCGAGCACCGAGGCGGCCACCCGCATCGCGATTGGCATCGCGCGGGCCTGCGAGGCCCAGATGGCCGGACTGGCGATCATCGACGAGCCGGACATTCGCGCCGGGACTCCGACGGGCATCGGAGGATCGAGCTACAAGCACGATCGGGACGAAACACTGGTCGCCGATGCCAAGAGGCTGGCCGATGACTGGGTCGCGCTCTTCGAAGGGCGCTGCCGCGCGGCGGGGGTGCCCGCCCGATCGCTCGAGATCGTCGGTCGCCCGGCGGAGAGCATCTTGACCGAAATGGAAGCACACCACCTCACGGTGATTGGAAGGGACGCCAATTTCCGCTTCGAGACCGAAGAGCACGACAGCCGGACCCTCAACGCCATCTTGCACAAGGCGATGCGCCCCGTGCTGCTGGTTCCAGAGACGACGGAGCTGGAGCTCGGCCACACGGTGCTGGTCGCCTACGACGGTAGCAACGCGGCCAAGCGGGCCATCACCAGCTTTGCGGCCAGTGGCATCGCCCAAGGTCGCGCCATCCATGTCGCCACGGTGGACGACAACGGCGTCGTCGCCCGGGAGCTGTCCGAGCGGGCAGTCGCCATGCTCCGCGCCGCGAACGTGGCCGCGACCGCGCACAACATCGTTTCGGTACTCTCGAACATCGACGCCCTGTTCAAGCTGGCCGGGGATCTCGGCGCGGGCCTGATGGTCATGGGCGCCTTCACCCGGGGTCGCTTGCGCGAGCTCTTCTCCGGTTCGGTCACCCGGGGCGTGGTCGAACAGACTGAGATCCCTCTTTACCTCCAGCATTGATGACGTACCCCACACCCATCTGGGCGGTCGCGCCTTTCGGCTTCTACCTCCTGCTGATCGCGACCTTGCCGCTGTTCTTCAGTGCCTTCTGGGAGCACAACCGCAACAAGCTGATCGTCGCGGCGGTGGTGTCGGCGCCGGTGCTGATCTATCTGGTCGGCGTGCGCGCCGGGGGCGGCCAGATGCTGCTCAGAACCGGCTGTGATTATGTCTCGTTCATCGCGCTCCTGGGTGCGCTGTTTACCATCTCGGGCGGGATCTACCTGCGGGGATCGCTGGTCGGAACGACCCTGGTCAACACGGCGTTCCTGGCCGCGGGCGCGATCCTCGGAAGCCTCATCGGCACCACCGGCGCGTCGGTGCTGCTGATCCGCCCACTGCTTCGCGCCAATCAGCAGCGCGCGTACACGACCCACATGGTCGTCTTCTTCATCTTCATCGTTTCCAACGGCGCGGGCCTGCTGACGCCGCTCGGCGATCCCCCGCTGTTCCTGGGCTTCCTGCGGGGTGTCCCCTTCACCTGGACCCTGCGGCTCGCCGCGCCCTGGGCTCTCGTCAACGGGGTCCTGCTGGTCCTGTTCGCAATTCTCGACCGCGTCATCGCCACCCGCGAACGGCGAAAACCCCACAAGGCCGGCGTGGTGTCGCTGCATCCCAGCGCGCCGCAGGAGCCGCTCCGGTTGGATGGCGGGATCAACCTGTTTTGGCTGCTCGGCATCGTCGTCGTGGTGTTCGTGATGGGGAGCTACGGCACACGCCTGTTCGGTGACTCCTATCTGCGCTCGCTGATCCAGATTCTGGGGCTGCTGGGCTGCGGCGCCTTGTCGCTCGCTTCGACGGGCCGGGAGGTTCATGAGGCGAACCGCTTCAACTGGGGGCCGATCATCGAGGTTGCGGTCGTTTTCATCGGCGTGTTCGTCACGATGATTCCCGCTCTCTCGTTTCTCGGGGAGCGGGGCGCGTCGCTCGGAATCACCAAGCCTTGGCAGTTCTTCTGGGCGTCCGGGGCGCTATCGAGCGTCCTCGACAATGCCCCCACCTATCTGACCTTTGCCTCGCTGGCGGTCGGCGTGACGAACAGCGGCGGCGGGGTGCTATCGCTCGACGACCTGGGCGGCCTGGCCGCCCATCCATCCGGTCAACATCTGCTCGCGGCGGTCTCTTGCGGCGCCGTATTCATGGGGGCGATCACCTACATCGGCAACGGACCGAACTTCATGGTCAAGGCGATCGCCGAGCAACACCATGTGCGGATGCCCAGCTTCTTCGGGTACACGCTGTGGTCGTTCGCGATCCTGGTTCCGCTCTTCGGCGTGGTCTGTCACATCTTCTTCTGACAGGGGGCTCCGACGTAGGGGCGCACCAATTTGCGGCCTTTCAACCCAAGCTCGAGCGAGTATATCCAACGTTCTCGAAGGCACCAAAGAAGGGCGCCGAAGGAAGGGCACCAAACATAGGTGGCCGCTGGATGGCGTTCGGCTATAACCAGTCTGCGTGTACGTAACGTCGATCGTTGCGTGATTGGTCACGCGGCGGCGCGACACCAAGCTGGGGGGCGGGGAGTCATGGAATGGACGGGGGACCAGAGTTGGCGTTGGACTTCTTCGAGTTTCGGACCGATCGCCCGCGCCCGGTGGTCTTCCTGGATCCGGTGGTCGGGGCTTCGAGCCGCGCCTTGGGCTGGGACGGGGTGGTGGTCGAGCGGGGGGTGAGCAGCCATTTCAAAGGCGAGCACGGCGCGATCGCCGGACACTGGCTGGGGCTCAATCTCCAGGATCCCTTGGTCATGGAGACCAAAGACATCGACGGGTTCCACCCGGTGACCATTGGGACGGGATGCTTCGTGATCTTGCCCGCCGGCGCCGCGTTCAACCTTCGGAGCGGAGCATCGGCGTGGGGTGCGGTCGAGGTCTCTCTCGACAAGATCCGGCGCGTGCTCGGCACCGACCTCCGCGTGGTGCCGATGCACGGCCTGCGCGACGAGCCGCTCGCCGCGGTCGTGCTGGCGCTCCTGCACGAAGCGGCGACCGGCGGGGCGTCGGGTCGATCCTACCGCGACGCCCTGGTGCTGGCGCTGGTGGCCCGACTGGGTGGGTTGTTCGATCTGATTGCCGCACCGGCAGATGCATTTACCGGGCAACGCCTGGCGGTCACCTGCGCCCTGGTGGACGAACGCCTGGCCGAGCGGATCACCGTCAAGTTCCTGGCGCGCGGAAGTGGGCTCTCGCCCGCGCATTTTTCCCGCGAGTTCAAGCGAACGACCGGCGAAACGCCGCATGCGTTCGTGATGCGCCGCCGCCTCGAGCACGCCCACGAGTTTCTCGCCGACGGGGGATCCATCGCCGATGCGGCCTCGTGCTCGGGGTTTGCCGATCAGGCGCACCTGTCGCGTCTTTTCAAACGGCGCTACTTCGTCACCCCCGGCGCCTTCCTGCGGGCGCGGCAATGAACGATCAACGACAAATAGCAGACCAATTCAAACCGGTAGCAGCTGGGTTCAAGATCGAAATTGTTTCCGGCCTTACTTCATACTCGTGCATCAACCCGACGCCGAGTTCCGCCTTGTTCGTGTAGGTTCACTTCTTACCCACTCGGGCGCTCGACTCGACCGCCACCGAGAATCGATCGCGGCACGCGCCCGCCCCGGCCGCGCGATGGGGTGGGGCGTCGCTCTGCTCCTGGCCGTGTCACTGGCGGCCTGCGGGCGCGCGGGTGACGGCTCGGGCGACGGCGTCATCCAGGTGAAGAGCGCCGTCGTCACGGGTACGGCGCCGGTTCTGACGGTGTCGGCGGGCGCGACGATCTATGTCGCGCAATCCGCCCCCGTGGTGGTGGATCCGACCCTGTCGCTGACCATCTCCGACGCCTCCGAAATCACCGGCGTGCAGGTGTCGATCTCGACCGGGTACGTGAACGGACAGGACAACCTGAGCTTCACGGCGCAGGGCGGGGTGACGGGCTCGTTCGTGGCCGCGACCGGCATCCTGACGCTCTCCGGCCAGGCGGCGGTCACCATCTACCAGACCGTGCTCCGTTCGGTCACCTACAACAACACGGCGGGCGCCGCCCCCAACACCCAGGCCCGTCAGGTCACTTTCTCGATCGGCGCCAGCAGCCTCTTCTATCCGGGGACCGGCCATTACTACGAGTTCGTCAACAGCAACCTGAGCTGGACCGCGGCCAAGCCGGTCGCGGCGGCGCGCACGTACTACGGCCTGCAGGGTTACCTCGCCACGGTGACCAGCGCGGGAGAGGATACCTTCATCAACGGAAAGCTCGCCGCGACGGGATGGATCGGGGCCAGCGACGCGGCGGTGGAGGGAACCTGGCGCTGGGTGACCGGACCCGAGGGGCTCGCGAACGCCGGTGCCGGAACCCAGTTCTGGACGGGCTTGTCGAACGGATCCGCCTTCGGGGGCGCCTACGCCAACTGGAATCCGGGTGAGCCCAACAATTCGGGCGGCGCCGAGAACTGGGCGCAATTTTACGTCGGGGGCCTGTGGAACGACCTGCCGGCCACCAGCACGCTCGGGTCGGTGGTCGAGTACGGCGGCATGGCCGGCGATCCCGTCCTGCAGCTCTCCGGGACCAAGAACCTGACCGTCTCGCTGGTCCCCACCTTCACCATCACCGCGTCGGCGGGCGCCAACGGCGCTATCGCACCGGCCGGCGTCAGCACCGTCATCCAGGGACAGTCGCAGGCCTTCACCATCACACCCAGCACGAGCTTTGCGATCGCCAGCGTTCTGGTCGACGGGGTCTCGGTGGGCGCGGTGGCGACCTTCACGTTCAGCAACGTGACCGCGAGCCACACCATCTCGGCGACCTTCTCCGCGCCGCTCATCGTGGTGTCGGCGGGCAACAATCAGACGGCGCTCACCGGCGCCATGTTCGGATCGGGCCTGGCGGTGCTGGTCACCAACGCCGGTGGCACCCCCCTGTCGGGTGCGACGGTCCTCTTCGCCGCTCCCGGCTCGGGCGCCTCGGCGACGCTGGCCGCATCGGCCACCACCAACGCCTCGGGCATCGCCTCCCTGACCGCGACCGCCAATGCCACCGCCGGCGCGTATGCCGTCACCGCTACCGTGAGCGGGACGTCCGCGTCGACCAGCTTCAGCCTGCGCAACCTCGGCGCGCCGAGCTCGATCACCGTCGTCAGCGGCAGCGGTCAGAGCGCGGCTCTGCTGGGCACCTTCGCCACGTTGACCGCAGTGGTCAAGGACGGCACGGGCTTTCCGCTGCCGAACGTCGTCGTCACCTTCGCGCCCCCGACGAGCGGCGCTTCGGCGGGAGTCTCCGCGACGACGGTGACGACGAACGCCTCCGGTCAGGCCAGCGTCACCGCCACCGCCAACACCGTCGCCGGTTCCTACAGCGTGAGCGCGACCGCGCCCAGCGTCGCCACGCCCGCCGCCTTCGCGCTCACCAACCTGGCGGGCGCCGCTTCGCTGGTCACGCTGGTGAGCGGCAGCCCCCAGAGCGCGACCGTCGGAGCCGTCTTCGGCGCGCCCATCGTGGTGCGCGTGACGGACGCGTCGTTGAACCCGATCGTGGGCGCGACCGTGACCTTCGGCGCGCCGGCGGCGGGCAGCGCCTCCGCCACCTTGGGCAGCCCGATGGCCGTCACCGACGCCAGCGGCCTGGCCCAGACCGCCGCCACCGCCAACACCATCGCCGGCAGCTACGCCGTCTCGGCGTCGATCCCGGCCGGCGCCAGCGTCGCCGCGATGCTCACCAACGTGGCGGGCGCGCCCGGATCGATCGCGGTCAGCAGCGGCAACGGCCAGATCGCGCTCGTCGGCGCGGCGTTTGCCGCGCCGCTCGCCGCGCGCGTCGTCGACGGCAACGGCAACCCGGTCAATGGCGCCACGGTCACGTTCCTGGCCCCGACCTCGGGCGCCTCGGCCGCGCTCGGTGGCGCCACCGCCACCACCAACGCCTCGGGCGTCGCCAGCGTCACCGCCACCGCCAACGCCACCGCCGGCAACTACACGGTCACCGCGTCCGCCGTCGGCGTCGCGCTCAAGGCCGCCTTCGCGCTGACCAACCAGGCGCCCATCACGCTGAGCCCGGCCAGCGCCGCGGTCGCGCCGCGCGGATCGGTCACCTTCACGGCGGCGGGCGGCAGCACCGCCGGCTACGTCTTCACGATGCAGAGCGCGCCTTCGGGCGGATCGATCGATCCGACGACGGGCGTCTACACCGCGGGCGCCACCCCCCAGGTCACCGACGTCATCACCGTCACCGACAACCAGGCCCACACGGCCCACGCCAACATCACCGTGGGCGCCGCGCTCAGCCTGTCGTCGGCCCCGACCCAGGTCGCGCCGCGCGGCTCGGCGACGTTCACCACCGCGGGTGGAAGCGGCATCGGTCTCATCTTCGCGATCTCGACCAACCGCTCGGGCGGCACCATCGACGCGGGCGGGCACTATGTCGCGGGCCAGAACGACAGCGTCACCGACATCATCACCGTCACCGATTCGGTCGGCAATTCGGCGACGGCCAGCATCGTCGTGGGCGCGGGCGTCGCCCTGACGGCCAACGCCACGCAGACGCCGCCGCGCGGGACACTGACCTTCAGCGCCTCGGGCGGCAGCGGGGCGGGCTTCGTCTTCGCTATCGGCGCCAACGCGTCGGGCGGAACGATCAACTCCGTCAGCGGCGTGTACGTCGCCGGCGCCGCCCCCGGCGTTACCGACGTGGTCACGGTCACCGACGGGCTAGGTAACGTCGCCGCCGCCAATGTCACCGTCGGTGTAGGTGTCACCGTGGCCCCTCCGGCGCCGTCCATCGCGCCGCGCGGGACCATCACCCTGTCCGCCAGCGGCGGCAGCGGCACCGGCTACACCTTCGCGATCCTCGGCAACGCTTCGGGCGGAACGATCGGCCTCCTCACCGGCGTGTACGTGGCGGGCAGCATTGCCAGTAGCACCGATCTGGTGACCGTGACCGACTCGCTCGGCAACTCCGGGACCGTCAACATCTCGGTGGGCGGGGGAGTCGCGGTGTCCCCGTCGTCTCTGACCACGCCACCCCGTGGTTCGCAGGCCTTCACCGCCACGGGTGGCAGCGGCGCGGGCTATGTCTTCACGCTCACCAGCCACCCCTCCGGCGGCACGGTCGACGCCGCGACCGGCGCGTACACCGCGGGCGCGATCGGCTCCGCCACCGACGTGCTGTCGGTGGTCGACCCTCTGGGCAATCACAGCACCGTCACCATCACGGTCGGTCCGGGGCTCGCGGTCACCCCGGCTGCCGTCACGCTCGCCCCCCTCGGTCAGCAGACCCTGGCGGTCTCGGGCGGCACCGGTTCCGGATATAACTTCGCGCTGTCGTCCAATCTTTCGGGCGGTAGCATCGACCCGCTGACCGGCGTCTACGCCGCCGGCGGGATCGGCAACGTGGTCGACGTGGTCACCGTGCTGGATGCGCTGGGCAACACCGCCACCGCCACCATCACCGTCACGGCGGCCCTGGTCGCCGCGGCCGGTACGCTGTCCGCGGCGCCGCGGGCCAGCCTGACTATCGCGGTTAGCGGCGGAGCCCCGGCCTACGTCTTTTCCATCTCCGGCAACGGCTCGGGCGGCAGCATCGATCCCGCCACGGGCGCCTACACCGCGGGGTCCAACCCCGACAGCACCGACGTGATCCTGATTGCGGATCACAACGGCGCGGTGACCAACGTGGTCGTCAACGTCGGCCGCGGCGTCGCCATCAGCCCCGCACAGCCCGCGACGGCGCCGCTCGGTGCCATCGCGTTCGGCGCCACCGACGGCAGCGGCACCGGCTACGTCTTCGTCCTCGCGGACAACCAGTCGGGCGGTAGCATCAATCCCGCCAGCGGTGCCTACGCCGCGGGCGCCAAGGGCGGCGTCGTCGATCTCGTAACGGTGACCGACTCGCTCGGCAACAGCGCGTCGGTGTCCATCGCCGTGGGCGGGCACCTGGTTCTCGGCCCGGCCGGCGCGACCGTCGCCCCCCGCGAAAAGCTCACCCTGGTGGCGTTCGCCGGCAGCGGCACCGGCTATGTCTATTCCTTCGCCGACAACCAATCGGGCGGCAGCGTCGATCCCGCGAGCGGCGTCTACACCGCCGGCCTGGTTCCGAACGTCACCGACGTCCTGTCGGTCACCGACTCGCTCGGCGCGACCGCGACCGTCTCCGTCGCCATCGGACCGGGATTGACCGTGCTGCCACCCTCGGCGAGCACCGCACCGCTCGGCACCATCCAGCTCACCTCCGCCGGTGGCAGCGGGACCGGGTATCGGTTCGCGCTGACCACCAACGCCTCGACGGGTGGGGTGAATGCCAGCGGCCTTTACACCGCCGGACCGACCGGCAGCACGACCGACGTCGTGACGGTGACCGACTCGCTCGGCAATACCGATACGGTCACGGTCACGGTCGGCCCGGGTATCACGCTGACGGCCTCCACCAGCTTGGTCCCGCCGCGCGGCGCGGCCACCTTCCTGGCGGTGGGCGGCGTGGGCGGCGGCTACACCTTCACCCTGCACACCAACGGCTCGGGCGGCAACATCGTGGCCACCACCGGCGTCTACACCGCGGGCGACACCGGGAGCTCCGCCGACGTGATCGAGGCAACCGACCCCTTCGGCAACACCGCCACGCTGACGATCCACGTCGGTCCCGGGGTCTCCATCACCCCGGCCGCCCTGGCCGCGCCGCCCGGCGGCACGCTCACGCTGGTGGCGGTCGGAGGCAGTGGCACGGGCTACCGCTACACCTTCACCGCCAACGCTTCGGGCGGCACGCTCGACGCCACGACCGGCCTGTACACGGCCGGCAGCATCACCGACGTGGTCGACGGGGTATTGGCGACCGACTCGCTCGGCAACACCGCGAGCGCGTCCATCGCGGTCGGTGGCGCCCTGACGATGAACCCGGCGGCGCCGACGGTGGCCCCGCGCGGTCAGGTGGTCTTCACGGCGGCGGGCGGCAGTGGGACCGGCTTTACCTTCGTCCTCACCACCAACGCGTCCGGCGCGACCATCGGCGCGTCGACGGGAAGCTACACCGCCGGCTCGGCGGGAAACGTTCAGGACGTCGTGACCGTGACCGACACGCTTCACAACTCGGCGCATGCCACCATCACCGTGGGCGATGGCCTTCACCTGATGCCGGCCGTGGTGGACGCCGCGCCGCTCGCGCAGATGACCTTCACGGTCAGCGGCGGCAGCGGGGCCGGCTACACCTTCGCGCTGACCGCCAACGCTTCGCACGGAACCATCGCTCCCAATACCGGCGCTTACAGCGTCGGTGCGCTGGGCGGCGGGACCGACGTCGTGACCGTCACCGATTCGCTCGGAAATACGGCAACCGCCCAGGTCCACGTCGCCGCCGCGCTGTCGGCCACGGTCGCGACCACCACCTCTCCGCCGGGCGGCTCGCTGGCCATCGCGGTCTCGGGCGGCGCGGCGCCCCTCATGTACGCGCTCACCACCAACGGCTCGGGCGGCAGCATCAACGCGGCCACCGGCGTCTACACCGCCGGCTCCGCCGGCAACACCACCGACGTCATCACCGTGACCGACGCCAACGGCGCCACCGTGACCATCACCGTCCAGGTCGGCCCCGGCGTCACCATCGCGCCGGTCGCGGGGACCGTCAAGACGGGCCAGAACATCGCGCTCGCGGCCAGCGGCGGCAGCGGCACCGGGTTCGTCTGGACCGTCGTCAGCTCCGGCTCCGGCGGCACCGTCGTCGCCGGCACCGGCGCCTACACGGCGGGGTCCCACGCCGGCACCGACGTCATCCGCGTCACCGATTCGCTCGGCAACACCGCCTCGATCAGCATTCCGGTGGCGCTGGCGGGCATGCCCCCCACGCCCGGCGGCGGTGGCTGCGGGTGCGAGCTGACCTCCGGCTTCGGCAGCGCGACCGGCACGCTCGCGGTGACGATCCTCCTGGCATTGGGCCTGCTGCTCGCGACGCGGCGCCGGCGTCCGTCTGCGGCGCGGCGACGCTAGTCCGGCAAGCCGGCACGCTCGACGTCGTCTGGCGACGGTTGGGGCGTCGCCGGTCTCGCGCTCGGCTCAGAATCGGAGGCGCAGGCCGCCCAGCGAGGTGGTCGAGGTGCCGAGGAAGGGCAGGAGCCCGGCCCGGTAGTCGCCGTGAACCGCCAACCGGAGATAGCGCAGGCTGAGATCGAGGCTCAGCAACACGGGTCCCGCCGGCTCGGGGGCTCGCAGGTTGTGTCGGGTCGGATTGGGCGCCGCCAACTGTAGGTGATGAAGCCGGTTGGGTCCCGCGGCGGACCCGCGGTCGGCGAAGAGCGCCAGCGGGGTCAACACGAGGGGCCGGCTCACACCGAAGATCTCGTAGCGCAACGCGACGACGTCCCTGCCGTTCGCGGGAGGCGCCGCGCGCGGCGGTGGGACGGCCTCGACGGCGAAGGACGACCGGGAGAGCGGGGCGCACGTGACGAGCATGAGCAGCACGGCCGTCGCGGCGCGCCGGCCCGGTCGGGAGCGGCGGACAAGCGGCGCACGCACGGTCGGGTCTCGATCCCATCATCGGCGGAATCGCGGGCAGTCTTGACCGGCGCGCTCCGAGGTCGTCTAAGACGGTTTCACCTTCGTTCGCACGGGCCCGTAGCGGCGGCGGAGCCCGCGGGCAGGCGTCGGATCACGACGTCGGAACCGAGGCCTTCTTGTCGCCCAGCGCCGGCTGCACGTCGATCGTCGACGCCCGCCGCGCCTCGGGGCTCAGCATGGCCGCCATGACGGGCTGGGTCGGGACCCTTCGCGTGCGAAGGTCGGAGGTCTTGTAGGTGCTCTGGTAGCCGCACTGCTTGCAGCTCTGGGGCATCTCAATGGGGGTGCCCGGCACGATCCCCTGTACGCCGCTACCGGCGGGCGGGCGACCGCCTTCGGAGAGGGACCAGAAGTGCACGTAGGCGCGGCACTGGGGGCAGTAGATTCCTTGCTCGTCCATGGTGAACCTCGCGCTTGCCACCTCGTTCGTACCACCACTCGCGGCCCTTGAAAAGGTCCTGCCGGCTACGGCTTGGTGATCGTCTCGATGCGGTCGAGCTGCAGCTCCACCGGACGGCCGCCCACGAAGAGCGTCGCGCGGGCCAGCGTCGGCCCGGGCTTCGAACCGTGGGCCTTGCACTGCATCCGGCAGCGGATCTCGTGGAGATCACCGGCGGCATCCGGCCGCGCGCAGACCTTGGTCACGTCGAGCGTCTGGGCCTCGCACACCTCGCCGCCCATCGCGATCCCGCCCTGGATCACCTCGTCGTCCCCCTCGTCGTTCATGCGCCCGTGGTAGGTCGCCTTGAGGCTGGTCCAGAACAGCTCGGTCTTTCCGCTGTCGGCGAGCGAGGCGGTTCGTGGGTCGACGTCGGCGGTCGCGCACGCGGCGAGGCCGCAAGCGAGGAGAAGCGCACCGGGGGCTAGCAGGCGACCCAAGGTCGCACTGTAGCAAGCGGAGGCCGGCGGCGGGCGGTCAGATCGTGACCGCCGCGAGTCAGGCGCCACGAAGCGCGAGCGGATCTCGCGCCCGGGTACCGTTCGATCGACGGTGCCGGCGGTGCGCGCCTGCGGCGGGACGCGGCGGCGATTCGCGCAGCTCTCCCACGCGTGCTGGCGACGTCGCGCTGTTGGGGTTCGAGACGCTCATCGGCGCGACGCGGCCGGTCTCGTACCGCGACGGTCCCATTTTCAGATGATCGACAGAAAGTGCGTCTGAGGTCGCGGGCGCGGCCGGGCGCGAGGTCGCGCATCCGGAAATTGCGGTAGCCAAGGACGAACATAGCGAGCACAGAACGAGGAACCGGACTCGGGGGCGGGACATCATGGCGGTCTCCTGCAGCCGACCATCTCGGTTTGGAAGGCGCCCGTCAAGAGTCGAGCAGGCGCCCCAGACGGTGGCCGACGCTTCGTGATTCCCTGAGCCGCCGCCACACCAAGTAGATCAAGATGACCAGGTTCAAGAGCAGGGCCACGATCTTGCCGGGGCCGAAGCGCTCTACGGCTTCATAGATTTCGATAGGGATGAACGAAGCGGTCACCACCGCCGTCAGCCATTCGGCCCACCGTTGCTTGCTCAGAAGCCCGATGCCTTCGACCAGGAACACCGCTGCGTAGCAGAGCGACGCCACCGCGAGCTTTCGCGCCATCTGGTCGTCGAACGAGCCGAGCTTGCCCAGAAAACGCGCCAGCGTGTGACGGCCGGGCGATATACCCAACCAGGTGATGAGGTGCCGGGCTTCATGGGCCAGATCGCTCGGGGCCGCCACCAGGCCCGCGATCCCGAGGGCGATCAGCAGCGCGGCCTTGAACAGCTTGAACACCCCGATGAGCGCCACCACGCGATCGCTCTTGGCCGCCATCGCTCAAGCATGGCAACGGGGCTGCCCGTTGAACAGGTGCACGCGATATCCCGAGCTACTTCGGCTCGCCGTACACGATCCCGCGGCCGCCGGTTCCCACGTAGACGCGGCCGTACACCCGGGGGTCGCCGATGATGACGCCGCAGAAGCCGTACTGGTGCTGGTCGTCGTTGACCCTCACCCAGGTGGCGCCGACGTCGTCGGAGCGGAAGAAGCCCACCACGTCGCCGATCTTGCCGATGAGATACAGCGCCGGATATTTCTTGCCGTCGGCCGCCTTGCCGAAGCCGAAGGCATAGGCCTCGCTCACGCCCGAGATCGCCTCGTAGGTCTTGCCCGAATCGGTCGAGTGGTTGAGCTCTTTGAAGTTGGTGAGCCACACGTCGCCCTCGATCCCGGGGGTGGCCTGCGCCGAGGAAGAGCCGAACTGGTAGTCGGCCAGCGCGGGCAGCCCGGTCGGCGAAGCGGTGAAGTGGGCCCCGCCGTCCACGCTGGTGAACGCCTGCCCGCCCTTGGCGTCGAGCACGTAAAACTTCTTGCCGTTCACTCGGTCGGCGGCCGGCCTGAAGGGTACCGGCGCCCAGTCCGGAGATGGCTCCGCGTCCGGGAGCCCCTCGGCGCGGGCCCAGGTCGCGCCCTGGTCCTTTGAAAAGACGACCGGCCCTTCCAGGGGCGCCCACACGAGGGCCGTGCCGTCCGCCGACATCGCGATCGAGCCGGCGCCCTTGCCCTTGGGCACGGATTTGAAAGGCGTCCAGGTCTTGCCGCCGTCGGCGGAGGTGGCTCCCCATCGCTGCTTGTCGGCCCAGCCGACGCGCGCGACGATCTCCGGTTTGCTCCAGGCGACGTCGATTCCGCTGGCCGAGCCGCAGAGCGGATTGTCGAACATCCCGTCTTTCGAGGGCACGCCGAGGTCGTCGTGCCGGAAGCCGCAGAGATCGCCCATCGCGCTCAGCAGCGGCGGTCCCGCCGGGGGGCTCACCAGGTCTTTGATGACCGTTTCCTCGAGCCCGCGGTCCAGGAAGGTCCAGTGGGTGGGCTTGTCCGAATCCGCGGCGGTCGCGTCCTCGGTGGCCCAGATCCCCGCCCCGGTCACGTACATCGCGCGCCCCGGGTTGAACGGATCGATGTCGATGTCGCCCATCCAGCCCCGACCGATCGGCTCTGACTTGTGCCAGTAGAGATACTTCGCGCCGGCGTCGTCACGGACGACTTTGGGCAAGAGCGCTTTCCATTTTTTGCCGGCGTCGGTCGTCCGGTAAATCTCGTCCCCCTTGGTCCACCGGTCGATGGTGCTGACCATGATCGTGCCCGGGTGCGCGGCGTCGAGCGACAGCCCGCCGTAGCCGAACTTGTCGTCGCCCTTTGGGGCGGAAGGCGTGATGTCCGTGAACTTCTCGGCCTTGGGATCGTACTTCCAGACCGCGCCGTCCGTCACGTCGTTGGGGCCGGGCCCATTTTGGTAGCTGAGGTACAGCGCGCCGGCGGAGTCGAACTGCGCGTGGCTGACCATCAGGTCCGTCGGCTGCTTGGGCACCAGCTTCCAGGTCGCGCCGGCGTCGGTGCTGCGGTAGAGGCTGCCCGCGTTGTTGGCGACGGCGGTGTAGAGGGTCGGCGTGGCCTTGCCATTGGTGCCGCTGCGCTTGTCGAACAGGACCAGCGGGATGCCGATTCCCTTGTCGTTGTCGGAGGCCGAGAAGCTGTCGACCTTCGCCCAGGTCGACCCCGAGTCCGCGCTCTTCCAGAGGCCGGCTTTACGTGACCCGAAGTAGAGAATGCTGGGCAGGTTGGGGTCGATGGCGAGCCGTTCGCCCATCGAGCGGCCGTTCTCGTTGCCGCCCATCTTGACGGGCATGTCGATGGTCTGCCAGGTGTCGCCGCGATCGTTCGAGCGGAGGATGGCGCCGTTGCCGACCCAGGACCCGGTGTAGGTGCCCCCGGCCAGGTACACCTTGTTGGCGTCGACCGGATCGGCCGCGAGGCTTTCGATGCCGAAGAAGTTCGAATCGCGCCCGAGCTGGTCGGTCAGCGGGATCCAGGTCTTGTCGGCCGCGTTGAACCGATACGCGCCGCCCACGTCGGTGCGGGCATAGACCAGATCCTTCTCGACGGGACTGAAGACGATACCGCTGACGAATCCCCCGCCGAGGATGGCGACGTTCTTCCAGTTGTAGGCCACCTTGCCGGTCAGGCCGCCGCCGGCGGGCGTCGCCGCGGATGCGCCCGGCGCCTGCGCGGACGCTGCCGCCGTCGCGGCGCTGACCGGCGTCGCCGCGGCGGCGGTGCACTCGCACACCTTGCAGCCGGGTTGAGCCAACGCCGTCGCGATCGCTGCCAACGACACCGTCCAGGAAAGTCTTCTCGTCATCGTCATTTTTGCCCTTTGGTTGTGCCGCTATTGCGGTTGCGGATCGCCATAGACGATTCCCCGCCCGCCGGTGCCGAGATAGACCCGGCCGTACTGGTTGCGGTCGCCGGCCAGGACGCCGATGCTCCCGAACTGGTGCTGCGGATCGTCGATTCGTTGCCAATTCATCGCGGCGTCGTCGGAGCGGTAAATGCCCCAGACAGCGGTGGCGGAGCCGGGGAGCATCACGGAGCCCGCCAGGAATACGGCCGGGTAGGCTCCTGGCGTCGCCGGAATCCCGAAGCCCACCGCGCTGGCGCCGGTCGCCCCGGCCACCGGCTGCCAGGTCGCGCCCGAGTCCTGCGAGCGCATCAGGCCGCTGCTTGTGGACGCCCAAACGTCCCCCTCGATGCCAAACACGGGGCGCGGCCGCCCGGACGAGGTGGCCGTGGTCGCCTTGAACGTCTGGCCGCCGTCGGTGTTCACGAGCATCGTGCCCCGGCCGCTCGCGTAGAACTTGGAAGGATTGACCCGGTCGGAGGCCACCAGCGCGCCCGACGTGAGGCCCGTCGACGCCGTCCAGGTCGTGCCTTTGTCCGTCGTGTAAGAGGGCGTGCCGCTCTTCGGAACCCAGACGAAGGTGCTGCCATCGGCCGCGACCGCGATCGATCCCGAGTTCGGCGTGGTGCTTCCGGTTGCCGTCGGAAGGTTGGCGAAGGCCGTCCAGCTCGTGCCTCCGTCCGTGGAATAGGCGCCGGTTTGCTTGGGGGACGACGAAGCCGTGCCCACGCGCGCGACGACGAGCGGCGCGCTCTCGGCGAAGTCGAGGCTGCTCGTGTTGCCAAAGATCGGATTGGCGGACATGCCGCTCGTGGGCGAGACGGTGAGGTCGTCGTGCCGGAACCCGCCGATGTCGCCGACCCCGCTCAGCAGGGGGGCGACGACGGCCGGAGCGATAGCCGGAGGGCTGGCGAGGTCGAGCACGACCGTCTCCTCGAGACCGTCGTCGGCGAAGGTCCAGCTGGTCGCGCCGCCGCTGTCGGCCGTCGTGACGTCGTCGCTCGACCAGAGGCCTTGGCCCGTGATGAAGAGGGCATGGTTTGAATCGAAGGGGTCGATTTCGATGTCGCCCATCCAGCCCATCGCGGGCAGGTTGCTGGTGTGCCAGTAGAGCCATTGCGCGCCCGCCACATTCCCGTGCGACGCGCCGGGAAGTGGCGTCCAGCTCGCGCCGCCGTCGATGGTCCGGTAGACCGCGCCGGGCGACCAGTCGTCGATCGTCGTGACGAGCAGCGTTCCCGGATGAGCGGCGTCGGCTGAAATTCCGCCGAAACCGAAGCCACCGCCGGGAGGGCTCACGTTGGTCCAGAGCCCGATCGGCGGCGTGTATCGCCAGACGGCGCCGGCGGTCACGCTGTTGGGACCAGAGCCGTTGTTGTACGTGAGGTAGAGGTCGCCGCAGCCATCCAGGACCGCATGGTGCGGCATCATGCCGGCGGGCGTCCCCACGACCGCGGCCCAGGTCGCGCCGGCGTCGGTGGAACGATAGAGGCTAGGCCCAGTGGTCGTGCCGACGCCGACGTAGATCGCCGGGGTAGCGCTTCCCGGCGAGCCGCTCTGCGGATCGAACACCACGAACGTCAACCCGTACCCCGTCCCTGGGCTGTTGCCGGCACCTACGCCGTCGACAGATGGGGAACCCGCAAGTTGCGTCCAGGTCTGCGCGGAGTCCGTGCTCTTCCACAGGCCCGCGTTGCGCGAGCCGAAGTACAACGTGCTGGGCAGGTTGGGATCGACCGCCAGCCGCTCACCCATCGAGCGCCCGTCCGCGTTGCCGCCCATGGGCGCGGAAATGTTGTTCTGGTTCCAGGTGCGTCCCATGTCGGTCGAGCTCAGGATCGTGCCGTTGCCGGAGCCGAGGTACTGCCCCGCCGCGACATAGACCTTGTTGGGATCGACCGGGTCCACCGCAATGCTCTCGATCCCGACGAGCCCCGGAGTGCTATGCCCGACCCAATCGGTGAGCGGCGTCCAGCGCTGGTTGGCGGGGTCGAAACGGTAGGCGCCTCCGACGTCCGTCCGCGCGAAGACGAGTCCCTTGAGCGCTGGGCTCGTGATGATGCCGCTGACGAAGCCCCCACCTTTGATGACGGCGTTCTTCCACGCGTAGGGGCCGGCCATCGCCGTATCGCCCGAGGGGATGACGGCATTGCCGGAGTACGCGACGGGCGGTGCCGGCGCACAGGTGACGGGCTGCACGGGGCCCGGCCCGGCGGAGGCGTCCGCCGGAGCGGAGCGCCCGGTATCGACGCACGCCACGCAAATGCCCAGCCACGCGGCGACCGCCACCCAGACCGCGGAGAAGATAGGACGCGGGTGACCGTGGCGGCCCACCACTGTCACTGCTTTTCGGCGGCGATGTCGTCGATGTAGATGTTGAAGTGGCGGGCCGCGGCGCTCCAGGTGGCAATCCTAAACTCCCAGAACGACTGCAGGTCGAACTTGGAGCCCGCTCCCTTGGTGAACATCGCGATCGGGATCTCGACCTTGTGCCATTTCCCGTCCGTGAATCCCTTCGCGTACCTTTCGACGGTGACGGTCGCGCTGTCGTTCTTGTTCCGGCTGCATCCCAGCAACACGCCGACGGAGCCAGGGTCCGGCGCGTCGGCGGGCGATTTCGCCTCAACGCGGATCTGGAACGTCAGATGGGTATACGGCCCCAGGTCGACCCCGGCGTTTTCCGGGTACCACCCGAACAGGTTCCAGCCCATCCCGAGATACCCCGGCCCGTCGCCGTGCATCTTGATGCTGGTGCTGCCGCTGGTGCCGCTACCCGAATCGATCCCGACCTTGCTGCAGCCGGCCTTCGGGTCGCAAGCGTCCCACCCCTGTGCTCCGTTTCCCGCTCCGTCTCCGTCCCAGATCACGAGCCGGCCGCCCGTCGCGACCGGCCTGCCGCCGGCGGCGGGCATCGCGGCGGCGCCCGGAATCGCCCCCCCGGCGGTCGCCGGCGCGGCCGCCATGACCCCATTGGGGCAAGGGCAGAGACAGCCCGCCGTCCCCAGAGCGAGGACGGCGAGCCATGCGGTTGCGGTCAACCCACGCGACATCGGCGTCAATTGGGAATGAACGTGATGTTGTCGACCGTGATGTCGAGCGGATACGTCACGACGGTGGCCGTACCGATTTGCGCCGGCACAGGAAGCACCCAACGGATGCCGACGATATCGGTCGGTACCGGGCTCGGGTCCGTCTTGCCGTTCGTGAATTGGCTCCACAACACGTTCACCGTGGTCGGAGTCGAGCCGACCGTGATGGCCGTGGTGGGCTCCACGCAAACAGTCTGCGTGTACTGAGTGGTCGCGGCCGTGCCACCGGGATCGCAAGCGCCGGGGTCGGTGGCTCCCGGAGTGCCGGCGTGGGCCGTGAGCCATGCCGGTTTGATGGTGTCGTTCAAGGTATCGACCTCGAATGTGAGCGAGCCACCCTGCACCGTGCCGGAGATGGTGAACGAGATCCCCTTGAAGCCCGTCGCATTGATATGGTTGCAGCCGGCGGAGCCCGACTGGAAGAAAAACCCGAACCCCGAGTAGTCGCCGACCATGGCCGGTGCGGTGATATGCCAGTTGCTGCCGGTCACGTCGGAGACGAGCTTGTACGCGCTGGTCGAAGACGCGTTGGGATAGACGAACTCACCGCCCGACAACGTCGTCGTATTGTCTCCGAAGGCCACCTGATCCGTCACGGGGGTGGCGCCGTCCGCCGGCGCGTAGGTGAAGTTGGTTATGAGACCGGTCGCCGCGGGCGGGAGGCACAGCACGCCATCACTCGCCGCGTATGCACCACCGCCGGCGCCGGCGGTGCCCGTGGTCCCGCCGCCACCACCGCCGGTTCCGCTGCCGCTGGTCCCGGCTCCGCTGCCGCCGGTTCCGGTTGGGGCCGCCTGAGTCGTGCAGGCGAGAAGCCCGCAGCCGACGAAAAGAATTCCCAGTAGATTTTCAACTCGAAGATTCGTGCTCATGAAAATTGCTCCCTTCATTTTCTAGTTCAGCCCCACTGTCACCCTCGACGCCCTCGAGGCGTAACGCGATTCGTTTGCGTATAAATTGCGCTCACTGCCCTGTCACATCCTTTGGCGCATCGACGGCCCCATCGCCACCCCCACCCACCTTGGGGCGGTAGAAGCCCAGATGGCTGAGCCAGAGGTTCATGTCCGCCTCCGGCGGCATGCGGAAGGTGAGGCCCATCAAAGCGGAGGTCAGGAGGTGGGTTCCGGGCGTCGACTCCGTGTCGGGAAAATTGGCATTGGGCACCCGATTCGGCTCCGCGAGCTGTCGGAACGCCGTGAACGGAAAGGTGTAAAACTGCCAACCGGACGTTACCTGTGCCACGACGTAGTAGCTGTTTCCGCACGCGTCGGGCGGAGGCGCATTGGTGGTCACGCCTCCGATGGGCTGGCCGGTCAACGTATTGATGGCGTACGACGCCCCGCCGGTTCCCCCGTCGGGCATACAGTAGTTCTTGCAGACGGCCGAGCCGCCATCTACCGGGCTCGGGGGCGTGCCGGCGTCGAGGCTGCACATCGCGGGCTGCGCCAGGTTCTCCGTGTTCGTGTCGTCGAGCAAGACCGTGAAGGCCTTGCTGGTGTTGCCCGGAGAGCGCGCCCAGAACGACAGCCCCTGGTAGGCGGATTCGGGCCTCGGTCCGAAGGAGTAGATCCCGAACAGCGATCCCCAATCGTCGTTGTGGTCCGTGTGGAGCAGGAGCGCATTCGTGCTGCCGCAGCGAGGACCGTCGGTGAGGGGTTGAATCACCGGCGCCGTAGAGACGTCGGCGTCGAGGTGGTCGCCGGAGCCATAGAAGTTGGTCGAAGCAACCGTGTCGAAGGTATAGATGTACTGGATGTCGTACGCGGCGTCGGCGGTGCAGTCGACCGGGACGGGCCTCAGCGTCGGATAGGCGTTGCATCCGAACGCGCCCCCGAGAGCGAAGAGAAACACCTCCGATGTCCGCCTGAAGCTCATCTGTCGCCTACCACCAGATGGTCCCGGTCAAGGAAAAGACCTGACGATCCGGGTTCACTTCCGTGGTCGGAGGATACCCCGTCAGGGCCTCCACGCTGCTGCCGTAGACGAAGTAGACATACTGGAGCGCGATCTCGTTGCGGCTCCTCCAGCCGGTGTGGAACAGGAGGCGTGACGAAAGACTGGTGAAGGCCTGTTTCGAGTCGCTGTTGTCTTCGCGAACATGATCGAACCGCTCCGACACACCCATCCAGGACTGGAAGGTGTAGGTGGCCTCGACGCCGCCCTTCAGCTTGAGCACACCGTTTTGTGCCGGGTCCTGACTGCTCACCTTCGCCCCGACGCCAAACAAGCTGATGAGGACATCCGGGCTGTTGCCCGTGTACCATTGCCCGAAAACCAGCCTCGCGAGGCTGAGATCGTACTGGCCGCCGAAGATGGTCAGAGAGCCGTTGCCGTTGCTCTGCGCACCGAGGTAATTCGCGACCAGCTCCGGCCCGCCGCGCGCGTTCAGGATCTCGATCGCACCCGACACGGTGGACGCGTTGGTCGCCCAGGTGTGGGTCGCCCCGAAGTAGAGATGACCCGCGCGTCCCGCGGTCAGGTTGACGTCGGCGCCCAGCACCGTGATCCGCCCGTCGGGTATCTGACCTCCACCACCATCGGCGAGGTCGTCCTGCGTCCAGGCGGTCAGGTAGTGGAAGCCCAAACGGAGGAGCTGCGCATAGGCGAGGCCGACGTGCGCGTGGTTGACGAAGGTCGCGCCCACGTTGGCGTTCGCGAAGTCGTTCCAGCCCGCCGGCACCAGGCCGATCGGGGGACGCCCCAGCTGGCCACCGAGCCCCTGCTCGAACATGAGGAAGAGATCGCCGCCCAGCTTGAGGCTCCCCGTGATCGTCTCACCGACGGTGTTCGTCCGGGCGATGAGCGGCGTGCCGTAGCGCCCGGCGTCGTAGCCGCCCATCGCGCCATATCGACCCGTCAGGGCGCCGACGTTTACTTGGAGGGGGATGCCGAGCCACTTGGTGACGTTCACCGTCAGGTAGGCGTCGTTCACGCCCATCTGGGCGACCGGGTCGTAGTATCCCGCCGCGTCTATGGCGCTGGTGCCGGCCACGATGACCGTGGCCGATACCGTCGAGTTGCCGTAGATGAAGTTGAGCTGCAGCCAGGGGCTCGGCACGACGCCCGTGTACTGGAAGTCCCGGAGGTTCTGGGGAACGAGCGGCGGCGAGTGGAGGACCTCGCTGCTCTGTCCGGGCTGCGGGTCCACGCGTTCGTGCAGGCCAAGGTAGGCGGGCAGCAGCAGGTACCCGTGGAAATCGAGGACGTACTCCTTCGACTCGGCCGGGTGGACGCCGAACGGGACCGCCGGGGGCGGGCTGGGGGACTGGGGCTCGCCGGGGTCGAGGCCGAGCCTGGGAACCCCGTCGTCCGCGCCGCCGACGGCGGCCGACGCCATCGCGGGGGCGGCGAGCACGGCCAGGAAGATGATTCCCGAACGCCGGGTTGCCGAAAGGACGGTGTGCATCGTCGAGTGCTTTCGGTTCGGGTTCATCATCATTAGAAGGTGAGGTAGCCGCCGAGCGCGATCATGTTACGGTCGAGCGGCTGGGCCGTGTTGGGGTCCGCGGCCTGGCTGTAAAATCGCCGGCCGTAGATCAGTTGAATGCGATCGGTGCTGAGCCAATCGGTGTGGAACGCGACGCCCGGGTTGAGGCTGTAGACGCTGTAGGTGCCGATGTTGGTGTAGCGGTCCTCGCCGTAGGCCTGGAAGGTCAGGCTGAACAGCGACGACATGCGGTACTCGGTCTCGAGCCCGCAGTAGTACCCGTTCATGTTCTTGTAATTCGGGTCGTCGGTCGCGACCGTCCGCGTGATCATCGCCGCGATGGCGACCCGCAGGTCTGCCGACTGACCCGTGAAGGTGCGCGGCGCCCACAGAATGCTGGAGAGACTGAAGTTGTACTCCGCCCCGGCCACGGCGACCTTGCCGTTTCCCAGGCTCTGCGGCCCCAGGAACTTGTTGATCATGTCCTTGGCGCCTTGCGTGAAGTCGACGCCCCACCAGACGCCGTCGCTGACCGATGCGGCGTGCACGAAGTCGTAAAGACCGCCGCTCACCCCGACCTGTCCCCAGGGGTAGCTCTGCCAGCGCGCCTCGGCGATATAGGTGTCCATCCGCCCGTCTTGCGGCGGGGTGCGCAGGAAGGTCAGCAGGTACTTGCGGTCGTCCGTTCCGTGGTCCGACGCGTAGTGCAGCTTGAAGGTGTACTGATTCTTGAGAACGATTCCAAGGTGGGCGTGGTTCACGTAGTTCGAGACGCCCGTCTCGATATAGGAGTTGTAGTTGCCGCGCGCGAAGTCCTCGGGCACCCCGGGAACGACCAGCAGCCCCTGCACGAAGCTGACCCGCGCGTCCCGCGTCAGGTCCCATTCGCCGGTGGTCGTCTCGCCGTAGCCGCGGAGCGCCAGCATGGGCCCGAAGATGCCCCACCCCCACTGGCCAGGTCCCGCATACACTTCCGTGAGCGCGCCGATGCGGAACTGCAGTCGCAGGGTCTTGATCGGCGCCGGCGTCAACAGCAGGTAAGCCGTGCCGAAGGCCGGCCCCGATCCCGGGTTCGTGTAGCCCTGGAACGACTCGCTGTTGACGCGGTAGTAGTAGCTGACGAAGGCGGTCACGACCGGCGTGCCGTATTGCATATTCAGGCTGCCGCCCGCCCCACCCCAAAATGGAATCTTGCCCGCCGAGAGCATCGGGACGTGCAGGGGGGTTCCGGAATAGCCCGGCGGCGGATTGCCTGGTTTCTCTCCAACCCCGACCGCTTCCCACCCGTAGATCCGGCCCCCGATCCGAAACGACGAGGATCGGACGTCCGTCGGCGCACCGAATGAAGGAGCCCTCCCGCCCGGCGCCGGCGGCACCGGCGGCGCCTCCGGCGATAATCCCAGACCGGGAGGGGTCGGCGATCCCGGCAAGGAATCGGTCGGCGCGGGGGGAGTAATTGCCTCGACGGGCGCGGGGGACGCAGCGTCGTCGGCGCGCGCTGCTCCAGAAACGAGAAGCAGCGCGACGGGTACGACGAACGCGCAACGGAATCGCATACGAACCGTCAAGGAGCGACCCGGAGGCGGGCTTGCCGGGCCAGCCGCGCGAATCGAAGACGAATACCGGAGTGGGAAGGTTCAAGTCTCAAAGGCGGAAAGGGGTAATTGTTCTTTAGTGTCTTGAGGCAACCGGAACTTCTCATAACATCGTCGCCAAGCCGAACAAAACCATTCTCGCCGTTCCGAATAATATTGCGCCCGGGACAGAAGCGCCCCGGCGCCACAGGATCGCGCAGAGGCATCTATCCCAAGTCGCCGTTAGCGCTTGGGAATTGGTATCGAGGCCGCATTGGTGGGCCCGATGCCGCCCTGTGGCAAGCTCGCTCCCTGTGCCGCGAGCAGGAAGCTCACCACGGCCCAGTAGTCGCCATCCTTGAGCGCGCTCGCATGAGATTTGGGCAGATGGGTGGTCGTGAAGGTGTACAGATCCTGGGCGTTTCGAAACGGGTCCCGCCAGGCCGCACCCGCGGGCCGCGACTGCGCCTGGATCTGGATCAGCTGAGGGTCGGTGACCGTCGGGTCGCCCACGCCTTCGCTCCGCGGATACTCGGGCAGGGCAGCCGGCCCCAGGATCGCCCCAGCGTTCGCGAGTCCTTCGCCGCGCTGGCCGTGGCAGCTCGCGCACTCGTTCGCGAATACCGTCCCGCCCTGTGCGGTCTGGTCGCGCGCCCGCGCGAGCTCCTCGGTCGTGGCGCCCAGCGGGACGCTCGCGCACCCGAGCCAGGCCAAGCCGCAGAGGATGACTGTTGGATAAGCAAAATGAAACGACATCGGGCCCTCACCTTTCCGCAAATCGTATCCGCTGCGTGCCGCCATGCGTAGTAAATTCGCGCCGCAACCAGAATCCGATGCTCATACACCTCGGCGTCATCGATTACTGCCTGCTGATCGTGTACTTCGCGTTCGTCCTCGGCATCGGCTTCGTGGTGAAGAAGGGCGTCAGCGGGACGAAGGACTTCTTCGAGTCGGGGCGGGCCCTGCCGGCCTGGATCTGCGCGCTCGGGTTCATCGGCGCCAATCTCGGCGCGCAGGAAGTGATGGGGATGGCGGCTTCCGGGGCGAAGTACGGGATCATGACCAGCCACTTCTATTGGCTGGGCGCCATCCCGGCCATGGTGTTCGTGGCCGTCTTCATGATGCCGTTCTACTACGGCTCGAAGGCGCGCTCGGTTCCCGAGTACCTCAAGCTGCGTTTCGACGAGAAGACGCGCGGGCTCAACGCCGTGACGTTCGCCGGCATGACCGTCATGTCCTCGGGGATATCGATGTACGCGCTCGCGACCCTGCTGCGCGCCATCCTGGGCTGGAACCTGCATCTGTGCATCGCCGCTTCGGGCGCGATCGTGTTTGTCTACACCTTCACCGGCGGCCTGCGCTCCGCCATCTACAACGAGGTTCTGCAGTTCTTCCTGATCGTGTTCGGCTTCTTGCCGCTCGTGCTGCTCGGTCTCAAGCAGGTCGGCGGCTGGTCTGGCCTCACCAGCCGACTGGCGGTCGTGGCCACGCGCAACGGAATGCCCGAGGGCGCCTGGTCACACTCGTGGAAATTCGCCGGATCGGCGCAATCGAACCCGATGGGCGTCGAATGGTTCGGGCTCGCCATGGGTCTCGGCTTCGTCCTGTCGTTTGGCTACTGGTGCACCGACTTCCTGGTCGTCCAGCGCGCCATGGCGGCCAAAGACATGAGCGCGGCCCGGCGGACGCCGATCATCGCCGCGTTCCCCAAGATGCTGTTCCCGTTCCTGGTCATCCTGCCGGGAATGCTGGCCATCGCGCTGACCACCGACGCGGGCGGCGGCGCGCACTTCTCGCTTCCGAGCAACGGCGGCAGCCTCAACTACGACATGGTCGTGCCGGCCATGCTCGCCCACTACTTCCCGAGTGGCCTGCTGGGTCTGGGGCTGACGGCGCTGATTGCCTCGTTCATGTCGGGGATGGCGGGCAACGTCACCGCCTTCAACACCGTCTGGACCTACGACATCTATCAGGCGTACATCCGCCCGAAGGCCAGCGATGCCCACTATCTGGCCGTGGGGCGCGCCGCGACGATCGCGGGGATCGCCGCGAGCATCGCCTGTGCCTACACGGCGGCGAAGTTCAACAACATCATGGACGTCCTGCAGCTGGTGTTCGCCTTTGTGAACGCGCCGCTGTTCGCGACCTTCCTGCTCGGGATGTTCTGGCGGCGGACGACGGGACATGGCGCCTTTTTCGGCCTTCTGGCCGGCACCGCCGCCGCCGCCGCCCACCACGGTTGTCGTTAGCGGCGGGTGCCGAAGTGGGAATCAAGGGCGGCTGGTTGTCGATTCTCGGCCCCGGGCTGCACCAGTATCCGAGCGAGATGGCGCAGAACTTCTGGACCGCGATCTGGGCTTTTTCCGCCTGCTTCATCGCCACCGTGGGCGTTTCGCTCGCCACCAGACAGCGCAAATCCGACGGGGAGCTGGCCGGCCTGGTCTACGCGTTGACGCCCCGACCGAAGGAAGACGACGTGGCCTGGTACAAGCGGCCGGCGATCCTCGGTCTGCTGGTGTTGACGCTGACGCTGGTCTTGAACATCGTCTTTTGGTGAGGTGACCGCGCATGGATCTCGACGTACGGTTGCCCATCGGCCTGATGTTCTCGGTCTTCGGCGTGTTGCTCGCCGGCTTCGGGCTCGTCTCAGATCCGGGGATCTACGCGGAGCACTCGCTCGGTATCAACGTCAACCTCGACTGGGGGCTCGTGCTCCTGGCGTTCGGCGCGGCGATGCTGCTGGTCGCCCTGCGGGCCAGGCGCTCGCGCGCCCGGGATGTCACGTCTCGGCGACGACCGGGTTCGTGAGCTGGCCGATCCCCTCGATCTCGACGGTGACGACGTCGCCGGGCTTGAGCCAGCGGGGCGGCTTTCGGGCCATGCCGACGCCGTGGGGCGTTCCGGTCAAGATGACGGTGCCCGGCACCAGCGTGGTGCTGCCGCTCAGAAACTCGATGAGGCGCGGCACGTCGAAGATCATGTCGGAAGTGGTCCAATCCTGAACGCGCTCGCCGTTGAGGATGGTGGCGATCTTGAGCGCGTTGGGATTGGGGATCTCGTCGGGCGTGACGAGACAAGGGCCGAGCGGCGCGAAGGTGTCGAAGGTCTTGCCGCGGCACCACTGACCGCTGCCGTTGCGGATCTGCCAGTCGCGGGCCGAGACGTCGTTGGCGCAGGTGTAGCCGAGCACGTAGTCGAGCGCCCGCTCCCGTGACACGTTCTTGCACGCGCGTCCGATCACGACGGCCAGCTCGCACTCGTAGTCGACCTCGGTGCTCGGCAGGTGGCCCGGAATCACGATCGGCCCGCCCGGATCGGCAACGGCGTTCACGCCTTTCATGAACAGGATCGGGTACTCGGGGATCTTGGCGTTGGTCTCCTCGGCGTGGCGTCGATAGTTCAGGCCGATGCCAAGAAATTGCTTCGGCTCGACCGGCGCCAGCAAGCGCGCGACCTCGGCGGTCTTCTTGGTGACCGCGTGGTCGCCGAAGATGTCGCCTTCGATCTGCAGGACGCGGCCGTCCGCCTCGGTTCCGTGGTGCGCGCGTCCCGCGCCGTCGAGATAACGAACGATTTTCATGTCGCGAGAATCTCCTTCCAGATCGACCCGCCGGGATGGCTGTAGGCCTCCAGCGAGCTGCGTTTCATGGTGATGCCGGTCCCGGCCGCCGTCGGAACCTGATAGCACCCGCTACGGATCACGCAAGGGTCGACGAAGTGCTCGTGCAGGTGATCGACATATTCGATGGACCGCCGCTCGAGCCCGGCACTGACCGCGACATAGTCGAACATCGACGCGTGCTGCACGTATTCGCAGAGGCCGACGCCGCCGGCGTGGGGGCAGACCGGGACGCCGAAGCGCGCCGCGAGCAGCAGCGTCGCCACCATCTCGTTGACGCCGGCCATCCGGCAGAAGTCGAGCTGGCAGAACGAAACCGCGCGCGCCGCCAGCAGCTGCTTCCACACCACCCGGTTCGAGACCATCTCGCCGGTGGCCACGCCGATGCCGAGCGGCTCCAGCGCGCGGGCGATCGCGGCGTGCCCCAGGATGTCGTCGGGGCTGGTCGGCTCTTCGATCCAGAGCGGCTTCGAGGGCGCCAGGGCGGTCACCCACTCGATGGCCGGGCCCACGTCCCAGCGTTGATTGGCGTCGATCATGAGAACGCCGTCGGGGCCGATCTCCTGTCGCACCAGCGCGGCGCGACGGACATCGTCGTCGCGGTTGGCGCCCACCTTGATCTTGAAGCGCGTGAAGCCGGCGTCGAGCGCCTCCCGGCAGAGGCGCCGGATCTTGTCGTCGGGGTAACCGAGCCATCCGACCGAGGTGGTGTACGCGGGGTAGCCGACCTCGCGCAGCTCGGCCTCGCGCGCGGCGCGGGTGGGCACCAGGCGGTCGAGCGAGCGGCGGGCCTCGTCGGGGGTGAGCGCGTCCGACAGGTACCGCCAGTCGACCAGCTCGACGATCTGGGCGGGGCTCATGTCGGCAAGCAGCTTCCACAGCGGCTTACCGGCGATCTTCGCCCACAGATCCCACAGCGCGTTCACGACCGCCGCATTGGCGAGCTGCATGACCCCCTTCTCCGGACCGAGCCAGCGAAGCTGGCTGTCGCCGGTGGTGAGCTGCGCCACGAAGGCGCCCGGCGCCTCGATGAACGCGGCGAGAGGTTGGCCGAGCAGCAACGGTCGGATCGCGTTTATCCCCGCCACCACCACCTCGGTGCCGCGGCCGATGGTGAAGGTGAGCCCGTGCCCTTCGAGGCCGTCGCCCCGATCGGTCCCGACGATCACGTACGCTGCCGAGTAGTCCGGATCCGGGTTCATGGCGTCCGACCCGTCGAGCTGCCGCGACGTCGGAAAGCGCACGTCGACGACGCGCAAGCTGGTGATCGCGCCGTCGCTCTCGCTCTGGCTCTTGCTCTCGCTCCGCGGTTTCATTTTCCAGCGCTCCAGCCGCCGTCGATCATGAGGCTGCTCCCCGTCACCATGGCCGACTCGTCGGCGGCGAGGTAGAGCGCGGCGGCGGCGATCTCCGCCGGCTTGGCCATCCGTCCCGTGAGCTGAGTCCCCGCCATGTCGCGATAGGCCTGCGCGGGATCGGGCGACTCGGCGATCCGCTGCATGGCGAACGGCGTCTCCACGCGGCCGGGACAGATGCAGTTGAACCGGACGCCGGTGTGCGAATGGTCGAGGGCCAGCGACTTGGTGAGGCCCACCACAGCAAACTTGGTGGTGGTGTAGGCCAGCCGCAGCCGCACCGCCACGATGCCGCCGATGGAGGCCATGTTGATGACGCTGCCTCGGCGGCGTTCGATCATGCCCGGCGCAAACGCCTTGCAGCAGTTGAAGACGCCCCGCACGTTGACCGCATACAGCCGGTCGAGATCGGCGGCCGCGGTGTTCGAGAGATCGCCCACGTGACCGATGCCGGCGTTGGCGGACAGGATCTCGACGGGCGGCAGAGCGCGCGCCAGCCCCAGCACGGCGCCCTCGTCCGCCACGTCGACCACCGCCAGCTCGGCGCGACCCGCCGCGGCCCGGATCCCGTCGACGGTGGCGAGGCCCGCCCGCTCGTCGCGATCCACCACGAACACCGACGCCCCCTGCGCCGCGAACAGCTCCGCGATGGCCTGGCCGATGCCGGAGCCGGCGCCGGTCACCACCGCATGCTTTCCGTCGAGTCGAAACGGCGTGGTCATGACATCCCCCTGGTGAGACCGTAGATTCGGCGCGTGTTGTCGCCCATGACGGCGGCGCGCTCGCCCGCCGAGAGAGGCTCGAGCAACTCGAGCGCCGTTTCGAGCCAACGACCGTAGCTGGCCGCCAGGTTGACCACGGGCCAGTCGCTGCCGAACAGCAGCCGCTCGGCCCCGAAACAGGCCAGCAGATGATCGACGTAGGGGCGCAGCGCCGCCGGCGTCCGGGTCGCCGCATCGGCCTCGGTCACCAGCCCCGAAAGCTTGCAGACGACGTTGGGCAGGCGCGCCAGCTCCGCGATGTGGGTGCGCCAGGGATCCAGCGCCCCGCGCCGGATGTCCGGCTTGCCGGCGTGATCGAGAACGAACGACGTTCCCGGGCAGGCGCGCACGAGCTCGATACAGGCCGGGAGCTGCGGCGGCTTGACGCAGAGATCGAAGGTCCAGCCCCGCTCGCCCACGCCTCGCACGCCGGCGACGAACGCGGGGCGCACGCAGGCATCGGGCTCGGGACAATCCTGAATGTTGTGGCGGATGCCACGCACGCGCGCCTGGCCGGCGAGCGCCGTCAGAGCCGCCTCGGTCTCGCCGCCGCGGTCGACCGCCACCTGCGCGACGATGGCGGCGATCCGAGGTTCGCCGGTCGCCAGCGTCTCGACCCAGCGGACTTCGTCGCGCGCCCGCGTCGGATCGACCGCCGACTCGACAAACACGATCGCGGCCGGCAGCCGCGCGCCGGCCTCGGTGGCCAGCTCGATCGGCGTATGCGGGCCGGCGATGGCCGGCACCGCCGCCAGCCACGGATAAGGCAAGCGTGCCGCGTCCCAGAAGTGGACATGCGCATCGACGAAGCTGGGGATCTCGCTGGTCATGCGGGCGCAAAGCCGGAGGTGATGTCGGCGATCCCGACGCCGAGCGACGCGCGCGCCAAGGCGTCGAGGTCCTCGGGTGCGCCGACGAAGTGCAGCGTGCGGTGGACGTGCTCGGCCGATTCGCCGGGCACGAGCGCCAGCGCGGGCGATGACGTCTCGAGCTCGTAGAAGGGGCCGAAGGGTGCAGCACCCGGCGCGGCCGGGCCATCGTTGTAACTATTGATCGCGTCGCCCTTGTAGGGCGCGTCCTGCCGCTCCCAGAGCGAATTCACGTAGTCGAGCGCTCCGGCGGGCTGCGTGTAGTTCACCAGCGTCAGCAGGTGGCCGTCCGCATCGTTGCTGGCGGCGTAGCTTCCCAGGACGGGCCGGGCGCGGCGGGGCGAGACGCCGATCTTGCTGCGCCGCTGGCCGTCGCCGCGGAAATAGATCGTGCTCCCGTTGACGGCCAGTCGATCGGGCGGCAGACGGCCGAAGTACTGGTCGTTCACCACTGGGCCGAGCTCGGAATCCGGCCCCGGGCGGAACGGCACGACGACGATCGTCGACGGCGATGGCGAGAAGGTGCCGGCGATCCAGATGGAGATGAGCCCGGTGTCGAACCGCCAGGGCGCGGCGTCCCGGTTGGTGATGCGGTTGCGCGACTCGAACCCGACGACGGCGACCCGACGGCTCGGGGCCACGCCCACCTCGTTCCACGTCCGCTCCGCGGGATACAGCCGCACCTCGCGCTCGACCTCGAGGTCGAACACCGTGCCCGACGCGTTGGTGAGGCGCATCGTCTTGCGAAGCAGGGCGCGGTCCTGCGCTTTGTCGACCAGCGTGAACGGCTGGGCGTCGATCGGGGCTGGCGTCTGCCAGTGCGCGAGATCCTGCGGCGCGCCGGGCGCGAAGAACAGCGCGAACTGCCCGCCCTCGGGCCCCAGCCAGAACCGATCCTCGCCGCCGTAGATGTTCATGTGCGGGACCCGTTTCCGCGATCCGATCAGCTCGCGGTTGAGCCAGCCGAAGCTCGGTCCCGCGGGACCCGCGGTGGTGCTGGTCGCGACGCGCCCCTGCAGCGCCGGACAGAGCGCCACGCGAGCCTCGCCGCCATCTTCCGACAGCACCACCGTCTCGGTGTGGCGTTGCAGGAAGTCGAGGTCGTCGCCAAAACGGTTGGCCGAGCCCACAGCCGATCCTCTCTAGCACGCCGCCGAGAAAATCGGCATGTCCAGAAATTCGCGGACCTCCTATTATCCGCCTCGATGAAACGAGGCCTCGCGTGTATCGCCGTGCTGGCGCTCGGCCTGTGCGCCGGGGCGGGTTGCAAGAAGCGAACGACCGACGCCATCGCCGTGATCCCCAAGGGGACGACGCACGAGTTCTGGAAGTCGGTGCACGCCGGCGCCGAGAAGGCCTCGCAGGAGCTGGGGGTAAACGTCATCTGGAAAGGCCCGCTGCGCGAGGACGACCGCGAGGACCAGACCCAGGTGGTCGAAAACTTCATCAACATGCGGGTGAAGGGGATCGTGCTGGCGCCGCTGGACGACGCCGCGCTGGTGCCGGTGGTGACCGACGCGGTCCGCGCCGGCATCCCCGTGGTCGCCTTCGACTCGCAGATCAAGACCGACCAGATCGTCAGCTTCGTCGCCACCGACAACCACCGCGGCGGCCAGCTGGCGGGCGAGTACCTGGCCAAGCTGCTGGGCGGCAAGGGCAAGGTGATGATGCTCCGCTACGCCGAAGGGTCGGCGAGCACGGCGGAACGCGAGAAGGGATTCCTGGACGCCATCGCCGCGGTCCCGGGGATCGAGGTGGTCGGCTCCAACCAGTACGGGGGCGTCACGACGGAGAGCGCGTTCAAGGTCAGCGAGAACCTCTTGACCGCCCACAAGGGATCCGACGGCGCGCTGACCGTGCAGGGGATCTTCTGCCCCAACGAGTCGACCGCCTTCGGCATGCTGCGTGCGCTCGAGGACGACGGCTTCGCCGGCAAGGTGGCCTTCGTGGGGTTCGACAGCTCCCCCAAGCTGGTGGACGCCATGGCCAAGGGGCACCTGAACGCGACGGTGGTGCAGGATCCGATCAAGATGGGTTATCTGGCGGTCAGTGCGATGGTCGACCACCTGCAGGGTAAGCCGGTGGAGAGGCGCATCGACACCGGCGCAACGCTCATCACCCGCGAGAACATGACTTCGCCGGCGGCGCAGGCGCTGCTCAACCCCGACTTCAAGAAATGGCTGAAGGAGTAGACGCAGCACCACGGCTCGAAATGCGCGGCGTGCGCAAGCGCTTCGGCGCGACGCAGGCGCTGGGCGGCGTCGATCTGGTGGTTGCGTCGGGCGAGGTGCACGCGCTGCTGGGGCAGAACGGCGCCGGCAAGAGCACGCTCATGAAGGTGCTGTCGGGCGCCATCCAACCGGACGCGGGGGAGATGCGGATCGACGGCGCCCCCTACGCGCCGGCCGAGCCGCTGGACGCGCGGCGCGCGGGCGTCGCCATGATCTATCAGGAGCTGTCGCTGGCGCCGCACCTCACCGTGGCCGACAACATCCTGCTCGGTGCCGAGCCAGTGCGTCGGGGCCTGCTCGATCGCGCCGCGATGCGCGACCGCGCGGCGCGCGCGCTGGCGGAGCTGCAGCACCCGGCCATCCGCCCCGGCGCCGTCGCGGGCGCGCTCCCGATCGCCGCGCAGCAGATCGTCGAGATCGCGCGCGCGGTGGCGATCGGCTGTCGCGTCCTGGTGCTCGATGAGCCGACCAGCAGCCTGGCGCAAGCCGACGCCGAGGCGCTCTTCGCCCTCATCGCCCGCCTGCGCGCGCAGGGGCACGCCATCATCTACATCACGCACTTCATCGAGGAGGCCCAGCGCCTGGCCGATCGGTTCACGGTGCTGCGCGACGGCCATACGGTCGGGGCTGGCGGCGCCCGCGGCGGCGGCGAGATGGCGACGGCGACGGTCCCGGTCATCGTCGACCTGATGGTGGGCCGCCGTGTGGAGCAGCTCTACCCGCGCGGGGCGCGCAACGTGGACAGGAAGCGCGAGCCACTGCTGGAAGTGACCGACCTCCGCGGCGCCCGCAAGCCCGAGCGCGCCAGCTTCACGCTCCACCGCGGCGAGGTGCTGGGGATCGCCGGTCTGGTCGGCGCCGGGCGCACCGAGCTTCTGCGCGCGCTGGCGGGCCTCGACCCGGTTGTCTCGGGCCGCGTGAGGCTGGGCGCGTACTCCGGAAGCGCCACACCAGGCGTCCGCTGGGCACAAGGCATGGCGCTCGTCAGCGAGAACCGCAAGGAGGAGGGCCTCGCGCTCGGCCTTAGCGTCACCGACAACCTGACATTGTCGAAGGTCCCCACTCTCGTCCGCCCCTCGGCGCTCCGCCCGCTGACCGCGCGCTGGATCGCGCAGCTCGACGTGCGCTGCCAGGGCCCCGACCAGCCGATCGGCGAGCTCTCCGGCGGCAACCAACAGAAGATCGCCATCGCCCGTCTCCTGCACCACGGCGTCGACGTGCTGCTGCTCGACGAGCCGACCCGCGGCATCGACGTCGCGTCGAAGGCGCAGATCTACGACCTCATCGACGGCCTGGTGACCCGCGAGGATCCGCCCAAGGCGGTCCTCATGGTCTCCTCCTACCTCCCCGAGCTGCTCGGCGTCTGCGACCGGATCGCGGTCATGTGCCGCGGCCGCCTCGGCCCCGCGCGCCCGGCGTCCGAGTGGACGGAAGCCTCGCTCGTTCACGAAGCGGCGCTGGGCAGCGACACCGACAGCGAGGCCGCATGACCGCCGAATCGACCGTCGACAACCGAGGGGCGCCCGTGCCGCGCGTCGGCCTGGCCCGGCGTCTCATGGCCTCGCCGGTCCTGCGCAAGAACCTGGGCGCCGCGGCCGGCCTGCTGGCGGTCTTCATCCTCTTCACGGCGCTGCTCGCCGCCACCCGCGGCCTCAGCTTCGCCGACCCCGCGAATCTAGAGACGATCCTCCGCCAAACGACGATCGTCGCGCTGGCCGCCCTCGGCGCCACCATCGTGATCGTCTCGGGCGGCATCGACCTCTCGGTCGGCGCGGTCATCGCGCTCGCCACGGTGGTCATCGCCGGACTTCTACGCGCCGGCGCGCCCCCCACCCTCGCCGCGCTCGGCGGCCTCGCCGCCGGTCTCGCCTGCGGCGCGCTCAACGGCCTCCTCGTCACGCGCCTCCGCCTGGTCCCCTTCATCGTCACGCTCGGCACGATGCTGGTGATCCGTGGTGTCGCCAAGGGGCTCGCCCACGACCAGAAGATCGACGCCCCCACGTCCTGGCTCAACGAGCTCCTCGCGCGTCTTCCCGCGGGCCGCGCCTGGCTGCTTTTTCCTGCGGGGGTCTGGCTCCTCTTCCTCCTCGCCTTCGCGGTCGGCGGCCTCCTGCTCTACACGCGCCTCGGCCGCCACGTCTTCGCGGTCGGCTCCAACGAGCAGGCCGCCCGCCTCTGCGGCATCCCGGTCGCCCGGGTCAAGCTGGCGGTCTACGTCCTGGGCGGTTTCTTCGCGGGCGTCGCGGGCCTGATGCAGTTCTCCCGCCTCACGGTCGGCGACCCCACCGGCGCCAATGGCCTGGAGCTGAACGTCATCGCGGCGGTCGTCATCGGCGGCGGCAGTCTCTCGGGCGGCGAGGGTTCGATCGCGGGCGCGCTCATTGGCGCGCTCATCATGCAAACGCTTCAATCGGGCTGCTCGCAGATGGGCTGGCCCAACTGGGTGCAGGAGATCGTGACGGGGGCGATCATCGTGGCGGCTGTCGCGTTGGACCGCTTCCGCCACCGGCGGTCGGCATGACCGCGCTCAGCCGGGAGGCTTCAGGAACCTCAAGTAGAACGCCCCGAACACCAGGACGATTCCAACGTTCACCATCAGCCGCTCCCAGAACCGGTTCCGGAAGAACGCGACGTCCACGCCGACGACGACCGCTACCAGCACAAGCACGTAAAGCGCGACGCCTGCATATTTTGCCATGCTTTCTTTCTACGACAGGTCTGCAGAGTGTCCACCCATCGCTCCGGCTGCCCAGGTGAGGGGCTGAACCCATGCGTTACAAAGACAAGGTCGTCGTCGTCACCGGCGGCAGCAAAGGGATCGGCTTCGGGTGCGTGCGCGCCTTCGTCGAGGAGGGCGGCTCCGACGTCGTCTTCTGCGCGCGCAACGCCGAGGACGGCCAGGCCGTCGCGGCGCACCTCAACACGCACGGGCCCGGGCGCGCCCACTTTGTCCAGTGCGACGTCAGCAAGGTCGACGACGTCCGCACGCTGATCGACGAGACGGTCGGAAAGTTCGGGCGGCTCGACTGCCTCATCAACAACGCCGGCTGGCACCCGGACCACAAGCCGATCGACGACTTCTCCGTGCAGGACTTCCGCCACCTGCTGGACCTGAACCTGGTGAGCATCTTCGCCGCCTGCAAGTTCGCCCTGCCCCACCTGCGCAAGGTGAAGGGCAACATCATCAACATGTCCAGCCTCGTCGGCGCCATCGGCCAGCTCCACGCGACGACGTACGTCGCGACGAAGGGCGCGATCACGGCACTGACCAAGGCGCTGGCGGTCGACGAGGCCGAGTACGAGGTCCGCGTGAACGCCGTTTCGCCGGGGAATGTGTACACGCCGCTCTGGCAGGAAGCGATCGACGCGTCCGACGACCCGGCCGCGACGCGCGCGTCGGGCGAGGCGGCGCAGTTGCTCGGGCGGATGGGGACGATCGAGGAGGCGGGGCGGCTGTGTCTGTATTTGGCGGCGGAGGCGACGTTCACGACGGGGGTCGATCACGTGCTGTCGGGGGGGGCGGAGTTGGGGTACGGAAGGAAGACGCGGCGGGGGTAGCCGAAAGCCGGCGCCCGGTATCCAACAAATACATACAGTATTTCAATAACTTACTAACCGGCGGCCAATATACGTTATTTTCAACGTACGACGTACTTGACGTACGTCGTTTTTAACGTATTTTTACGACCATGATTAATCCGGGTGGCCATCTCAGCATCGACGAAATTGTCGGCCGCACGGCCGAGGTAGCCCGCTACTGGACGATCCTTGAGCGCCAGAGCCTCGTTCTGGGAGCTGAGCGCCGAATCGGGAAAACCCACATCGTCCTAAAAATGCACGAGGAGGGTCGTACCGGAGCGGTCACCTTCTTCCAAGAACTCGAGGCCATTCATGGCGTCCTCGAGCTCGTCCGATCCGTCTATCGCACGGTTCGGGACCACCTACCCCGGGCCGCGCGGGCCAAAGCACGCGCCATCGAAGTCTGGGACGGCTTTCTGCCAACAAAGCTCGGCAATCTCGAACTCCCGCAAGCCTTTTCGAAATGGAAAGCCCTACTCTCAGGGGCGATCGAGGATGTCCTTGATGCAGTGGAACCCGATCACAAGGTGATCTTCATCTGGGACGAATTTCCGTTGATGCTTTACAACATCGTCCAACGAGAGGGTCCTAACACAGCGATCGAGCTTCTGGACCTCCTGAGACACCTCCGGCAGATGCACGGCGCGCGACTGCGGTTTCTGCTCAACGGGTCCATTGGCCTCCATCTCGTGCTGCGCGGCCTTAGAAAGTCCGGCAACTCAAACGCACCTATTAACGACATGCAGCTCGAAACCGTCCCGCCCATGATTCGAACCGAAGCGGAAGAGGTCGCCACCAGGGCACTTGGACACCTCCCTTCTCCACCCCCTGATATACCCGCCGTGGCGGCGTTGATCGTCGACGCTACAGGAGGATACCCGTACCACGTACATCACTTTGTGGACCAGCTTAGCCTCCTCGGACGAGCACCCATGGCCGCCGACGTCGAGGCCGTGGTTACGAAGCTTCTCTCCGACGATGACGACGTCGCCAACTTTGGCTACTACGTTGAACGCATCTCGACTCACTATGACGCTCCCGAGGTAGCCCGGGCTCTGGCAGTACTAGATGCCATAGCCCGTGCGGACGGGGGCATCACTCTCGAGACACTTACAAACCTCGTACGCCACAGCAATGACCAGTGGACTGACGAGGACGTCAAAGCGACATGCGTCGATCTTCGGCGCGACCATTACCTCTCTCTCTCTGGCGGCCTATACGGCTTTCGCTGGCCGCTCCTGAAGCGCTGGTGGCGTGAGAACCGGACATGAGTCGCGCGATCGTCACTAGTTCTCGCTATAGCCCTGGGAACATGACTCCAGAGGCTCTCGATAGTCTCTTCGTCGGCCGAACAGAACTGCTCGACAATATCCTCGGCAGGCTGGCCGAATCCGCGACCACACGGGCGAAGCACTTCTTCCTGCTTATCGGCCAGCGCGGGGTCGGTAAGACGCATTTTCTTGAGCTCCTCCACCACCGACTCACTCACGATGCCCGCTGGGCATCCGCGCGCTCGCAATTGAAAATCGCGTTTCTCAATGAAGAGGAATGGGGAGTCGCGTCGTATTTAGACTTTCTCATCCGCATTCTCAAAGCCCTAGCGTCCTCCACACCAGGCCTCACGCAGAGAATAGATCGTTTATACGACCTCCACGCCCATTCTCCAACGGTCGCTCGCGAAACCGCCGAGTCTCTCCTCTCAGAGTATGTCGGACACGATACTCTCCTTCTGATTTGTGAAAACCTCGTCGATATCTTCGATGGACTAGGAACCGAGGGCCAGCACCGTTGGCGCGCCTTTATGCAGTCAAAGCCCTTCTGGACTATCTTAGCCACAAGTCCCGCACTATTCGCCGGGATGAAACTTCAATCATCGCCATTCTTCGGATTCTTCACGATCCGGCGTTTGGAATTGCTCGACTTCGAAGGCGCTCTGAGTCTGCTGAAGCAGAAGGCACTTTTAGATGGCCGACGGGATCTAGCTATCGCGCTGGACTCACCTCTGGGCCGAGCCCGTGCTAGGGCGATTCACCATTTGGCCGGAGGCTTCCATCGAGTCTATATCGTGATGTCGGACTTCCTGACCCGGGAGTCGCTCGACGATCTCTTCCCCCCGTTTATGAAGATGATCGACGACCTAACGCCCTATTATCAGGATCGGATCCGTCTACTGGCGCCGCAACAGCGAAAGCTCATTGAATTCCTCGCTCAGCAGCACATTCCGACCATGGTTAAAGATGTCGCCAACCGATGCCTCATCTCTCCTCAGACAGCGGCGAAGCAACTAGGCGAGCTGTCCCGACTTGGCTTCGTACGACGGACGTCGGTGGGTCGTGACACATACTGCGAACTGGCAGAACCACTTATGCGTCTGTGCTTCGAGGTAAAGGACAAACGCACAAGACATCTCGAGCTGTTTGTGGACTTCTTGCGGCGTTGGTTCTTGCTAAGGGAACTTAAGACCCGGTTTGAGGCGATTTCACACGAGCCCACCGATCGTCATCTCCTAGACCGTTGTCATCTCGAGGAAGCTATCGACCGAGGCGAACGAGACAGTACCGAGCCGTTGCTGGCCGCTCTTTTCGATGAAGCGGAGCGCTGCTACGACAGGGGCGATTTCGTAGCGGCAGCCAGCGCGATGGAGCAAGTCGTAAGTGAGCGCGGCAGTGCCAAGGACTTCGGCACTCTGGCATTGATCGAATCGAGACGCGGCAATAGTTCATCGTCATTGGAAGTGGCCAAACGGGGACTTATCCGACATCCGAACGATTCTTACCTTTTCTTTCGGAAGGCAGATGCACTCAACGATTTGAAGAGGTCACCCGAAGCTCTCACCGAACTTACGCGAGCACTGGAGCTAGATCCGACTTCAAAGGGTGCGAGTTGCCTGCATGGTACGATTCTCTTGGCGCTTAACCGGTGCCAAGAGGCGATCGAGAGCGAAAGGAAATTGTTGGATGTTAATCCAACGCACGCTCATTCATACTACGTTATGGCGCTGGCGCTTGAGAAGAGCGGGCGCCACGATGAGGCCATCGCGGCAGCTCAGAGCGGCATTGAACGCCTTCCCCAGTCGATATTTCCCTATATCGCAATGTCGGAGTTACTGGGAAGGACTCCTGAGGACGCTTTGACCTACCTCGATAGAGCACTCTCGGTCGAGCCGGACGACGTGTATGTTCTGGATCGAAAAGTATTCCTACTGAGAGAGCTTTCCCGAGAGACGGAGGCGTTGGAGACGTTGCTTCGTCTTGAGCAGCTCGAACCAGGAGAGAGAGAGCACAAGGTAACGCGGGGTGAGCTTCTCCGTGCCTTGGATCGGGTCGATGAGGCAGTTAGCGAGATGCAAAGACTGGTTGAAGACGAGCCAAACTGGGTTAACGGATGGGTAGAGCTGGCAAATGCGTACGAAGCTAAACATGAGTATGCTGAGGCTTCGCAAGCAGCTGACAGGGCTTTGGCGATAGATCCCAGGAGTGGATCTGCGACGCTGACGAAGATCCATGCGCTTACTCACATCGGCAAGGTCGCCGAGGGCGAACGGGAGATCCGGCGCATGATCCATGCTGACTGGCCGTCAGCGTCCGAGAGAGCTAGAGCGTGGCAGTGGATGGCCGAAATCGAAGAACAGCGGGGAAACTTTGTGGCGGCACTCGATGCCATGCGAACGACGATTACCCTTGAGCCGGGATCCCCAATCGTCAAAATGCAGTATCTACGCGCTCTAGCGGCTGTCGACGGATTCGACGGTGCGCTGAATCAGTTCGTGAGCGAATTCCAGGTGTTTTCGGATGCCGGACCACAGCTACTAGCCTTGACTATCATAGGCCTTCTCGAGGTCGAGCTCCGGCGAAAAGGCCCAAACGCGGCCGTGCGAGCAGTTGAGAAGGTTAGGACTGCACTTGGTAGCCGGGGGCCCGAGGACGCGTTCGCGAACGTAGTCGTAGGGTTCGTCATACTCGCGCTGGCAATACGCGTTTCTAACGGGCACGAATGGAAAGAGGCTAGTGTTGCTTTAGAGAGACGCCTTGCTGAGGCGGAGGATTGCGCGGTCGCTCTTAAAATGCTGCGAGTAGGACTGAATTACCGGGATAGTGGCGATGAGCGGGCCCTATTGGAATTGCCTATCGAAGAGCGTGAGGTCGTGCGCGACGCAATAAGCAAGGGCCAGGTTCAGGAAATCGCCGCTAACTGAGAAACTCTGCGCTCACTCGCCGGGGCCATTGGCCCACATAGGTCGACGGCGATACGCTCTCGAATAGGCCACGGCATAGCCTCGATCGGAACGTCGCGAGAGGTCGCACGCGCGGAGGACTATAGATCGCAGGGACATCCGTCGCCCTCAGCCCGGTTCCACCCCATACCGCAGCCGCACCACCCCGTGCGCGAGCGCCTCGCTCCCCACGAACCTTAGCCGCACTTTGCCCGCGAGCCCCGCCGCCGCCGGCACCTCGAACACCCCCGTGACCCCGAGCGCCCCGTCGATGGCAGGCGCGACTAGCAAACTCACCTCGTCGACCACGCCCGCCGCCATCAGCGACCCATTCACGTTGCCGCCGCCTTCGACGAGCGCCGCTTGATGCCCAGCTCGCGTCCGAGCACCTCGAACAGCGGCCGCGCCGCCATTTCCTCGTCCGCCGCGACGACGTACGACACGCCGTCGCCCGCCAGCTCCGCGAGGTGGGCGTCCGGCACGCCCGGGCCGAGCAGCACGACGACGTGGTCGCCGCCGATGTCGGCCTTGGCGAAGTGCAGCTTGCCCGAGCGGTCGAAGGCGATCGCGTACGTCACGGCGTCGCGCTTCGCGAAGTGGTGCGGCCGCGCGACCTTCTCGGGACGCGACGGTGGGTGCGGCGTCCCCTTGCTCATCTCCGCCATCGTCACGCGCCCGACCAGCCAGGCGTCACCCGCCAGCGCGCCGTGCACGTCTTCGTAGACCTTCCCCCAGTCCTGGCGGTTGCCGTCCGGGCTGGCCGTCCAGCGGCTCGGGTGAATGCGACCGTCGAGTGAGACCATCATGTGGCAGATGACGTGCGGCTTCATTCGGCCGTTGATATCACCGAAGCGCCGCGGTTGCCGCGGCCAATCGGGGAGGCCTGGCGGGCTGGGTTGCTGTGCCGCGACAGCAACTTGTCTCCTTCGCGTCGTCGTGTTAGGCGTCGAGAGCAATGAGGCTATCTTTGCGTTGTGTACTGGGAGCACTGTTTGGCGTGACGTTGACCGCGGCGGTGCTCGCGGGCTGCGGAAGTAGCTCGAAGGCGGCCGGCAGCGTCGGCGGTCCCTGCTTCAGCAACGGGACCTGCGACACCGGATTGGAGTGTCTCTCCAACCTCTGCGTTCAGCCGGCCGGCGCGGGCGGAGCCGGTGGCGTGTCCGGTCAAGCGGGCGCCGGGGGCGAGGCCGGAAAGGCGACGGGCGCGGGCGGTGCGGCAGCGGGTTCTGGCGGCCAAGCAGCGGGCGGAGCCGGGGGCGTCGGTGGAACAGGTGGTCAGTCGACCGCCGGCGCAAGCGGAGCAGCTGGCGCAGGGGGCGCCGGCGGAGCATGCACGTTGATCCCGGACGCCTTCACCTTGGCGAGCGCCGACTGCAACACTTGTCTGGCGACGTACTGCTGCGAGCAGTTCAACGCTTGCGAGAACAGTTCGGGCTGCCAAGCCTACATCCAGCACGCCACAGGGGCTGCCACCGGCGCCGAGCTGGCCCCGCTGCAGTCCTGCGCAAGCACCAACTGCCCGAACCTCTGCCCCTCAACCATCCAGTAGGACCGGGACAGCCTGAACAGGCCGCGCGACTGAAGGAGACGCCGCTGGCATGGAGATGGCGTATCGCGAGCGGTGGCGGGCGGAGATCGCGGAGATGCGGCGGGTGCTCGCCGGCTTGGCGATGAAGGAGGAGTGTAAGTGGGCCAAGCCCACCTACACGGTGGATGGGAGGAACATCGTCATCATTCAGGGCTTCAAGGAGTACTTCGCGCTGCTCTTCTTTCAGGGCGCCCTGCTGAAGGACCCCAAGAAGGTGCTGGTGCAGCTCGGTCAGGTGCACGCCGGGCGGGTGATGAAGTTCGCCAGCGTTAAGGACATCACGGCGAAGGCGGCGACCATCAAGGCCTACGTGCGCGAGGCCATCGCAGTCGAGAAGGCCGGGCTGCGGATGGAGAAAAAGAAGACCTCGGATTTTCCGGTTCCCGAGGAGCTCACGGAGCGGTTCCGAGGGGACCCGCGCTTCAAGCGCGCCTTCGAGGCGCTGACGCCGGGGCGGCAGAGGAGTTACCTCTATCACTTTGCGGCGGCCAAGCAGTCGGCGACGCGGGTGGCGCGAATCGAAAAGGCGATGCCGGCGATATTCGAAGGCAGAGGGTTCCTGGAGAGGCGCTAGCCATCGCTGCGGGCTCGTCGGCGTGCCGCCGCGAGGGCCGCCGGACCATCGACCGTCTCATCCCGATCGGCCTCGTCCATGGCCTCCGCTATCCCATTTTCCTGCTCAGCGGACAGCGACGGCGCCACGAGACCGACCACGCCACGCAGAACGTCCATCCGCTCGTCCGGAGGAAGCTGGCCTACCTCTTCGAGTATTCGTTGCGCTCGCGTCACAGGGACATCTTACACCGCGAAGCGCTGGTAAGCGCGTCGAGTGTGGTGGTCGGGCCTCACTGAGTGCGTGTGCCAGGCGACGAAGACGGGGCTCGCGCTGGCAATAGTTTTGCAACGGTTGACCACGCCATGTTGATTTCGTCGAGCCGCTGGCTGCGCTGCGGGCTGGTCCTCGGTATTTGGCTCAGCGGCTGCGCCGAGACCACGGTGACGTACACACCGCTGAACGCTCCGCCCCACGACCCCGAGGCGCGCAGGCCCGAACAGATTCAGGTCTTCTCCAGCACGCCGCCGGAACGGCCCCATGTCGACGTCGGCCTCATCTCAATTCAAGAGGGTGGAGGAGGCTACGAAACGCCGGCCAGTTTGATCTGGGCCTTGCGTCAGAGTGGCGGCGAGAAGGGCTGCGATGCCTTGTTGCTCGCGGCTCCCAGCTCGACGACCAGACCCACTGGGCTGACGTATTTCGATAGCTCGTTTCAAGTCTATTCGGCGACGTGCATCGTCTACCGGACCCCGCGGCCGGGAGACGCCGGTGGGACGTTCATGCCCGGGGAGCCTTCGTCGGCGACCGTCGTCGACCCGGAACTGCCGCCCCGGCCGAGTCCTGACCAGCGCCGGATGTGTCGGGATCGGAGCGACTTCGAAGCGTCGCGAAACTGCGTCCTCGACACGAGACAACAGTGACCGTCGTCCAGTCCTGGCGGTTGCCGTCCGGGCTCGCCGTCCAGCGGCTCGGATGAATGCGACCGTCCAGCGAGACCATCATGTGGCAGATGACGTGTGGCTTCATGGGCGGGCGTTGAATGTTTCCCGACGCAGGCCAGGGAACCCCGGCGCTTCCGCGATGTCTCTTGTGAGGTTGCCGTGAGATTGGCATGAGACGCCCGCCCAAAGCCTTCGCCCTCGTCGTCGTGCTGGGGGCCTGCTTCAATGCGCCGTCGTCGCCGGGCGTACCCGGCGGCAAGGGAGGGTCGGCGGCAGCCCCGTCACCCGACGAGATAGGGAAACTGCACCCGCCCGGGTTCGAGACGGGGGAGGTGGGACCGCTCGAAGCGCCGGAGCCCGAGGCGGATCACGTCGAACACGAGCCCTCCGACGGGAACGGCTCCGGGTTCAGCCGCGGAGCGGGCAGGCTAGGCCCGCGGATCGCGAGGCCGCCGGACGTGATCCCAGGGTCCGCAAGCGTCCAAGGCTCGCTCGACAAGGAGATCGTCCGCCGTATCGTCCGGCGCCACATCAACGAGGTGAAGTACTGCTACGAGCTGGAGCTGGTCAGGAAGCGCGCGTTCGGCGGCTGGGCGACCTTCGAGTTCACGATCTCGCTCCGGGGTGCGGTCGTCGCCGCCCGGCTGCGGGACTCGACGTTGCGCGCGCCGCGCGTCGAAAGCTGCGTGGTGGCGGCGATCCGCCGCTGGGAGTTCCCCCACTGGGAGCTCCCCCACCCGCTCGGACGCGAGGTCGTGAACGTCTCCTACCCGTTTCATTTCGTTCCCGGCAGCGCCGGCTACACCCGGACGGCCCCGGCGAAACCCGCCGGTGGCGTCGACGATCTCTAGTTTCAACGCGGCCTCGGCCCGTAAAGACGTCGATGGAGCTGGACACGCTGCTGTTGCGGATGTACCTGGCCCACGACGCTCGTCCGCCCCATTGATGAGGACGGCCCCCGCGCCGTCGCCCCCTATTCCCTGCAGGCCTTGATCTCCTCCGCAGATTTCGCCGGAGCCAGCTCGGTCATCGCTCCGCCCGGCTCTTCTTCGCTCGCCGATAGGACGAGGCGGCCCGTCTGCCCGTCCGCGAAAATATCTCGCCGAATTTCGTACCGCGCGCCCGCCTTCATGTGAATGGCGTAAATCGTTCTCGGGAACGATCCGGTCCAATACATGCCACCCGACAGATTGTTGCCGTCTGGGACCATCCGGCTGTCCAGCTCGACGACGTGACAGCCCGGCAAGAGCTCGAACCGCCCGCCCTGGTCCGCCACGTCCTTTTCGTCGATCTTCGCGATGGGACCGGCGACCAGGGCGATCTGGGTCCGCGGCAGCCGGGTCGTCTCGGCGTTGGGGTAGAGCGGCACACCCGGCGCCTCGACCCCGGGGTGGCAGCCGAGAGTGAGCGTTGCGATGGCGAGCGTGAGGTACGTGCAACGCCGGTTCCGGCGGGAACGAATCAAGCTCGAGAGTATATCAGGGCGACCTGCTCGCCAGGGCCGTGTACGCCTTCGATGAGGATCCCTTCCACGTCGGCGGTCTTCGACGGGCCTGTGCAGAAGATCACGTTCGGATCGTCCCCCAGCGCCGCGATGGCGCTCCCCACGTCGGGCAAGATGCGCTCGGGGGCCACGACCGCGATGTGGATCCAAGGCGCCAGCGCGCCTAGCCGGCGCGACGTGGTGGCGTCGTCGAGAATCAGCGACCCCGTTTCGGCCACCGCCCCCCAGGCGCGCGTGATACCGAATTGATAGTCGTCGATGCGATCGCGGTCGAGCGTGGTCTCGAGGGCGAGGTCACCGCCCAGCGCCGTTCCGAGCCAACCGGCGAGCGCGGGATCGCAGTAGCCCCGGGTCGCCCCTTGCTCGGCGAGCCAAGCTCCCAGCGCAGCCGGGTCGGTGAAGGATCGGCCGCGAACGGATTCCAGTTGCTCGCGGAAGCCGGCCACCGCATCGCCCGGGGCGGGGGCGCCGAGCGACAGCGCGACGTCGGCCGGATACTCGGGCAGCGGCTTTTTTTCGGGAAGGATCGCCAGCGCGGCCTTCACGCGGTCGAGGATCAGCTGGCGCGCGTCGCCCATCGATCAGACCGCTCCGTCCACGGGAGGGCGATTCCGCTTGGCAAACCACTCCCGGAACGCTCCCCCGCGCCAGGGCGGCAGGACGTGGTTTTCGCTCCAGACGCGCAGCGCGCGCGGCCGCAACGGTCCGGGAAGCAAGCCGAGCAGCCGCCCGGCCCGCAAGGCGCGCCGCCAGGTCGCGGACCGCGAGGCCAGGCGGGCGAACGTCTTCATGGACGGCGCGGCGGCGGCCGGTTTGGCCCCGGCGCGCTTGCCGCGATCGCGCAGGCGCAGCAGGAGATCGGGGATGGGGATGTCGACCGGGCAGACCTCGTTGCAGGCACCGCAGAGGCTGGACGCGCGCGGCAGATCGGCGAAGTGGTTGAACCCCTCGCCGGCCAGCAGCGGCGTCAGCACCGCGCCCACCGGACCGGAGTAGACGCCGCGGTAGGCGTGGCCGCTCGACTGCCGGTAAACCGGGCAGACGTTGAGACAGGCGCCGCAGCGAATGCAGCGCAGGATCTCGCGGCAGTCGCCGGCCAGGATCTCGCTGCGGCCGTTGTCGACGAAGATGACGTGCATCTCGTCGGGGCCGTCGGGCTGCGAGGCGGCGCGCGGCCCGGTGATGAATTCGGTGTAGACCGACAGCGCCTGCCCGGTGGCCGAGCGGGCCAGGAGATTCAGGAGCACGCCGAGATCCCGATCGCGCGGCACCAGCTTCTCGATCCCGACGAGCGCGATGTGACAGCGGGTGGCGGCCAGGCAGAAGCGGGAGTTTCCCTCGTTGGTGACCAGCACCAGCCGGCCGCTCTCGGCCGAGATGAAGTTCGCGCCCGTGATGCCGACGTCCGCCTCCAGGTACTTGCGCCGCAGGTGCTCGCGCGCGCGCCGCGTGATGACCTCGGGCGTGTCGTCGTAGGCGCCGAGGCCGTGCCCCTCGAAGGTGCGCGCCACCTCGCGCCGGTCCTTGTGCATGATCGGCTTGACGATGTGGCTGGGCTTATCGGCGTCGAGCTGCACGATGAACTCGCCCAGATCGGTCTCCAGCGACTCGATGCCCTCGCGCTCGAGGAACGCGCCCAGCTCGATCTCCTCGGTGGCCATGCTCTTGGTCTTGACCACCCGCTTGGCGCCGCGGCTCTGCAGGATGCCGAGCACGGTGCGGCAGGCCTCGTCGGCGTCGGCCGCGAAGTGCACCTTGGCGCCGTTCGCCTCCAGGCGGGCCTGGGCGCGCTCGAGGTACAGGTCCAGGTGATCGAGGGTGTGCTGCTTGATCTCGCCGGCCAGGCGGCGCAACGAGTCGACCCGAGAGGGCGACCCCGGGTAGTCGCGGTTCAACACCTCGGTGCGCTTCTCGTGTCCGGCCTTGCTCCCGAGGCGCACGGCGGTTCGGCGCGACTCGCTCTGGGCGGCGGCGAAGCTGTCGAAGGGTTCCTGATGACGGCTCACGCGCGGACCTCGGGGCTCGCCGCGCGCAGAGCGTCGCGCAGCACCTGCGCCAGGTGGAGAGCTCGCAGCGGCCGCCCCGTTCGGTCGGCCAAGCCGGAGATGTGCATGAGGCAGCTCGAGTCGGCCGAGACCAGCGCGTCGGGTGCCGTCGCCAGCACATGATCGATCTTGAGCGTGCCCATGCCGCGCGAGATCTGCGGAAAACCGACGGAGAACGTTCCCCCGAAACCGCAGCACTGCTCGCCCTCACCGATCTCGACCACCTCGACCCCGTCGATGGACCGCAGCAGCGTCAGCGCCCCCTCGGCGTAGGCCGTTCCGCGCGAGTGACACGAGCGATGAAACGCCAGGCGCATGCCGAGGCGCCCCGGCCACCGCACCACGCCGAGGCCGCGCACCACGAAATCGCCCAGCTCCCAGGTGCGCTGCGCCAGCTCGGCTGCCTGGGTTCGATCGACCTCGGGCTCTCCTTCGAAGAGCACCAGGGCGCCGTGCGACACCATGCGCGCGCAGGAGCCCGAGGGAACCACCACCGGCGCGGCGTCGTTGAACACCCGCAGGCAGTGCCGCGCGACCTGGCGGGCGGCCGGCCAATCCCCGCTGTTGAACGCCGGCTGGCTACAGCAGGTCTGGTCTTCGGGAAAGCTCACCTCGCACCCGAGATGCTCCAGCACCTCGACGGTCGCCCGCGCCACGTCGTCGAAGAACGCATCGGCGAGACAGGTCGCCATGAGCTGGACGCGCGGCGCCTTCATGTTGGCACCTTAGCGAGCGTTCACCCGTACGAGCAAGCGCATGCTCGGCATGACCTCACACCCTTTCAATGGATACATCCTCGGCGTGCCTCGCCAGTGCCCCGAGATCGTCCGGATCCGACGTGAGCACAGTTCCGCCCGGCTCGGCGCTCGCCACGACGAGCGCATCGATGGCCGAACCGCGACGGGCCAATCGTCGCAGCAGCGCCGCTCGTCGCGCCAGCGACTCCGGCACCCGTCCAACGATATCGCAGGTCTTGAGAAATCGATTTTCGTTCGCGTCGCGACCGGCGTGGCCCTGAAGGCATTCGACCAGGACGACGGCCGGCACCGTGGGTGGCCACAGGCCTTGTTCGCGAAGGGCCAAGATCAAGGCCAGCGCGGGGCGCGAACGCTCCGAGAGCCGGGTAACTCCGCCCGAATCGAGGACCAACACCGGACGCTAACCGGCCTTGCGATGAGAACGGGCGACGGCCCGCCGTGCGAAGTCGGCGGCGCGGGCGCGCTCACGGGCCGAGGGCGCGCCAACCTGTGCGGCCAGCTCCGCGATGTAGGCGTCGCTGGCGACCAACAACTCACGCCGCCGGACCTCTGCCCTGACCGCCTGCTGCAACAATTCGGAGGCCGGCAGATGCTGGTCCTTCACCTGTTCGTAGAGATCGTCGGGCAGATAAACCTGCATCCGCGGCATACGCCTAAGTATACACCCCTCCGGCGCGGGGGCAACGCCGTCGGCGCGCCATCCTCATTGCGCTCCCTTCCCGAGCTTCGCCTGAATCCTCTCGCACACCGACGCCGGGAAGATGCGGCGGATGCCATCTCGGTCACCACGAATAGTGCGCTCCGAAACGAAGTCGGTGACCTCAAACCGTTTCCGATCGACCGCCGCAACTCGAGCGGCGCCCCGATCGTCGGCGGACATCCCACCCGCGATGCGCACCCAGACGTAGAACTTGGGATACGACACGCCGACCTGGGTGGGGCCGTTCCGGAGCAACTCGAAGTCGATCGTCGGCGCCTTCTGCGCCCGCGCGACCGCGAAGTAGCTGCTGAGATCGCGGGTCAGCATCCCATTGAAGTCGACCGGCGGTGGTACGTGCGCCTCGATGTGAGAGCGCTGGATTTCCCGCATCGCGTCCTCGGGCGCCGCTCGAGCGTTCTCGAAGTCGAGGTTGCTCGCGCGCGGCGGCGGGGCCGCAGGGTTGGGTCTGGTCACCGGAACGCGATCGTCGACGCCTTCGAACTGCACGTCGTCGATCCAGAGCGTCCCATTGCCGGAGAGATGGGCTCCGAAGGCGATGTCCACGGATTCGGTCGGGACATCGAGGACGATTTCGTATTTCTGCCAGTCGCGCGTCCCCACGATGCCGCGGTCTTGCATGGCGTCGGAGGCGAGCGGCTTGGTGGCGTCACCGCTCGGGCCGTCCACGCGCATCCACAGGCCGGAATGGCTGACGACCTTGTCGGACTTGACCCAGGCGCTCATGCGCACCCTCTTGCCTCTATATTCATCGGCGCTCGAGACCTGCATGAGCGAACCAAAGCCTGTCGGGCTGTCGCCATTCGACTTCAAACGGGCGCTCGCCCGACCACGGTGCCTGACGGCGCGATCGAGGTCCACCAGGTAACCGGCAGGGTTGGATCCAGCGTGCCACCATCCGGGCAGCTCAGCGATCGTCTCGATCCCACCGACCCCCGGCCGCTCCGGCGTGGCCGCCCAGGTGGGAAGAGAACAGAAGACGACCAGCGCAAAGGCGTGCTTGGAAAGCGTCATGCCGAACCTCCTTCGTCCTGCCGCCGGGCGACGATGCTGCCTCCAACGGACGCCCCCCAGAAGACCGCGCGATTGTACCCGAAGTAGTCGGGCGACGACCTCGCCGTGCAGCGGCTTGGCGGAGTGGCGGCACTCAGACGCCCTGGACTACCGTAGCGGCGGTGAGGGCTATCCGGTTAGGCTGTCCGGATGACGCTCAGGGTGATCGGGACGGGGTTTGGCCGAACGGGCACGGACTCGCTGCGCGAGGCCCTCAACCTCCTCGGATTTGGGCCGTGTCACCATATGTACGAGGTGATCGCGAACGAGGAGCAGAAGCGTCTGTGGCGCGCATTCGTGCAAGGCGCCCCGCTCGGTTGGGAGGCCTTGTTCGCCGGGTATGGCTCCTGCGTCGACTGGCCGTCCGCGTACTACTGGAGGGAGCTGGTCGAGTTCTATCCGGACGCGAAGGTCGTGCTGACCTACCGGACGGCCGAGAGCTGGTGGCAGAGCTTCGAGAAGACGATCGTGGCGGGTATCCAGACGAGCGTGGAGCCGGAGTCGCTCGGAATCGCGCTGATTCGCGACAAGGTTTTCGGGGGCCGACTGGCCGATCGCGATCATGCGATTGCGCTGTACGAGGAGAACGTGAAAGCCGTGCGGGCGACCGTTCCGCCGGAGCGACTGCTCGTTCACAACCTGGGGGACGGTTGGGAACCGCTGTGCGCCCACCTCGGCGTGCCCGTCCCCGCCCAGCCCTACCCGAGCCGCAACAACGCGAAGGAGTTTCAGGACGCGAACCTGAACAAGTCGCCGCCGACCAAGTGACCGCGGGCGGGCGCTTGAACTAGCAGCGCCGGCGTGCCCTAGCGTGCAGTTGCGGCTCCGTGCATACATCAGTATGCTTGACGTATGCGTAGGATCACCGTCAGCCTCGATGAGGACCTCGCGCGCTTGGCCGAGGCGGAGGTCCGGGCCGGACGCGCACCGTCCGTGAGCGCCTGGATTGCCGACGCGATCCGAGCCAAGGCCCGCGCCCGCGCCGATCTCGTCGCCGACCTCGAAGAGCTGGAGCGGCGCGAGCCGACGCCGCCTGAAGTGGTGGCCTCGATGGCGCGCGCACTGGGGCTAAGCCGGGGGGCCGTCCTGAAGGTGATCAAGAGTCGTCCAGGTCGACCGGGTGCCCGGCGGGCCGCGTGAGACATGTCGTCCTCGATGCCGGCGCGCTGATCGCGCTCGACCGAGGTCTGGCGAGCGTTCGCGGATACGTCCTGCTGGCCGATCGAGAAATGACGACGCTCTCCACCAGCTCGGCTGTGGTCGCTCAGGTCTGGCGCGGTGGCGGCCGCCAAGCGCGGCTCGCCCGTTTCCTCGGCAGCGATCTCGTCGCCGAAATACCGCTCGACCCCGAAACGGCGCGCAGGATCGGCACGTTAGCGGCGGCGGTCGGATCGAGAGACGTCGTGGATGGTCACGTGGCGCTCATCGCGCTCGATCGCGACGCGGTCGTTCTGACGAGCGATCCGAAGGACATCGCCCGCTGGGGCGTGCCGGACGAGCGGATCGTGCGCTGCTAGCGGGAATTCATTGCCCTTCGGGTGGCTGCCAGAGCTCGACCTTGTTGCCCTCAGGGTCCATGACCCAACCAAACTTGCCGTACTCGGAGTCATCCGTCTTCTCGAGCACGTTGCAGCCCTCTTCGCGTAGCGCCGCAAGCAGGGCGGCCAGATCATCGACGCGGTAGTTGACCATGAAGGTCGAGGTGCTTGGCGCGAAGTGATCGCCGCCGGCAGCGCCGACAGACCAGATGGTTGTTCCCTTCGTGGGATTGCCCGCGTCATCCGTCCAGGTGAACGCTGCGCCGCCCCATTCCTGCACGTCGATGCCGAGATGCTTCTTGTACCAAGCCTGCAACCCGGCGGGATCGCGCGCCTGGAAGAAGATTCCCCCGATGCCTGTGACTCTCTTCATCTGAGCCTCCGCGACGTAACCGAAACTGGAGCGTAGCGCAGACGACGGCTCGTCGCGATAGCCTGCGAAGGTCGCCCGGGGAGAATCGGGCATAGCACGACGCTTTCGCTCCGCGCGCGGGTCGATGGCTTGTTCGGCGGCCGCTCGGATCGTATTCTTGGAGAGTGACTCGGGCCCTCAATAGCGTCTTCTCCAAGATCTCGTCCCTTCCCCCGGACGAGCAGGATCGCATCGCGGACTGGCTGCAGGTCGAGCTCGCATCTGAGGAGGGCTGGAACCGCCCGTTTCGAGCAGTCCCAGGACGCTCTGAATGCGTTGGCTGACGAAGCTCTCGCCGACGAGGCCGCGGGTCGAACGATGCCCGCCACGTCTATTCCGTGCGCGTGACGCGCGACTGTCGAGCGGTCGGCATCCTGAAGCGTGAAGGGATCACCTGGTACTGGATCGGGAACCACGAAGATTACGACCGAATGGTTGCCGGACGCTGACGAGCTGCCGATAGGCAGCGAGCGAGCGCAGTCCGCCACCGCGGGCGGTTCGACAGTCCCGATCGCCCGAGTACGAGCCCTACAACTTCACCTCGACCGCCGCCCCCGCGTACCGAACCGTCTTGTCGGCCTTGGGCGTAAACGAGAAGCCGACCGGCTTGCCCTTCGACACGACCACCACGTCGAACGTCCGCTCCTTCTGCATGCCCGGGAACGCGCCCTCGCGCTTGCCGATGGTGAGCGTCTTCGTGGCGTCGTTCCAGCGGATGGGGATGCGCGCGGACGCGCCCTTCTCGTAGCCGTAGGTCAGACCGTCGTCCTCATACAAAGTGAACTCGCCGTCGGCGCCCGTGTAGACCCACAGCGTGATCGGGTCGGCGGGTTTCTCGTCGGTGTAGGCGATCTCGGGGCCGGTCGGAACGATCGCCCCGGCCTTGACGTGAACGGGCATCGAGTCATAAGGCGCGGGCACGTCGATCGTCTTGCCCGCGGCCACGCTGGCGCCGCTCCAGAAGTCGTACCAGCCGGTCGCGTGCGGCAGATAGACGCTCCGGCTGCGCGCCTTGAAGGCGGTGACCGGGCTGACCAGGAACGCCGGCCCGAACATGTACTCGTCGCTCACGTCGCGCGCCTTGGCGTCGCCGCGGAAGTCCATGACCAGCGGCCGCATGATCGTGCTGCCGTCGTGCGTGACGGCGCCCGCCAGCGAGTAGACGTAGGGCAGCAGGCGATAGCGGATCTGGTCGAACTTCAGCTCGGTCTTGTAGGCCGCGTGGAATTCGCCGCCCAGCTCCCACATCTCGCGCTTGGGCGCCTCGCCGTGCACGCGCAGGAGCGGAACGAACGTCCCGAACTGGAACCAGCGGACGTTCAGCTCGCGCCACTCCTCGGCGTCCTCCTGCGTCGGGTGCTCGGCCGCGAAGCGCGCCGGGACTGCGAATCCGCCGATGTCCATGCTCCAGTACGGGATCCCCGAGACCGACAGGCCGAGCCCCGCCGGGATCTGCGCGCGCAGCGCCGTCCAGGTCGAGGTGATGTCCCCCGACCAGACCGCCGCCCCGTAGTGCTGGTTACCCGCGAAAGCCGAGCGGGTCAGGATGAAGACGCGCTGGTCCGGCGCCGCCGAGCGCTGCCCCTCGTAGATCGTCTTGCTGTTCACGAGCGAGTAGGCGTTGAGCATGCGTGGCCCGGAGCCGAGCGCCGTCGGGTTCATGTGGGTGCGCTGCCCGTCGAGCGTGGGCGTGGGCAGCAGGTCCGGCTCCGGCGCGTCCAGCCACCAGGCATCGACGTGCTTGCGAAACAGCGTCCGTTCCATCTGCGACCAGAACAGCTTCCCCGCCTCGGGATTGAAGGCGTCGTAAAACGTGTACGGGTAGCCACCGTCGCCGACCCAGTCGCGCAGCCCTTCACTCAAGTTGCGCTGGTAGAGGAACCCGTGCGTGCGCATCTCCTCGAAGTTCTTGGTGCCCGGGTAGAACTTGCCCCACACCGAGATCATGACGCGCGCATGCCGGGCGTGGATGTCGCGGACCCACTTGTCCGGATCGGGAAAGCGGACCGGGTCGAACTCGTGCGAGCCCCAGCTGTCTTCCTTCCAGTAGAACCAGTCCTGGACGATGTTGTCGAAGGGGATCCCGCGCGCGCGGAAGCCGTCGACGGCGTCGAGGCTCGCTTTCGAGGTCTCGTAACGCTGCCGGCTCTGCCACAGGCCCAGCGCCCAGCGCGGAATCATCGGCGCCTGACCGGTGACGCGCCGGTAGCCGGCGACGACGTTGTCGATCTCCGGACCGTAAACGAAGGTGTAGTCGATGCCGTCGCCGACCTCCGACCAGAGCGAGGTCGCGGCGGGGGTCGTCGACGGAGCCGGCGGCTTCCAGAGGAGCTGCACCGTCTCCATGTTCTGATCCTTGCTCCACTCGAGCCGGATCTTATGACGGCGCTTGCCCTCGAGGTGCACCCTGGCTACGTCCTTCCACGGCAACCAGCCCTGGCGCCAGTGGTTGATGACCAGCCGATCGTCGATCCAGACCTTGATGCCGCTGTTCGAGAAGGTCTGGAACGTGTAGTCGCCCGTCACTTCGGCCTCGACCTCTCCCGCCCAGCGCACGCTGGCGGGGCCCTCGGGCAGGCCGGCATAGATGAGCTGGTTGGGCTTTCGCTCCTTGCTGGACAGCGCGATGTCGACGACCCGGTCGACGCGTTCGCCGACCAGGTGCTTGAAATCGGCGCCGCCGTAGTACGACCCGGTGAGGCCGCCGCGCTTGCCGCGCGCGTCGAAGAGGCGGTCGGCGGGGATGGGCGCGAGCTCGCGCAGATCTCCGAATCGCGTGAACGAGGTGTTGTCCCACAGGATGCCCCAGCCGCGGCTCGACACCAGGAACGGAACGACCAGGGTGCCGTTGTGCTGCCAGAGGTCGAGGTCGTAGCCCTTCAGGTTGAGGAGGCCGAGCTGGTTTTCGCCCAGACCGTAGAGTGCCTCGTCGGTGTGCGGGATCCATTCCTGTCGCACGTGCTGCGTGTTTTCTCCCTGGACGATCGCCGGCATGATCGTCCGGCCGCCCTCCTTTTCTTCGAGAACTGCGGTTCCGGTCGAATCGAGGAACGCGACCCGGCCCGTGCCGAGATCGACGCGGACGCGGAGCTTAGACGTGGCGAGCGTCGCGGTCTTGCCATCCTGGGTGAGATCCCACTTCGCGCCGTCGCATCGCTTCGGCGACGTCGCCAGGCTCTTGCGGGCAAAGAAGGTCTTGTCCTTGGCGTACGCGACGCGCACGACGTCGCTCGCGCAGACCTCGAGCTTGAGGAAGCCGTCGCCGAGGTGAACGAGAAGGCCGTCCGGCACCCGCTGGACGTCTGCTTTCGCGCCCGCTGGAGCTGGGTGGCCCGGACCGCGCGGACCCGCGTGTGCGACGCCAGCGACGAGCAGCATGAGGACTTTCACGATTCGCATGGACGGACCTCCTCGAAGGGCCGCGATATTTCCACGACGGGGTGAGCGTGGCTAGCGCAACTTCCATATATTCCGCGCGCGCGCCGCGGCGAGGCGAGGGTACACTGTCGCGCGAATGAGCCGACACGCCCCATTGATGGTGCTTGCAACCGTGTTGGCCTCGCCGCTGCCGGCCTGTTGCGCCCATCGCGAGCCACCGTCACCTGCGGCCGGCACCCACAGCCAATCCGCGCCGGCCAAACCGCTCGAACAGCTTCAGCGCGATTTCGTCGACCTGCGCTTCGGGATGTTCCTCCACTTCGGGATCCTGACCTACACCGGCTCGTGGTCGAAGCCGAACCTGGACATCAAGCAGTTCAATCCGATCGGCCTCGATCCCGGCCAGTGGGCCGACGCCGCGGTCGCCGCCAAGATGAAGTACGGCGTGCTCACCACCCACCACCACGACGGCTTCGCGCTGTGGCCGAGCCGCGCCAGCGATTTCAACGTCGGTCACATCCCCTGGCGCAACGGCCAGGGGGACGTCGTGCGCGAATACGTGGACGCCTTCCGCAGCCGGGGCCTGCTGCCGGGCCTCTATTACTCGATCTGGGACACCACCGAAGACGTCAGCGCCGGACACCTCACGCCCGCCAAGCTGGCCTACGTCAAGACGCAGCTCACCGAGTTGCTCACCAACTACGGTCCGATCCCGATCCTGATCATCGACGGCTGGTCCTGGCAGATGGGCCATAGCGCCATGGCGTACCAGGAGATCCGCGGCCTGGTGAAGTCGCTGCAACCGAACTGCCTGTTGACCGATCACGCGCACCTGGCCGACCCCTGGGACATGGACATCGTCAACTTCGAGGAGCCGCGGGGCGGGTGGGCGCCGGCCGGCAACACCTACCCGGCCCAGCAGGAGCAGAAGGTGAATGCCACCGGCGGCAACGACTGGTTCTGGGCGCCCGACGTCGGCGGCCTGATGACGGTCTCGGACGTGGTCAGCAAGCACCTCGAAGACCTGGAACCGAAGTGGACCAATTTCCTGCTCAACTGCCCGCCCAACCGCGACGGCAAGCTCGCCCCCGCGATCGTCAAGCTGCTGCAGGACGTGGGCGCGGCCTGGACGCCGAACGGCGCGCGTCCGCCGCTGCCGGCCCAGCCCCCGCAGAACGAGCGCCCCTACACGCCGGTGTCGGCGACGGCCAGCAGCGATGATGCAAACGCCGCGATCGATGGCAAGAACGACACCGACTTCATCAGCATGTGGCAGCCCACGGGCGCGTTGCCGCAGACGATCACACTCGATCTCGGGCGGGTGCAACCGGACGTCGGCTGGCTCGGGGTCGTGCCGCGCTACCACCACGAGGCGAGCAGCAAGGACGGCAACGTCACGTCGTACCGGATTGCCACCAGCGCCGATGGCGACACCTTCAGCGAGGCCAGCGTCGGAACCTGGCCGGCCGACGGAAGGATGAAGGTCGCCACCTTCGGCCCGGTGCCGGCGCGTTACGTTCGCTTCGAGATCCGCGCCGCCAACGGCAAGCCGGCGATCACCGAAATCACCGTTGGTGGCCGTCCGTAGGAGACATCATCCATGCGCAAGACCACCATACGCTCGCTCCCCCGTTTCGCCCGTCTCATTGGCCTCGTTGGCCTGCTTGCTGCCCCTGCGACCGCGTGGGCAACTGATCATTCGTTGCCTCGGCTGGTGCACAAGGATGGACGCCACGCCCTGCTCATCGACGGCGCGCCGTATCTGATCCTGGGCGCGCAGGTGAACAACTCGAGCGCCTGGCCAGCCGTGCTGCCGCAGGTGTGGCCGGCGATCAAAGCCATCCACGCCAACACCGTCGAGATGCCCGTCTACTGGGAACAATTCGAGCCCAAACCCGGAGCGTTCGATTATTCGGTGGTGGATACCCTCGTCGCGCAATCCTGCAAGAACGACGTTCACCTGATCCTGCTCTGGTTCGCGACCTGGAAGAACGGCAGCCCGCACTACATGCCGCTGTGGATGAAGCAGGATCCGAAGAAGCTTGTGAGGATGCTTCGCGCAGACGGGCGCCCGGTGGACTCGGCCTCGCCGTTCTCGAGCGAGATGCTCGAAGCGGACAAGCGCGCCTTCGTCGCGCTGATGCGCCATCTCAAGAAGACCGACCCGCAACACACGGTGATCCTGGTGCAGGTGGAGAACGAATCGGGGACCTGGGGGGCCGTCCGCGACTACTCGCCGGCGGCGGTGAAAGCGTTCGACGCTCCGGTGCCGGCACCGATCCTGGCCGCCATGGGGAAAAAGCCGGCCGGCGCGAACATTGGCAATGTGGGGAACGTGGGCAATGTGAGCAATGTGGGCTGGAAGGAAGCGTTCGGCAAAGACGCCGACGAGTTCTTCCACGCGTGGGCGGTCGCCCGCTACGTCGGCGAGGTGGCGGCCGCCGGCAAGGCCGAGTATCCCCTGCCGCTTTACGCGAACGCCGCGCTCCGCGATCCGATCTCGCCGGGGCCCGTCGTCAACTGGGAGAGCGGCGGTCCGACCGACGACGTGCTGCCCATATGGAAGGCGGCCGCGCCGGCGCTCGACCTCCTGGCGCCCGACATCTACATGGACGACTACACCAAGGTCGACAAGGTCATGGAGCTCTACCGGCGGCCGGACAATCCGCTCCTCATCCCCGAGATCTCGAACGCGCCGCAGTACGCGCGCTTTTTCTTCCTCGCGCTCGGCCACGAGACGCTCGGGTTCTCGCCCTTCGGGATCGACGTCACGAACTACGTGAACTTTCCGCTCGGCGCCAAGAAGACGAACGAGGAGACGCTGGCGCCGTTCGCGCTCAACTACCAGCTCGTCGGCCCGATGATGCGCGAGCTCGCCCGCCTCGGCTTCGAGGGGAAGGTCAAAGGGGTCGCCGAGAAGAAAGGGACGCCCGCACAGAGCCTGGAGATCGGCGGCTGGAAGGTTAACGTCTCGTACGGCCTCCCGCAGTTCGGATTCGGCGACAAGCCGCCGGGGAACGCCGAGCCCGTCGGCGGCGCCTTCGTCGCCCAACTCGACGACAATCAGTTTCTGGTGGCCGGCGTCCATTGCCGCGTCGATTTCCAGACGACCGGCGCCGCGCCGAAGAAGCAGCGCGACTACCTGCGCGTCGAGGAGGGGACCTACGAGAGCGGCAAGTTCAAGTTCCGCCGCCTCTGGAACGGCGACCAGACCGACTGGGGCCTCAACTTCACCTCGGAGCCGCAGATCCTTCGCGTGGTGGTTGGAACCTACTAGCGGGCCGTCGAAGGAGGCGGGCGGGCGCTAGTTGGTGCGACGGTGCAGAATCGTTCCGTTGCCGACGGCGTATACGTCGTCGGGGCCGCTGCCCCACATGGCCTGGATCACGATATCGGCGCCGGGTGTGCTCTCTTTGGTCCACGTACCACCGCCAGTCATATGCAGAATCGTACCGCCATCGCCGCCGATGTAGATGTCGTCCGGACCACTGCCCCAGATTGCGTAGATGCCATTTGTGTTCGGTTGCCCCGTCGATTCAGAGGTCCATGTCCCGTCCCCCGCAGAGTGGAGAACCGATCCACTGGGCCCCGTTATGTACACGTCGCTGCTGCTGCTTCCCCAGACGTTGCTCGTGCCAGGGTTTGGATTCAGCGTCTGACTGGACCAGGTGCCGTTTCCTTGGCTGCGGGAGATATCGCCGGTGAACGTCGAGCCTATCTCGCCAACCCCGACGACATAAATGTCCGTAGAGCCGCTTCCCCAGATCATGTTCAGGTTCGCGTTGACGGTGGCCTGAACGGTCCAGGAACCATCGCCGGGAGAATGAAGGATGGTCCCGACATTGTCATACCCACCGACGATGTAGACGTTGTCGGGACCGGTGCCCCAGATTGCATACGTGGTCTGGACGACACCGGTTGGTTGCTGGGTCCAGATGCCGTCACCCGTCGAGTGAAGCATCGCCGCGCTCGACGCGTAGATGTCATTGCTGCCGCTTCCCCAAACAGCCTGCACGGGGCCCGTAATCCCGTTCGTCTGCCTGACCCAAGTCCCGTCTCCGGTGGAGTGGAGAATCCCACCGGACTGGGGTGGGTTGTAGTTCGCGTCAGCGACGTAGACATCGGTGGGACCGCTTCCCCAGATGCTGAACAGGTAGTCGGTGCTGCCGCTGTTCTCCGCGAGCCAGAGCGGCTGCACTCGCTCAGCGACGGCACTGTCCCGAGTCTGTTGCGCGCCATCGGGCGTCGAAGCGTCCGCGACCGATCGCGCCGGTGCACTGCCACCGCAGCTCTGTAACGTCACGATAGATATCGCCAGCAGGGCTAGACGGGCCATTTCGGTAGTGTAACCCGAAGGTGTCCGTCGTCGTTTCTCTGGGCCGCGCGGGCGGGCTCAATTCGGATCGCTCCGGAACGGCGGGGCGGGGAGGCCGGCCTTGTTGAAAAGATTGCCGTTCGGCACGTTGGCCCAGCCGTAGCGGACGGCCACGGGCTGCGGCACCGCCTCGCTCGTCACCACCACCGTGTGGCCGCGGATCTGCGCCCGGGCGGGATGAAACACCTTGTCGGCGCCGGCCATCGTGAAACCTTTGAGCGGGCCGCCCTTGGCGACGAGGCCGCGCCCGAGATGCGTGAAACTCAGCGTCGCCTTGCCGGCTCCTTTTCCACCCGCGACCTTCATCGTGTCGAAGACCGGTCCGGAGTATTCGAGGTGTTCTCCGTAGGCCAGCGCCCGCGCCGCCAGAGACAACCGCGCCCCGACCGGCTGTTTGTGCGGGGGATGGATGTCGGTCGCGTCGCCGCAATCCATCGTGACGACCATCGCCGTCTTCGGCGTGTGCTGCCAGGCCAGGAGCTGGGCCTCGCGCAGCTCGGGCGTCATGTCGTGGTGAGGGGCGATCTGAACGAACAGGAACGGGAAGTCCTGGCCCCAGGACTGTCGCCAGTCGGCGATCAGGGCGGGGAACAGGGTCCGGTACTGCTGCTCGCGATGCACGTTGGCTTCGCCCTGGTACCAGATCACGCCGGCAATGGCGTAGGGCAGGAGCGGCGCGATCATCCCGTTGTAAAGGACGGTGGGTGTGGCCACATCGCCCGTGACACCCATCGGCGGCGGCGGACCGTCTTCCAGTTTCATCCCGATTCGATACCGCCACGGACCCGACAGGATGATGGGCTGCGGCGCTTGGCCAGCGTCCGGCTCTGCCGCGTGCTGGCCATCGTGTGAGATTTTCCCGAATACGACCTGCAGCTTCTGATCGCCCCAGATGCCACCGCCGCCGCCGGTGTCGAGCACGCGCACGGTGACGACGTTGCGGCCGGGCTTGAGCACGCCGCTGCCGAGGGGATACCTCCGCACCATGTTGTACCCGACGGTGGTTCCGACCTTCACGCCGTTGACCCAGGTGGTGTCGATGTCGTCGACCATGCCCAGCTGCAGCTCCGCTGCGGCGCTCGCGGCGCCGGCCGGAAGGTCGAAGGTCTTGCGGAACCAGACCACGCCGTTCAGGTCGGGCTCGCCGGCGTCTTCCCAGAGCGTGGGCAACGTCATCGTCTTCCAGGCGCCGGCATCCAGGGCCGGATCCCGCCACGACCCGCCCTCCGCCGAACCGGTGTCGTTGGCCCGGAACCAGGTCTCGAGCTTCGCCTCGTACTGGCGTCGAGCGGCCACGGGATCCGCGATCAGGGTCTTGAGCAGCTCCGCAGTGTCGGCAAAATCCGGCAACGGGCGCAGTCCAGCCTCGCTGGTCCAGGCCTCCGCGGGCGTGCCGCCCCAGGAGGCGTGAATGATGCCGACGGGAACGTGTCGCGCCCGCTGCAGGTCGCGTGCAAAGAAATAGCCGACGGCGGTGAAGTTCTTCACGGCCTCGGGCGTGCAGACGTCCCACTGCCCTTTGACGGTCGAAAGGGGTGTCAGCGATTTCTCCTGCGCGACGCCGAAGTGGCGGATCTGCGGTTGATTCGCGGCGGCGACTTCTTTTTCCCAGTCGGCGATGGGTTGCTGTCCGACGCGCAAGCCGAGTTGCCGCTCCATGTTCGACTGGCCGCCCGCCACCCAGACTTCGCCGACGAGAATGTCGGTGAGGACGATCGGAGCTTGCTTCTTTTCGCCCGAAATCGTCAGCGTGAACGGGCCGCCGGCTTTCATCGGCGCCAGCTGCGCGAGCCACTTGCCGTCCGAGCCCGCCTTGGCGGAGACCGCCTGACCCGCGATCTCCACCAGGATACCTTCACCGGGAGCGGCCGTGCCCCAGATGGGGATCTGGGTGCCTTGTTGCAGCACCGCGTGGTCGCCGAATAGCGGGTTCGGCGTGACCGCGGCGTGGGCCGGGGAAGTCAGCCACGCGGCCGCGATCGAAGCGGCGAGCAACGAACGAAGAACGTTGAGCTTCACCGCAACCCTATACTACACGTTACCCATCGATGGACCTCGCATCCTCGGCCCTCGCGCTCGCGGCGGCGCTCGCGCTGGTCGCCTCCACCGGTTGCACGTCGACCTGCAGCTGCGTGGTCGCAGCCAGGAGGCCAGATCGGAAGAGCACACGTCTGAACTCCAGTCACTGACCAATCTCG
>CALAOV010000135.1 GCA_937889515.1 uncultured Myxococcales bacterium | reverse complement strand
GCCGGCGCGGCGATTCTTCTGGGTGCCAGAGGTCGGGTGAGCGATCTCGACGGCAGCCCCTTCGACGGCCAGACCGGCCGGATCCTCGCCAGCAACGGCCACCTCCACGACCAGATGATGCGCATCCTGCAGGGCGTGGCCCGGCGGGCAAACGCGCCCTGGCCCTAGATGCCGGCGGCGGCGACGGCGGCGCCTTGACCGCGGGTCGGTGGGCAGGCGCGGTCGCGCTCGGGATCGCGGCGGTCGTCGTGGTCGCACCGTTCTTCGCGGCGACCACCTTCATCGGCGACGATCACCTGTTTCTGGCGTTTGCCCGCCACGCCTCCAACCCGCTGGCGGCGTTTCTGACCGATCGGCACGGCGGGGAGTACTACCGGCCGTTGCCGATGATGGTCTGGTGGCTCCTGGGCCGGCTGGGCGGCGGCAGCCGCTTTCCGTTCGCGCTCCTCTCGCTCGCGCTGCACATCGGGGCGGCGATGCTGCTCGCGGAGCTCTTGCGCGCGCTCGAGCGGCCGCGGGTGGTCGCGTGGGGGGCCGCCGCCCTCATGTTTCTGGCGCCGCAGAACCTGGATACCGCCCTCTGGTTCGCGGCCAACACCGATCTCCTGGCGACGGTGTTCGTCCTGGCGTCCCTGCTGTTCGTCGTGCGGGGTCGGGGCGTTCTGGCCGCGCTGGCGGCGCTGGCCGCCTTTGTCTCGAAGGAGTCGGCCTACGTCCTGCCCGTCCTGGCGGCGGTGGTGCTCTGGTCACGCCCGGAGGTCGCCAGCCCGGATCTGGCCAGCTCGGATCTGGCCCCGTCGCGCTGGCGATCGCTGGTCGCGATCGCGCCGCAGCTCGCGGCATTGGCCGGTGTGCTGGTTGTTCGCCGGATCGTCCTGCACGGTTGGGGTGGCGGCGCCGAGCCGCGGCCGAGCATCGCCGGGATGGGTCTCCAGATCGGCGGTGGACTGGCTCAGGTCTTCACCGGTGACCAGATCGTGCCGATTCCGCTGGCTTTCGCGATCGGTGCCGCGGTCATCGCGCTCTCGCTGCTGTCGATGGTGCGGCGGGGGAGGGGGCTCGCCCGTTTCGCTCCCTTGACGTTCGCGGCGATCGCCGCCGCGCCGCTGGCGGCGGCCGGTTGGGCGGTGGGGGCGCGCTATTTCTATCTTCCCGCCGTGGGGCTCTGCTGGGCGGCCGCGGAAGCGCTGGCCGGGGTGGGGACCGCGGCCCAAATCACCCTGGCGACGCTTCTGATCCTGGCCGGTGCGGCGCAGGCGACGGAACGCCGGGCGGACGTGCGGTCGTACGGACGAAGGGTCGCGGCCACCCGGCGGGCGGTGGCGGCCGGACTGCGTGCCGGGCACCACGTCTTTCACGTCGACGGCGGCATCAAGGATATCGATCTCGCGACCAAGGAAGACCCAGCGATCGAGGCGGGCCAGGTCCTGGTGCTGCGGGACGTCCCCGCGTCGTTCGTGATCGTGCCGCCCGACCTGAGCGCGGCCGCGTCGTTCCTGGTCGCCGCGCCACCGCTCCCCCCCAGCGGCGGGTACAACTTCGGGGATGTCCGAGTCGTCGGGCTGGCGCGGCGGGGCGACGAGCCGGATCTGGCCGAGGTGCTGGCCGAGTTCCCGGACCTGCGCTTCATCCGGCTGCGCTCGGTGCGTGGTGGGCTGGTCATCGCGCGCGATTTGACCGATGAAATGAAGCAGCGCCTCGACGTGGAGGACTCCGGCGGGCAAGATTAGGCGGAACTTGGAACCGACGTTGGACTGTCCCTGTCGCGCGCGACCACCCTGGTCCAAGGTCGAGGACGACAGCGTGATGCAGTGGCCGGTGGTCGAGCTGGCGGAATGGGAAGAGCTGCGCCAATGCTCGGGCTGCCGGCGTCTGTGGCTGGCCGTCTGGCCCGAAGAGATCGAAGGCGGCATGATTCTCTGCAGCCCGGAGCCCGCCTCGGCGCGGCGCCTGCGGGACATCGATCGGGCGTCGACCTTGCGCGCCTACTGCTTGGCACGTCTCGAGGAGCACCTGGGGCCGCTGCGCGAGCGGAAGCTCGAATGCCGCAAGGCGGGCTGCGGCCGCAAGCGCCTGGGCGGGGCCAACTACTGCGTCGAGCACCTGATCGCCGAACGGTTCGGGCGCCACCTCTCGAGGTTGGAGGCCGCGCCCAAATTCGACCGCCCGCGCTGACGGTACGGCCCGGACTGGCCTATCGCGTCGGCGCCGTCGTCGGCGCCATGGCCGCCTTGCCGAGCTGCCCGAGCGCCGTCACCTCTCGCAGCTGGCGCTGCATCCCCTCGACGGAGCCGTCCAGGAAGATGACGTTGCCTTTGCCCTGCTCGGCAAAGTGCTTGATCGCCTCGGACCACATGAAGAACAGCAGGAAGGTCGGATCGAGTCCGGCTTCTTTCATCTGTTCGATCGATTGCCGCACGCCCTTGGCCATCTCCTCGCGGAACTGCGCGACCCCCTGACCCTGCAGCCGGGAGGCTTCGCGCTGCGCTTCCGCGGAGATCTGAATGGCCCGTCCCTCGGCCTCGGCGGCCTTGGTCTTGGTGATGAGCAGGGCTTGCCCTTCGTTTTCGGCGGCCGCCTTCAGATTCGACGAGGCGACGACGCGCGCCATTGAATCCATGATGGTCTGGTCGAAGACGATATCGTTCATCTGCAGATCGATGAGGTGATAGCCCCACTCCTCGAGGCTGGCGTCGAGCTGCGATTTGACCTCGTGGACGATCTCGCGCCGCAGGCTGAGGATCTCGCTCTGTTTCTTGGTGGCGACGTACGAACGCACGCTCCCCTCGACCGTCCGGGTCAGCGTCTGCATGAAGCTCTGCTGATCGATGAACTTGAACGCGACGTTCTTGATGGTCTCCTCGTCCGGGTTGACGACGGCGTACAGGAGCATCGCCTTGAAGCCGACGGTGGCCTGATCGGAGGTGATGGCCTGAAACTCCAGCTCGACGCTGCGGTTCTGGATCGAGATGCGGCGGTAGACGCTCTCGAAGATGGGCAGCTTGAAGTTCAGGCCGGGCCGGAGAACCCGGCTGTACTTCCCGAACACCGTGATGATCGCGACGGTCCCCTGGGAAACCGTGACCAATCCGCTGAACAGGACGATGGCACCGAAGACGGCGATGACGATCGGCAGCGCTGGAAACATGATGACCCTCCCCTTAGCCGGACCGTAGCGAAGACCCGGTGCGCGGGCAAGCGCGACGGGGCAGGGGGCCTCGCCGGACAAAAGACAAAAAAACCCCGCGCCATGGTTAATGGCGCGGGGCCCGAATAATTCCCGGCGACGACCTACTCTCCCACAGAGTTTCCCCTGCAGTACCATCGGCCCTGGAGGTCTTAACTTCCGAGTTCGAGATGGGATCGGGTGTGGCCCCTCCGGTATGACCGCCGGAAAGCTGTCGTTGCTTTATTCGGGACCCTGAGAGGGTCCCGAACCCCCCGCGATGAGCTTCGGCGGGCAAAGCCCGTCTCCGCTCACGCGATCGGCAGCAACAAATCTTTTGGTGTGTCTTGAGTATCGCAATCAAGCGCGACTCGACCTCATAAACGGTGCATCGCGAAAAAGAAAATAATGGTGACCAAGCCGCACGACCGATTAGTACCGGTTAGCTCCGCGCCTTGCAGCGCTTCCACACCCGGCCTATCAACCTCATGGTCTATAAGGGGTCTTTAGGAGTCTTACGACTCGGGATTCCTAATCTGGAGGTCAGCTTCCCGCTTAGATGCTTTCAGCGGTTATCTGTTCCGGACATAGCTACCCGGCGATGCCATTGGCATGACAACCGGAACACCAGCGG
>CALAOV010000134.1 GCA_937889515.1 uncultured Myxococcales bacterium | reverse complement strand
AGGCGCCCGACGCGCCGCCGCCGTTCCCGGCCGCGCCGTCGCCGGGCACCGCGCTGGGGGACGGGCTGCAGCCGGCGGCCGCGCAGAGTGCGGTGAGGATCAGGGCGCAGAGTGTCTTCATGTCGCTTGTCCTGTTGCTGGTCTCGGTTGGCGATTCATCAAAGCAGCCCGGTGAGCGGCCCGGAGCACCACTCGGCCTTGCCGAAGGTGGTGTCGGGAATGTCCATCGCGTTGAGCAGCGACACCATCATATTGTTGTGCGGCAACCCTTGCCCCTCGTAGCTGACGAAGCGCCCCGTGCGCAGGTTGCCGCCCGCGTTGCCGGCCAGCACGTAGGGGGCGTCCTGGCGGCTGTGGGTGTTCCCCTTGGCCAGCTCGTTGCTCCACAAAAGGAGGGTGTTGTCGAACAGCGTGCCGCCCGCGCCGTCGGGCGTGTTCTTGAGGCGCGTGATGAGGTCCGCCATCTGCTGGGCGTACCAGGTGTTGATCAGCGTCAGCTTGGTGACCGCGTCGGTGTCGGTGTCGCTCCGGTGCGAAAGATCGTGGTGCCCGTCCGGGACGCCGAGCCAGGTGAACCGCACCTGCGACACTGAGCGCGACCACTGCAGCGACGCCACCCGGGTCAGATCGCAGGCCAGCGCCATGGTCATCAGATCCATCTGCAGCGCGCCGACGGCGGGGAACGAATCGTTGGCCTGCGGCGTCGCGAAGGAGGTCACCGTCGGGTCGTGACAGGCGGCCGGGTTGTTGTCGACCAGGCTGGTGGTCAGACGCGTCTCGATCTCGCGCACCGCCGCCAGGTGGGCGTCGAGGCGCTGCTTGTCGGCGCTGCCCAGCTGATTGGAGATACGCGTGTACTCGCCCCCCACCGCGTCGAGGATCGACTTGTGCCGCGTGCGCAGGTGGGCCAGCACGGCCGGGTCGGTGTGCAGGTCCGAGAACACCGTCGCGTACACCTGGGCCGGATCGTCGGTCGGCGGCAGCGGCTGGTTGGCGGCCTGATAGATCATCCGCCCCCAGTTGTCCGCCGCGCCCACCTGCACGCCCAGCTCGAGCGACTGGAACGGGGTCGGCTGGGCCAACGCCTGGCTGATGCGCTGATCGATCGACGGCCCCGTGGCCCAGCCGGCCGGCGGCGCGCCGACGCCCGCGAACGGCCCCGGGTTGAGCGGGCTGCCGGTCAGCATCCCGCCGATCCCGTTCTGGTGTCCGTCCCCGCCGCCGCCCTCTTGCAGGAGGCCTTCGACGACGACAATGTCGGCCTGATGCGGGACCAGCGGCGTCAGGATCGGCGAGAGCGTGAAGCTGCTCTCGGTCCCGGTCGGCGTCCACTGCGTGGGCAGCGTGCCGTTGGGCGAGAACATGACGATGAAGCGCTTGGGCGGCGTCGCCGCCTGCGCCTTGCGGGGCCACATCGCTTCCAGCCAGGGCAGGGCGATGGCGGCCCCGGCCGCGCCGCGCAGGATGGTTCGTCGCGACAGGGGTTTCATGGCGCCTCCGGGGGGATGTTGCGGAAGGCCGCCAGCCGGACCGTCTGGCGCACCATCTGCTTGAAGTCGCCGCCGGGTCCGGTGAGGACGCCGGCCAGCGCGCCGATCGCGCAGAGATCGCCGCTGGTCTGCTCGCTGCGGCCGAAGGCATAGCGGAACCATTGCGTCGCCGCGCAGGTGCCCACCTCGGCGCTCTGCGCCAGGCGCGCCGCCAGGCTGGGCACGCCGTCGAGAGCGCCGTCGACGTCGGTGCCGGTCAGCGCGCCGGTGGCATCGACCGGCACGTCGGCGTCGGTGTCGCGCCAGCGCCCGATGGGATCCTCGTGCTCGAACGCGAACCCGATCGGATCCATGAGCGCGTGGCAGCCGGAGCACTCCGGATCCGCCGTGTGCTGCGCGAAGCGCTGGCGGGTCGGCAGGCGCGGGTCGACCACCGGCGGCGCCACCACGATCGACGGCGGCGGGGGTGGCGGCGGCGTGCAGAACAGCTGCGCGCGGACGAACTTGCCGCGCTGGACCGGCGACGTTTGGTCGGCCTTGGCGTGAACGGCCAGAAAGCTTCCCTGCGTCAGCATGCCGGCCGCGCGGTTCGGATCGAGCGCGATGCGCTGGTAGCCGGCGCCGCTCGGCGCGGCGAGGCCGTAGTAGGCGGCCAGCGACGCGTCGGCGAAGGTGACGGGCGCCGTCAGCAGGGCCGTCAGCGTCGGTCCGCTCTGCCAGGCGTCGACCAGGAAGTCGGTGGTCTCCTGGCCGAGCGCGGCGGGCGTGGTGTCGGTCCAGGCGGGGTAGAGGGCCTCATCCTTCTCCAGCGTTCCGAGCGCCTCGATCTCCCACCACTCGCTGGCGAAGTGAACGAACAGCTCCGAGGCGCGGGTGTCGTCCAGCAGCCGATCGGTCTGGGCCAAAAGGCCGGTTTCGGTGGCGAGCGCGCCGGCCCCCGCGGCCTCCAGCAACGTCGGGTCGGGCCCCGCGCCCGTCAGCAAATACGCGAGGCGCGTCGCCAGCGCGTAGCCGTCGACCGGCTGGGACGCCGTGGCGGTCGCCGGCTTCGGCTCCGGCCGGTAGATGAACTGCGGCGACTGCAGCATCGCGGCGACCACCCCGGCGAGGCCGTCGGTGGGGCCCGGGTCGGCGGTGTCGGTGTAAAGCTGCAGCATCGCCGCCAGCTCGTCGTCGGTCAGTGGCCGCCGCCAGGCGCGGTTTCCGAAGGCGCTTATGAAAGCCGATACACAGGTCGTGTCACCGCCGGTCGGATCGCAACCCGCCAGCACGGTCATCCCGGCCACGTCGGCGCTCAGTGCCGCCGCCGCCTGCTCCGCCACCTCCAGGTAACGCTCGGCGTGCAGGCTCGACACGCTGTAGGCGGTCGCGATGTCGTCGAAGTCCATGGTCTCTTCGTCGGGCGGCAGCGCCTGCGCCACCGACGGGTCGACGCCGGTCAGATCGGCGATGGTGCGCCCGTATTCGAAGCGCGTGATTCGCCGCAGCGGCGCCGGTCCCGGATCGTCCGCGCAGAGCGGCGCGCCCTGCGTGGTGTTGCCGCCGCCACCGCCGCCCACCTTGCCGCCGCAGGCGCCCAGCGACAGGGCCAGCGCGATGCCCGCCACCCGTGACGATTGCTTCGCGAAACGGCCCAGCTTCAGCGACATGCCCGACCCCCATTCTAATGGAAGGCTGACCACCGTGCGGGTGATCGCGACCTGGAGCTTGCAGGTTCGGGGCCGGCGGGCGACCCGCGCGATCGCCAGGGATTCAGCGAAAATTCGGAGGTTTGAGGGGGACCGGACGTCCGGTTCGCCGTCCGCGGACATCCAGGTCATTGGTCGCGGACGCGCCCGGACCGGAAGATCTTGGACGCGCCAAATCCGAGCAGGACCACGACGAACAGACCACCGGCCGCCAGGTTGAGCTGGTCGTCCCAGCTGTTCGGCTCCAGGACGGCGGCGGCGGGATTGCCGGGGTCATACGAAATGTCCGCGCCCGGGCGATATCTCCCTGGAGCATCCAGCCGACGATCGTCACCAGCGAGAGGATCGCGATCGCGACGGCCGACGGGGGGAGCCCCTTACCGCGCCGCTCCGCCTCCGATACGAATCCCCCCGAATTGTCGCCCACGGGCCCGTAGCTCAGCACGGGCCGACCGACCCAGCAAGGCGTCGTGCTGCCGCGTGCGCCACAAGGCCGTGATGGATGTCACGCCTGCGCGCCCCTGGCCCGACGCGCGCCGACGACCCAGAGTAGTATCCGCGGCGAATGGCCCAGGACGACCCACTCGACATCGAACCGCTGACATCGTCGGCCGAGCCGCCGGTGACCCAGCCGGACGGTCGCTCGGCGGCGCTGCGCCGGATGGTGGCCGGGCTGGTGCTCGACACCACCAACGAAGGCATCTGGCTCATCGATACGCAGGCGCGCACCACCTTCGTGAACCGCCACGCCGCCGAGCTGCTCGGGTACACCGAGGAGGAGATGATCGGGATGAAGGTCTTCGCGTTCATGGACGCGGAGCGCCGGCCCGTCGCCGAGCAGAATCTGCTGCGGCGCCAGCGCGGGATCGAGGAGCGCCAGGCGGTCAAGCTGCGGCGCAAGGACGGAACCGCGATCTGGGTCCTCGCCTCCGCGAATCCGGTGTACGACCGGGAGGGTCGCTACGCCGGCTCGCTCGCGCTGCTCGGCGATCTGACCGACCAGAAGACGACGGAGCAACACCTGCGGAGCCGCGTCGAAGACCTGCGAAAGCGGCTCCTGGCGCTGACCCTCGAGCGCGGGCGGCCCGCGGGCGCGCCCCGGGTCGCCGCCGACGAGCCGGCGCCGTTCCGCGAGCCCTTCCGCAGCGCGATCATCCTGGGCGTCTGCGGAACCTTCCTGGCGACGGTGGCGCTGCTGACCGCCGGCAGCGTGGTCCAGACCGTGTTGCGACCCGGCGCCTCGACGGACGAGCGCCCGGAATTCGGGTGAGCTCGGTCCCCACTGGCGAGCCGCCGACGGAGAAGCCGGCCGGGAGCTACACGCCCGGTGTTAACCTGCGGGGATGATCTGGCGCGGGAGCTTCGCCGCCGTGCTTCTGGTCGGCGTCCTCGCAGGCGAAGCGCGCGCGCAGACCGCGGCGGCGGCAAAGGTCGAGGGTGGACATCCGGCCCAGCTCAAAGATCTGGTGAAGGCGGGTGGCAGCGCCTCCGCCCGCGGCGAGTGGGACCAGGCGGTCCAGGACTTCCGCGCGGCGCTGAAGATCGCGCCCGACGACGTTCGGCTGCGCGACAAGCTCCGGCGCGCGCTCGAGCGCCGCGCCCAGGCCCGCGAGGCGCTCGCCACCCGGCCGCCGCCCCGACCCTCCGGGATGAGCGACGGCGCGCGCGAGGAAGGTCTCGCCCCGATCCTCGAGGATCTGCGCTGGCAGACCCGGCTCAAGCGCGAGGCGCTGGAAGCCCGGGCCGAATCGGAAGCGGTCCGTCCGAACGCGGACGAAAAAAAGCTCGCCAAGCTCCGGCGGGACGCCGCCGGTTTGAAGGCCGAGGAAGACCACCTGGCCGCCGCCATCGCCGACGCGCAAAAGAAGGAGGCCGCGAGCAAGGCTGAGGACGAGAAGGCCTTCGGGGGCGTCCATCGCCTCGGCCTCGGCCACGGCGCTCCCTAAGGGCCGCCAAGCCCGGGCGGGGCGGCGTCGGTTGCTCTCGGCGCCAGGACTTGGCCCCAAAGAGCCGTCGCGGTTGCGCCGGTTTTGGTATACACTGCTAGGACTAGTGCTGCAGCTTACTTCGTTTGAGCATAAGAAAAAGACCGAGAGCGGGTATCCGGACCGGATCGGCCGATATCAGCTGATCGGCAGGCTCGCCAAGGGGGGGATGGCGGAGACCTACCTGGGGATCTGCGGCGAGCTGACCGGTCTGCACTCGCTGGTGGTCGTCAAGCGGATCCTGCCGCACCTGTCGTCGAACGAGCAATTCGTCCGGATGTTCTTCGACGAGGCGCGCATCGGAACGCTGCTCGATCATCCGAACGTGGTGCGGATCATCGAGGTCGGCCGCGATCGCGACGGCTACTTTCTGGCGATGGAGCCCGTGCAGGGCAAGCCGCTGTCGGCCGTCCTGCGCAAGGCGACCAAGCGCAAGCGCCCCCTGGGACACCCGGAGGCGGCGTTCATCGTGGGGCAGGCGGCGGAGGGGCTGGGGTACGCGCACGGCCTCACCGACGCCGAAGGGCGCCCGCTCAACGTCGTCCACCGCGACGTTTCGCCCGAGAACATCCTCGTCTCCTTCGAAGGGGCGGTGAAGGTCATCGACTTCGGGATCGCGAGCGCCCTCGGGCGCCTGACCGAGACGGTCCCCGGCGGCCTCAAGGGCAAGATCGAGTACATGTCGCCGGAGCAGGCCTCGGGCGGCGCCGCGGACCGACGCTCCGACGTGTTCGCGCTGGGCGTGGTGCTGTGGGAGGCGCTGTGCGGGCGGCGCCTGTTCCGGCGCGCAACGGAGCTCGAAACCATGCGCGCCATCGTCGACGGGCAGGTCCCCCGACCGCCGCGGGAGGCGGGGGTTTCGCCGCGACTGGAGCGCATCGTGATGCGGGCGCTGCAGAAAAATCCCGCGGACCGGTTTGCCGACGCGCGCGAGATGGCGCTGCTCCTGCACCGGCACGCCTACGCCAGCGAAGGGTTCAGCCCCGCCGGTCTCGCCGCCGAAATGAAGCGGCTCTTCGCCAGGGATCACGCGGGCTGGAAGGCGGCCGCCGGCGCCGCGCTGGCGCTGCAGGGCGAGCCGTCGCCCCGGATCAACCGGACGATCACCGGGACGTTCTCCTCCGTGCCCAACATCGACTCCCAGACGGGTGGTCCCACGGTATCGCTCTACGTCGCCAACCACGACGATCCGCCCAGCGACGCCGGCGAGCGCTCCGCCCCGGGACCCATCACCGACGGCGGCTCGACGAAACGTGGATGGTTCCGGGCGGCGGTCGGTGTCGCGTCCTTGGGCCTAGTCGTCGCCGCGGGCGTCATCCTGCCGCGTCCGAAAGCCGCCCCGTCGCTGATGTTCCAGACGGCGGGCCAGGCCCCGAAGCAGTCTGTGAGCCCGGGCGTCTCGCCGCCAGCTCCCGTCGTGGAGCAACTCCCGGCGGCGCCCCTTGCGGAGCCCACCCACGTGCCCCCGTCGCCCACGGCCTTACCGCCGATGGCGGCCTTTGCGCCCCCCGCGGCCGTTGCGCCGCTCAAGACCACACGGTTGAGGGCGCCGGCTGTTGCCGTCGCCCACGCCGCCCAGAATCACCGCATGGCCGGCGCGACACGCCGCCGCGCTCCGGTTCACACGGCCAAGCGTCCGGCGCACAAGCGTATCGCGGCCCACCGGGCGCCAGCGGCGACCACGCCCGCGGCGGCGACCACGCCCGCGGCGGCGACACCGCCCGCGAACGCGGCACCGGCGGTGAAGAACCCCTGGCAGGATCCGTTTCAGTGAGGGGAGCCACTGAGGGCTCTAAACGGAAGCCCAGTTCTCGAGGTGTAGCCCGGCGACGCGCTTGAACTCGCGTTCGTTGTTCGACACGAGGGTCAGCTTGCGGGCCACGGCCTGCGCGGCGATCAGGGTGTCGAGCGGGCCGATCGGTGTGCCGGCGTGTTCGAGCTTGGCCCGCAGCGCTGCGTAGGCGAGCGCGTCGTCCGACGTGAACTCCAGCACGGTCAGCGGGCGTAGAAAGTTTTCGAGGCGGCGGGTGGTCTTCGCCGCCGAGGCGCTCTTGGCGGCGCCGGTTCGGAGCTCGGCTTCCGTGATGACGCTGAGCCCGACATCGATCGGTCGTTCAGCCAGCAGTCGTGCCAGCACGGCCTGATTCGGCTTGAGCGCGTAGATGCAAATGTTCGTGTCGAGCAAGAACTTCATTCAAGCTCTTCGCGCGGCTCGGGCGTCCCCTGCGGGGCCCTCTCGAAATCGTCCGGCATGCCTGCGAACGAGAGGGCATAACCGTCGGGCCATCCGTCGGGCTCGAGGATGACCGCGGATCCTTTTCGCCGGATCAGTACCGTGTCGCCCTCGAACCGAAATTCCTTCGGCAGCCGCACGGCTTGACTGCGGCCCGTCTGGAACACCTTGGCGCGTTTGATCGACATGGTATGTATCATGATATGTACCCTGTGAGGCGGGGTCAAGCTCGGACACCGGAAGGCCACCCGGATTTGCGATGACTGAACGTTAGTATAGTATGTCGCGCGTGGAACCTGCTGGGCCCGGAATGTCGGTCGATTCGTCGGTTTCATCCGTCCCGCCAGCCTCATCCGTCTTAATCGTCCCGACCGGGCCGCCGGTTGCGCTGGTGCCTTCCGGGGCGGCGGCTTCGCCGGTCGCGCTTGTTCCGGGCGCGTCGCCCGATCCGATTCTGGACACGCTGAATCCGGCGCAGCGGCGGGCGGCGGCGGCGGACGATCGGCCACTCCTCATCATCGCGGGGGCCGGGACGGGGAAGACGCAGACACTCGCGCATCGGGTGGCGGCGCTGATCGCGCGGGGGGCGGATGGGCGGCGGATCTTGTTGCTCACGTTTTCGCGACGGGCGGCGCAGGAGATGACCCGGCGGGCGGTGCGGCTGCTCGGCCGGCGGGCGGGGGCGGGGGATCGCCAGATTGGGGCGAACGATGGCTCGGCGGGACCGGGGGATCGCCGAGCCGGGGCGGGGG
>CALAOV010000133.1 GCA_937889515.1 uncultured Myxococcales bacterium | reverse complement strand
GTAGAGCTCGTAGCCGCGGCCGATGAAGATCTCCAGGCGATCGCCGCTTCCGATCACCCGAGCCGCCGCCAGGCGGAAGTGCATCCGCACGCCGTCGCGGACCGGGCCGCGGGCGCCGACGTCGAGGCCGAGCGAGCGCCGCACCGGCGAGTCGAGACCATCGGCGCCCACCACCAGGCCGCCGCGTCGGAGCTCGCCGCCGACCTGGAGGCCGACGGCGCGTCCATCGACGACCGCCGCCCCAAGGACGGGCGCCTCCTCGAACACCCGCACCCCCGGCGTGGTGCGCGCCGCATGCAGCAGGGTGTCGTCGAGGCGCAGGCGTCGCTGGGCGAGCGCCCGGGCGCGGCCGTCGGGCGAAAAGGGGCTCTCGGCCGTGAGACCGAAGCCGTGGTAACGCACCGCCGCAAGCGACCGGCCGCCGACCGCCTCGCGCAGGCCCAGGCGATCGAGCACCGCCACGCCCGCCGGCATGATCCCCTCGCCGCAGGGCTTCTCGCGCGGAAATCGCCGCGCCTCGAAGAGATCGACCCGCAGCCCGGCGCGGCCGAGCCAGATCGCCAGCGTCGCGCCCGCCGGTCCCCCGCCCGCGATGACGACGTCTACGGCATCGGCCATGGGACGAAGCGGGGCTTTCCGACGAACGCCCGGCGATACGCGTCGTCGGTCATCAGGACCGATTCTTCCAGCGCCACACGCCGGCGCAGGACGAGCGCGTGGAGCGCGGCGCCCGCGACCGCCGTGAGGATCGCGCCGTGAACCAGCGGCAGCGCGAGGAGCTCGACGAAGACCGCCAGGTAGTTCGGGTGGCGAACGAAGCGGTAGGGCCCGGTGGTCACCACGCCGAGCGGCATCGAGCGCACGACGCGCACGTTCCAGTGCACGCCCAGCGTCGCGATGACCCAGAAGCGCAACAGGTTCGCCAGCGCGAAGAGCGCCAGCGCGGGCACGCCGACCGCGGCGACGAACGGACGGTGGAGGGCCAGCACCTCGACCACCGCGCCGACGAGGATGGCGGTGTGCAGCGCCACCATCGCGCCGAAGACCGGCTCGGGCAGCGGCGCGGCGCCGGTCGCGGCGAGGGCGCGCTGGTGCCGGCGCGAGAGCGACATCTCCACCAGCCGGCAGACGCCGACCGCGGCGACCAGGGCGTAGAACAGACCCGTCGAGGTCAGGGGGTCAACTCCATCCCAGCAGCAGCAGCTCGGTCGACAGACCGGGCCCGAAGGCGGCCAGGATGCCGTGCGCCGCGGGCGCCGGACGGCGTTTGGTCAGCCATTCGTGCAGCACGAACAGGACCGATGCGCTCGACTGGTTGCCGAAGCCGCGCAGCACGTCCCAGGAAGGCTGCGTGTCGTCGCGCGTGAGCCCGAGCTCCTCTTCTATGAAAGCCAGGATCTTGCGCCCGCCGGGGTGCAGCACGAACGCCGTCAGGTCTTGCCGGCGGAGGCCACGTCGATCCGCGAGCACCCGCACCAGGCGCGCGATCTCGGCCTTGATCAGGGCCGGCACGTCCTTGGACAGCACCGAATGAAAGCCGTCGTCCTTGAGGTCGAACCCCAGCGCGTAGGCGGTCTGCGGGAAGAGGTGCGAGAGGGTCTCGAGGATCCGGACGCCGCCCGGCGAATTCGCGCCGCCGCCGTCGAGCAGCGCCGCGGCCGCGCCGTCGCCGAAGAGCGCGGTCGAGACCAGATTGGCCAGCGACAGGTCGGCGCGCTGCAGGCTCAGGCTGGGGAGCTCGACCGCGACGACCAGCACGCGCGCCTCCGGAAATCCGATCAGGAAGTCGTGCGCGCGCGCCAGCGCCGCGGCGCCGCCCGAGCAGCCCAGTGCCGTGATCGGCAGGCGCCGCACGTCGGTCCGAAAGCCCAGATCGTTGCAGAGGTGTGCGTCGAGAGAGGGGATCATGATCCCGGTGCACGACACCGTGATGAGGAGGTCGACCTGTCTGGGCTCGACCCCAGCGCGGGCCAGGGCCTCCGCTGCCACCTGACGTCCGAGGAGGATGGCGTTTTCGCGGTAACGCTCCTGGACCTCACCCAGACCGCGCGGCTGGCCGAGGCGTTCGACCGGCTCGACGCTGAAGCGCCGTTCGACGGCGGCGTGATCGAACAGCTCCATCGTGGCCTCGAGCCGCCGCGGCGACAGCGGGAGCACCGCGCGCACCCGGTCCTTCACTTCGCCCTGCGTGGCGGAGTGCGCTGGCACGGCTGTGGCCGTGCTCACGATGGTGGGCGCGCTTTTCATGGCCCGAACCTAAGCCCGACCAACCATGTCACAAGCGTCGACGTTTGACACGGCCGACAAATCACCGGCCTGCCAGGGTAGAGTCGGGCGATGTCGCAGCAAGACGATCTCGTCGAGATGGGCCGCCGGCTGCTCATCAACAACTACCGCCAGCCGCCCGTGGTGATGGCGCGCGGCGAAGGGTGCGCGCTCTTCGACGTCGACGGCCGCCGCTACCTGGACATGACGGCGGGCGTGGCGGTCTCGATTCTCGGGCACGGCCACGCGGGCCTGGCGAACGCGATCGGGGCGCAGGCCCGTCGCCTGGTGCACGTCTCGAACCTCTACTACATCCAGGCGCAGCTCGAGTTCGCCGAGGCGCTCTCGCGGCGGGCCTTCCACGGCCGCGCGTTTTTCTGCAACTCCGGAACGGAGGCCAACGAGGCGGCGCTCAAGCTGGCGCGTCGCTACCAGGCGGTCGCCAAGAAGGCGCCCGAGCGGATCGAATTCGTGGCCTTCGAAAACGGATTCCACGGCCGGACCTTCGGCGCGCTCAGCGTGACCGGTCAGGCCAAGTACCGCGAGGGCTTCGGCCCGCTGGTGGGCCCCGTCCGGTTCCTGCCGTTCGGCGACGTGGCCGCGGCGCGCGCGGCGATCGGCGTCCAGACCTGCGCGGTGATCGTCGAGCCGATCCAGGCCGAAGGGGGCATCAACCTCCCGCCGCCGGGCTACCTGCAGGAGCTCCGCCGCCTCTGCACCGACACGGGTACGGTGCTGATCTTCGACGAGATCCAGACCGGCAGCGGCCGCACCGGCACGTTCTACGCGTTCGAAGGCGAGGGGGTGGTCCCCGACGTGCTGACCCTGGCCAAGGGCCTGGCGGGCGGCATCCCGATCGGCGCGATGCTGGCGAACGAGGAGGTGGCGCGCGGCTTCGAGCCGGGAACGCACGCCTCGACGTTCGGCGGCAACCCGTTCGCGACCGCCGCCGCCCTCTACGTCCAGCGGGCCATCGACGAGCTGGGATTGCTCGAGCACTGTCGGGAGGTGGGCTCCTATCTCGGCTCGGCGCTGCTGCGCCTGGCCGAGCGGCGGCGCCCGAAGACCCGCGGCGCACGCGGCCGGGGCCTGCTGCAGGGGCTCATCCTCGACGGCGATCCGGGCGACATCGTGGCGCGCGCGCGGGCGCGCGGCCTCTTGGTGTCGGTGGCCGGCGGCAACGTCGTTCGCCTCGTGCCGCCGCTCATCGTGGGCAAGGCGGAGATCGACGAGGCGATCGAGATCCTGGACGCGGTTCTGGGTGAAGGGCGATGACCAAGGCGGCGACTCACCCTCCGGCTTCCTTCCTGGCTTTCTCCGATCTGCCCGACGGTGGTATCGAGGCGCTGATCGTACGCGCCGAAGAGCTCCGGGCCCTGCGTGCCGCGCGCACCGCGCACGCGACCCGTCCCGGCCGGGTCCTCGGCATGGTGTTCGAGAAGGCCTCCACCCGCACGCGCGCCAGCTTCGAGATCGCCATGTTCGACCTGGGCGGCCACGCCCTCTACCTGAGCATGCAGGGCTCGCAGCTCGAGCGGGGGGAGCCGCTGCGCGACACGGCGCGGGTCCTCTCCGGCTATTGCCACGGCATCATGTTGCGCACCTTCGGTCACGATCGCGCCGAGGAGATGGCCCGCTACGCGACCGTCCCGATCATCAATGGTCTCACCGATCTCATGCACCCCTGCCAGGTGCTGGCCGACCTGCAGACCGTGGCGCAGCGCTTCGGCGCCGCCGACGTGCCGCGGGCTCTGCGCTCGGTGAAGTACGCCTGGATCGGCGACGGCAACAACATGGCCAACTCCTGGATCGAGGCGGCCGGCATCCTGGGACTGGACCTGGCGCTGGCCTGCCCGCCGGGCTACGAGCCGGACGCAGGCGTGGTCGAGAGGGCACGCGCCAGCGAGCGCGGGCGGATCACTTTTCACAAGAACCCCGCCGAGGCGGTGGCCGGACGACAGGTCCTGTCGACCGACGTCTTCGCCTCCATGGGGCAGGAGGCCGAGGCCGAGGCGCGCCGGGTGGCCTTCGCCGGCTATTGCATCGATGGCGCGCTCCTGCGCGGCGCCGCTCCCGAGGCGATCGTCCTGCACTGCTTGCCGGCCCACCGCGGCGAGGAGGTCTCGGACGAAGTCATCGAAGGGCCGGCCAGCGTCGTCTGGCAGCAGGCCGAGAACCGTCTGCACGCGCAGAAGGCATTGCTCGAGCTGCTGCTGCCTTGAGGCCCGCGTCGCCGGCCGGGAGCGCGGCGCTCAAGGGCGCCTGCGGACCTGCCGAAGCTGACCTGGACAATGAAACCACGGGAGGGATCCATCCCAGAGCTCGGTCGCGCAAATCGCGCCGGGCGTCCCGTGACCGAGGAGCTGGGCGTCGAGGAAGGTGCCCATCCGGGCGAGGACATCGAGCTCGCTTTCGACACCGAGGACACCGGGGGCCGGCCCCACCCGATCGGCGGCGCGATGGAGACCGCCGAGATCGATGTCTCGCGCGATCGGCGGGTGACGCTGACGTCGCCCATTCCGGCTCAGCTGGCCGAGTCGATGCTCGGTAGGGCAGGCCGTTCGCCGGCGCCCCGCGATCCGGCCGCGCCCCACGCCGATGCAGGGTACCCTGTTCGAAGGATGGGCGACGACGACGAGCACCACACGCGGCGGGTCGGCGATTCGGATCGGCAATCGCTGGGCTCGGGATCGAAGCCCACGGCGTCGGCCGAGGCCGGCATCGCGCCCTGCCGCCAGCGGGCCGCCGCCCTCATCGACGACGCCCGGGCGGCGCTCGACGAGGGCGATCTGACCGCGGCGGTCACCGCGGCCGAGGGGGCTTTGCACGAATCGGACGAGGCGCCCCCACCGGGGATCGTGGAGGTCATCGAGCCGGCGCGGCCGCTGCTGGCCCGGGTCTTCGCCGCCTATGTCGGCCCGCTGGGTGGTGTCCCGGTCCTGGCGCCGCGCGCCGAGGAGATCGCGCGGGCCCGTCTGGGCGAGCGTGAACGCGCGCTCATCGCGCGCATCGACGGAACCCGGACGCTGGAAGAACTGTTCGATGGCTCGGGGGTCGGGTCGACCGACGTGCTCCGGATCGCCGCGCGCCTGATTCGCGCCGGTGCCGTTCGGGTGATCTGAGCGCCCGCTGCGCGCCGCGCCGCGCCGCCGATCGCCCGCCACCGCCGGGCGACGGATTGCTAAAGATTGGCTGCGTCACCGCCGATTAACCAGGAGATGCAGGGCAAAGCCACCGCGGCCGATCCCAACGGCCACGGCATCGACGCCGGCGAAAATGAGGCCGTCGCGACCCAGGTGTTGGTCGTCGACGACGAGCCGGTCACCGCCCGGGGCTACGCCCGGGCGCTCGCCGCGGCGGGCCACAAGGTCAGCGTCGCGCACGACGGCCGCGAGGCCGCGGCGCTCGCCAAGGCCACCGCTTTCGACGTGATCGTGAGCGACATCGCCATGCCCGACATGGACGGCCTGGCGCTCCTGCGGACGGTCCGCGAAAACGATCTCGACGTCCCGATGATCTTCATGACCGGCAGCCCGGCGCTCGAAAGCGCGCTGGCCGCGATCGAGTACGGCGCCTTTCGGTACCTGCTCAAACCGGTTGCCCCGGAGGCCATGCTGGAGGTGGTTGCGCGCGCCGTGCGGGTGCACCGCCTGGCGCGGGTCCGCCGCGAGGCGACTTCGGTGCATGAGCTCGAAGGCAAGCCGATCGGCGATCGGGCGGGCCTGGAGGCGCGGTTCGCGTCGGCGGTGGACAAGCTGTGGGTGGCGGCGCAACCAATCATCTCCTGGTCGGGCCGACGCATCTTCGCCTACGAGACGCTGCTGCGGACCGAGGAGCCGACCTTGCGCAGCCCCATCGACTTCTTCGACGCCGCCGAGCGGCTGGGCAAGGCCGCCGAGCTGGGCCGGATCATTCGCCAGAAGGTCGCGGTGCTGCTGCGCGAGACGCCGCCGCCGGCGCTCCTTTTCGTCAACCTGCACCCGGCCGACCTGGAAGATCCGGAGCTCTACGCCGAGGACGGGGCGCTGACGCCGTACGCGCGGCAGGTGGTCCTGGAGATCACCGAGCGCGCCGCGCTCGATCGGATTCACGAGCTGCAGTCGCGCGTGATGCGGCTGCGGGCGCTCGGCTACCGGATCGCGATCGACGATCTCGGCGCGGGCTACGCCGGCCTCACCAGCTTCGCGCAGCTCGAGCCCGAAGTCGTCAAGGTCGACATGTCGCTGGTGCGCGGGATCGACAGCTCGGCGGTGAAGCAGAAGCTGGTGCGCTCGATCATCGCGCTGTGCACCGAGCTCGGGATCCAGCTGGTGGCCGAGGGGATCGAGACCATCGCGGAGCGCGACATGCTGATCGGCCTGGGCGGGGATCTGTGCCAGGGCTATCTGTTCGCCAAGCCCGGTCGGGGATATCCCGAACCGAACATGGCTTGACGAGGCGCCGAAGCTAGGCCGAAGAAGTCAGCCGGCGCAAAAGCGCATCGACCGCGGCCTCGGTGGCGGCCAGATCGCCGTCGTTGTCGATGACGAAGGTAGCCACCCGCACCTTGTCTGCGGTCGGGAGCTGCGCGGCAATGCGCGCCTCGGCCTCGGCTGGGCTGAGCCCGTCGCGCGCCCCGACGCGGGCGATCTGGGTCGCCTCGGACGCGGTCACCACGATGAGCCCGTCGTAGTCGCGCCAGCGCCCACTCTCGACCAGCAGCGCGGCCGCGTAGAGCGCCAGCGGGTGGCCCGCAGCGGCGAGGGCGGCTAGATGCTCGGTGCCCGCCGCCTGGATCCGCGGATGGGTGATGGCCTCGAGTCGGGCACGGACGGCGGGATCGGCGAACACGATCTCACCGAGCCGTTTGCGATCGATCGTGCGGTCCGCCCCGATCACCGCCGGCCAGGCGGCGGCGATCTCCGCGTGGGCCGGTTGGCCGGGGACGACCACGTCGCGCGCCAGGGCGTCGGCGTCGACGACGGGGACACCGCGGGCGACGAACATCCGGGCCACGGTCGACTTCCCCGTGCCGATTCCACCGGTGAGCCCCAGAACCTTGAGGCCGCCTGCCACGACGTCCGATGCTACCCTAGACCGACGTGACCCGCGAACGAACCCCGACATTCGTGCCCGACGTCGTCGAAGCCACCTTCGTGGCCGAGGCGCGCGAGCTGGCCGGGATGCCGCCCCCAGGTCCCCCGGAGATCGCCATTTCGGGCCGGTCCAACGTCGGGAAATCGACGCTGCTCAACCGGCTGGCCAGTCGCAAAGGGTTGGCGCGCACCTCCAAGACGCCGGGGCGCACGCGGGGCCTGGTGATGTTCTCGCTGCGGCTCGGCCGCTCCGCCCCGATCACCGATCTGCGTCTGATCGACCTGCCGGGCTACGGCTATGCCCAGGTGTCCCGCAGCGAGCGCCAGACCTGGCAGCCGCTCATCGAGGGCTACACCCGGGTCCGGCGGCAGCTGGCGCTGTTCGTAATCCTGATCGACTCGCGGCGCGGGGTCGAGGACGAGGAGCGGCAGCTGTATGAGTGGCTGGGGACCGAGCACGTCCCGGCGCAGATCGTGCTCACCAAGGTCGACAAGCTGTCGGCGACCGAGCGGGGCCTGCTGCGCGAGCGCTGCCGCAAGACCTTCGCCGGGCGCGCGCCGATCCTGATCTCGGGCGAGACCGGGGAGGGGATCCCGGCGCTCTGGGCGGCCATCTTCGAGGCCGCGGCCGCGCGTGAGCCGGTGGCCGTCGAGGAACCCTGATGGCGGTCAGCAAGGCGCCCCAGGCGTTCCTGATCGAGCCAATGCGGCGGGGCGATCTCGACGCGGTCGTGGAGATCGAACGGGTGTCGTTCCGCTCCCCCTGGTCGGGACAGGTGTTCCTGGAAGAGCTGGCGCGCGACTGGGCGCACGTCGACGTGGTCCGCGATGCGGCCGGCGGCGAGGTGGTGGCGTTCGGAAATTACTGGCTGGTCGCCGACGAGGTACACCTGCTCAATGTCGCCACCGACCCCCGCTCGCGCCGATCCGGGCACGCCTCGCGAATGCTGGCGCACATCATCGACTTTGGCCGGCGCCACGACTGCCGGCTCGTCACGCTCGAGGTGAGGCGTTCGAACGCCGCGGCTCTGCGGCTCTACCGCCGGTTCGCCTTCCGGGCGGTCGGCGTTCGCCCCAACTACTACGCGGAGGACCAGGAGGACGCCATCGTGATGCTCCTGGATCTGGGCTGATGCTCCTCGCGGCCACGATCGCGTTCGCGGCCTGGTCGGCGCCGGGCGGCTGGTCGCCGGGGCCGCCGCTCTCGGTCACCGGGCCGCTGCGTCCGCCGAATCCTTCCCGTCCATCCCATCCGATAGCGCGCGGCGAGACGAGCGAGCGGCAGGTTGCCCTCACCTTCGACGCCTGCGCCACTCGCAAGGGCTCGTACGGATTCGACCGCGAGGTGTTCGAGATCCTCAAGCGCGAGCAGGTTCCCGCCACCATCTTCGTATCCGGCCGCTGGGTCGACACCCATTCGGAAGCGATGGCCGAGCTGACGGGCGATCCGCTGATCGAGTTCGGCGATCATTCGTACGACCATCCCCACATGACCCACCTGTCGGTCGCGCGGATGGGCGAGGAGATCGACCAGACCGAGGCGGCGCTTTCGCGCTACGGCCGCCGCTCGGTGGCGTTCCGGCCGCCGTTCGGCGACTGGAATCGACGCGTCCTCGAGATCGTCGGTGGGCGACGGCTCCCGACGGTGACCTGGGACGTCGTATCGGGCGATCCCAGCGCCAGGACCACCACCGCCGGCATGATCCGGGCTGTGGTGGGCCAGGCCCGCCCGGGATCGATCGTCGTCTTCCACATCAACGGACGCGGCTGGAAGACCCATGAGGCACTCCCCGCCATCTTGACCGGGCTCCGCGAGCGCGGATTCCGCTTCGTGCCGATCTCGGAGCTGCTCAAGGTGCCGGCCCCTGCCGTGAGCGCCGTGCCCACCCCGTCGGGTCCCTGACGGTGAGCGCGCGGATCCTGTTTTCCCGTCCGACGGCCGCTTTGGCCCGCGCCCAGGCGCGCTGGATCGCGGCGATGGATCCCTGGCGATCGCTGGGGTATCGACCCGCGGCGCTGGGCCGATATCTGGCGCGGAAGGCCGGTACGCGGAACGTCTGGATTGCCCGCAGCGGTCCGCGCGCCGCGCCCAGCGGCGTCGTCGTGGCCGATGACGGATTCTTGCTCGGCGGCTTCATCGCGCTCCTAGCTGTTCGCCCCGGGGCGAGCGGTCGGGGGCTCGGTCGAGCTCTGATGGAGCGCGTCGCGGCGGAGGTTTTCGCGACGCGGCGCTGGTTGTTCGTATCGTGCGACGGGAATAATCGCGCCGCGCTGCGTTTTTACCGAAAATTGGGATTCGTGCGCGTAGGAAGGCTCCCGGATCTGGTGCGTCCAGGGAACGTCGAGATCTTGTTGCGGAAACCTGCGCCGGTTCCCGCGCAAACAAGGATGGGACCCTCAATGGGTTCCAAACCCCCCGCGAAGGGACCCGTCGGGCAAAGCCCGCCGGTTCCCGCGCGATCTGCGGGCACAAAATTTCCGGCAGGCGTGGCCCGGGTCGGTTACCATCGTGGGCGTTCATGATTGGGGAGCAATTCGGCAACTACCGGGCGGTTTCGCTGCTTGGCGAGGGGGGAATGGGTGCCGTCTACTTGGCGGAGCACCCCGGAATCGGCCGTCGCGTCGCCGTTAAAGTTCTGCACAAGAACTACATCCGCGACGAGAGCCTGCTGACGCGTTTCCTCAACGAGGCGCGGGCGGCCAACGCCATCCGCCACCCCAACATCATCGAGATCCTCGACTCGGGGACGATCGCCGACGGGACGCCCTTCCTGGTGATGGAGCTCCTCGAGGGCGAGAGCCTGGGGACGCGCATTCGCCGCGTCGGTGCGCTGGCGATCCCGACCGCGGTCGAGTTCGCCTACCAGACCGCCTCGGCGCTGGGGGCCGCGCACAAGAAGGGGATCGTTCACCGCGATCTCAAGCCGGACAACCTGTTCGTCATTCCGGATCCGCACGAGCCCGAGCGCGAGCGGATCAAGGTCCTCGACTTCGGGATCGCGAAGCTGCAGCAGGGGAGCGCCGGGGATTCGGTCAAGACCCGCACCGGGACGCTGATGGGGACGCCGATCTACATGTCGCCCGAGCAGTGCCGCGGGACCCGGACGGTCGATCACCGCAGCGACATCTACTCGCTGGGGATCATCTTCTTCGAGATGCTGTGCGGCCAACCGCCGTTCGTCTCGGAGGGATTCGGCGAGCTCGTCAACATGCACCTCAACGTCCCCGCGCCGGCGCCGTCGACGCAGCGGGCGGATATTCCGCCGTCCATCGACGCGGTGGTGCTGAAGATGCTGGCCAAGAATCCGGACGATCGCTTCGCCGACATGGCCGAGGTGCAGCTGGCGCTCAAGGCCTCGGGCGGATCGATGTTCGTGGTGCGCGGATCGGCCCCTTCGTCGCCCGATCTGGGCGGCAAGACGCCGGCGCCGGTGGCCCGGACCCAGCTCAGTAGCCCGAAGCTGCGGGAGACCACCTTCTCGACGGGTGTCGGCGAGCAGGTGGATGCGCCGGCCGGATCGAAGAAGGGCAAGGCCGCGTTGATCGTGGTCGGCGTCGCCGTCGCAGCGGCCGCCGCCGGTGTCTTCGTCTTCCGCGACGGCGAGAAGGTCGGCGTGCAGCACATCGAGGCCGAGGCGACCAAGGCCGCGCCGTCCGTGGCCATGGCGGCCACCAAGCCCGCCGTGACCGCGCCCGCGACCGCGGCGCCTCCGGTCGCGCATCCGCCGGTGGCGGCCGCGCCCGCCAAGGTCACGGTCCGGCTCGAGTCCGATCCACCGGGCGCGACGGTCGTCGACGACGTCGCCGGCGGGGTGCTCGGGACGACGCCGCTCGTGCTGACCCGCCCCCGCGGCGGCACGCTCAAGGTCCGCATGGAGAAGGACGGCTTCGCGCCCAACCCACACGCCGTTTCGCTCGACGACGATTCGACGATCGAGCTGACGCTGGAGCACAAGGCGGCGCCGAAGGCACCGCACGTCCACAAGACGCCGCACGCGCAGCCGGTGGATTCGGAACCGGCGAAGCTCTGAGGGTTGGAGTCGCCGGCGGGGCGGGCTAGAACGGGGAACCAGATGGCCGAGTCGGATAACGCGGTCGAGATCCTGAAGGACATCCGCGACGAGATTCGCGGGGCCCGGAACGAGCTGCGCGACGAGATTCGGGGCGTCCGGACCGAGCGGGTCGAGGCGCCCGCCCAGGCCCGCAAGCGGCGGGCCGTCCTGATCGCCGCCGTCGCGGGCGCGACGGCCATCGTCGTGTGCGCGTAGATCGGAAGAGCGTCGTGTAGGGAAAGAGTGTAGATCTCGGTGGTC
>CALAOV010000132.1 GCA_937889515.1 uncultured Myxococcales bacterium | reverse complement strand
GGTCTGGCTGTCGTCCCAGGACCGGGGCGCGCTGGCGGCCGCGGCGCGGGCGGCCTCGGGCGCCGTGCGGCCGGGCGGCGACCTGCGTCTGGCCGTCGACGTCGACCCGCAAAGCGTCCTTTGACCGCGCCCGGGCGATGCTAGAGTCGTTTCGCCGTCCATGAAGCTGCTGATCATCGCCGGGCCGTACGAGGCGGACCGTATCCGCAGGGCCTCCCTGTCGGCGGGATTCGAAACCGTGGCGGTCGAGCCGGGCGAGAGTCTCTCGGGCTGGATCACCGCGTCGCGACCGGAATTGATCGTGATGGCGCCGCAGATCGTCCATGCCGATCCCGCGCTGGCGCTGGCCAAGGTTCGCGCCGTGCCGCGCGGCCGGGTTCCGATCTTTCTGGTCGGCGACGAAGCCGACGAGGCGCGCATGCGCGATCTGGCCGACGGCTTTTTCCTGCGGCCCGTGGCGCCGGATCTGTTGCTGGAGCGGGCGCGCGCGATCTTGTCGCCGGGCAAAAGCAAGGGGGAGGGCTCGGGGCCGCGCCCGCGCTTCAGCGGCGACGCGCTCGAGCGAACCGAGATGGGCCTCGGTCCGCCGGCGCCGATTCCCGCGGCGGCCCCCGCGCCGGGTAGCGGCGGCATCAACGCCGCGAACGAGTTCTCCCGCGGCGGGCGCACGCCCAAGAGCGGGCCAGACGGTGGGCACGGCGTCCGTGTGGGCGGGGCGCTCAAACCGCTGGCCTCGACCTCCAGCAGCGGCAGCGGCGCGGGCAAGCTGGGGCTGGCGGCGCGCCCCGATACGAGCGCGCTCATGGCCGAGCTGGACGCTGGCATCGACGCGCTCTTCGACGCCGAGCTGTCGGCGGCGTTCGCGGTCCCGCCGCAGCCGGCGAAGGCGCAAAGGTCGGGGCCCGTCGCTGCGTCGGGACTGGCACCCGCGTCCCCCAGACCGCCGGTGAGGGTGGCCTCCAAGCCGCAGGGAAAGCCGGTCGCGCAACCGGAGGTCGGGCCGGGCCCCCAGGCGGATTTTGCCGGCGAGCCGACCAAGAAGGTTCAACCGATCCTGCTCGGCGCTGCGCTCCAGGCCTCGGCGGGCGAGCGGGCGCGGACCCGTCTCATCGAGCGCTACGCCCCGGTCGAAGAGGGCGACTACTTCGCAGTCCTGGGCGTGCGTCGCGACGCCAACGTCGGCGAGGTACGTCGCGCCCACGATCGGATCATCCGCGAGATCGCGCCGGACGCGATCGAGCCGCAGCTCGCGCGCGAGATGGCCACGCAGATCGACGCCATCCGCTCGGTCGCGGCCGAGGCGCTGCGCGTGCTGGGGGACGACGGCCTGCGCCCGCGCTATCTGAGCAACCTCCCTAAATGACCGCCGGAATGACGGCCGGTGCCCGCCACGCGAAATGACGGCCGGCAAGCAAGCCCGCGCTATTTTCTTCGGATCGCCGGCGTTCGCGGTCCCGTCGCTGCACGTGGTGGCGGCCGAGACGCAGCTTCTCGCGGTGGTCAGTCAGCCGGATCGGCCGTCGGGGCGCGGCCAGGCACCGGCCGCGCCGCCCGTGAAGCTCGCCGCGGCGGCGCTGGGTGTGCCGATCTTGCAACCAGAGAAGGTGCGCACGCCCGAGACGCTGGCGGCGCTCGCGGCCTTCGATGCGGATGTCTTCATCGTCGTCGCATATGGGCGGATCTTGCCGCAGGCGATGCTGGACTTGCCGCGGCGGGGGCCGTTCAACGTCCACGCCTCGTTGCTCCCCAGGCTGCGCGGCGCGGCGCCGATCCAGTGGGCCATCATGCGCGGCGAGCGCGAGACCGGTGTCTCGATCATGCGGATGGAGGCCGGCCTCGACACCGGGCCGGTCGCCGCGATGCGGTCGCTGCCGATCGCCGACGACGACACGGCGGGCACGCTGTCTGCGAAGCTCGCCGAGCTGGGCGCGCGCCTCTTGGCCGAGACCTTGCCCGCGATCGTCGAGGGGCGGGTGGCCCTGGCGCTGCAAGATGAGGCCGGCATGACGCTGGCGCGACCGCTCTCCAAGCTCGACGGACGGCTCGACTTCACGCGACCGGCGCGCCTGGTCTCCGCGCAGGCGCGCGGCGTCGATCCCTGGCCCGGCGCGACCGTCATGCTCGACGGCGAGCCGCTGCGCCTGTTCGCCCCGCATCTCTCCCCGCCGGCGCCCCAGATCCGGCAGCCGGGCGAGGTGGTCGGACTTCGGGACGGAGAGCTGCTGATCGCCTGCGGGGATCCGGCGGAGGCATCGCTCGGGTTCGCCGAGCTTCAGCTTCCGGGCCGCCGGCGGCTGCCCGCTGCCGCGGTGTTGGCGGGGCGCCCGATCCCCACCGGGACGCGGCTCGGCGCCTCGTGACCGACGGCGGGCGGCAGGTCGCGCAAGCGCTGTCGGCGCGCGGGTTGGCCCGCGCCGTCCTCGAGCGGGTCGAACGCGACGGCGCCTACGCGGGGCGCGCGCTGGCCGCGGCGCTCGATCGCGCCCAGGCGCTTTCGCCCGAGGATCGCGCGCTCGCCACGGAGCTGGTGTACGGCGTCCTCCGCCGGCGCGGCCGCCTCGATCGCGCGCTCGATGCGCTGGCCCGGGAGGGGACCGGCCATCTCGATCTCGGCGTGCAGATCGCGATGCGCGTCGCCGCTTATCAGATCCTGTTTCTCGATCGCGTTCCCGCCTACGCCGCCGTCAATGACGCCGTCGAGGCCTGCAAGACTGCGCGCGGACGCGGCGTTCCCGGTTTCGCGAACGCGCTCCTGCGCCGGCTGTCGCGGGTCGGCGAGCCGCCGCTTCCCGACGCGGCGGGCGATCCGACCGGCTATCTCGAGGCGGCGGCCGGTCTGCCGCCCTGGTTGGCGCGGCTCCTGCTGGCGGAGCTTCCGGCCGAGCAAGCGATCGCCTTTGCCGACAACCTGGTCGCGCCGGCGCCGGTGACCCTGCGGACCAACACGCTGCGCATCACCCGCGAGGCGCTCGCCGAGAAGCTGGCCGTCGAACGTCCGGGCGCCGAGCTGCCGCCGTCGGCGATTGCGCCCGACGCGATCCTGGCGCGGCACTTCGAAGGGCCGGCCAAGACGGCCGCCTGGCGGGCGGGCCTGTTCGCGGTGCAGGACGCCGGCGCGCAGATCGTCGCCGAGCTGTGCGGGGCCGCGGCGGGCGAGCGGATCCTCGACGCCTGCGCCGGCAACGGCGGCAAGACGGCGCACCTCCTGGCGCTGGCCGGCGATCGCGCTCAGGTCGACGCGATGGATCTCTCGACGGCCAAGCTCGACGAGGGAACCCGCACCCTCCGCCGGCTGGGCGCGATCTCGGCGCGCGCGATCACCGCCGATCTCACCCAGCCGCTGGCCGACCCGACGCCGCGCTACCACCGGATCCTCCTCGACGCGCCCTGTAGCGGCCTCGGCGTGTTGCGCCGCCATCCCGAGGCGCTGCTGCGCCGCTCGCCAGACGACCTCGCGCCGCTCGCCGCGCAGCAGCTCCGGATGCTCGACACGGTAGCGCCGGCGCTCCTGCCGGGGGGCCTCCTGACGTACGCCGTCTGCACCTTCGAGCGGCAAGAATGTGAAGAGGTGGTGGCGGCTTTTTTGGGCGGACATCCCGGGTTCAGCCTGGAGCCCGCAACGACGGCGGCGTCCGGCGGTCGGGTCCCCTGGGCTACGCTCGTGGACGCCTCGGGCGCGGTGCGGACCTGGCCCCAGCGCGACGACGCCGACGCGTTCTTCGCGGTCCGCCTGCGCGCCGGATCCTGAGCTATCCCATTCGACCCAGGCCGGGACCTTCGACGACCCGCGCCGCGGCCTCGGCGGCCGTACCGGCGGCTTCGGCGAGCGAAGCGCCTGCGGCCAGACGGAGGGTGAGCACGACGCCGAAGACGTCGCCGGCGCCGGTGGGATCGATCTCGTGTGCGGGCGCGGCCGGGACCTCGATCCGGCCGGCCGGAGCGATCAATGTGGCGCCGCGCGCGCCTCGGGTGATCGCGACGATCGTGCCAGCCGCGGCGAAGCGGGCGGCGATGCCGTCCAGGTCGGGGTGATCTTCCTCGGAGACCACGGCGAGCTGAACCCGCGGTGGATCGAGGGCCTCCGGAAGCAACGCCGGCTCGATCTGGCCTTCCGGTCCGGCGCGGCGCAACCACCCTTGCAGCCCGGCACCGATGAAGCGGGCGCCCAGCGACGCGATCAGAGCCCGATCGCACTCGCCGGTGACCGGCCCGATATAGGCGATCGGCGCCGGTCGCCACGCGACCGGAATGTCTCCGGGCGCCAGCGACGCCGCCCGTTCCTTGAGCACCAGCGTTCGGCGCCCGCCCGCATACGCCAGCGCGAAGGTGGTCATGACGGCGCTCGGCACGCAGTGCAGATGCAGCCCCGGCAACCGCAGCAGGGGCGCGAGCAGCGGGTCGTCGGGCGGCGCCACCGTCACCAGCGCCGTCTCGACACCGAGCCGGACCGCCGCTTGCGCCGCGTAGCTCACCGCGCCGCCGAGGCGGATCTCGCCGCCGATCTCGTCGCGGGTGACGTGGCCCAGCACCAGGAGCTGCGGTCTGTCGTTCGGCGTCACGCCCAGAATTTATCGCTTTCCCGCCCGGCCGGGCGGGGTCCAAAGTAACGCCGTGAAGCTCGGCGTCCTGACCGTCATCGCCGCCGCGGCGCCGTCGCTGTTCCTGCTCACGTTTTTCTACCTGAAGGATCGCTACGAGCGCGAGCCGCTGACCCACATCCTGATGGCCTTCGGGCTCGGCCTGTATTCCATGATCGCCGCGCAGGGAATGGCGACCACCGCCGAGGGCTGGATCTCCGCCGACTGGCTGGCCGCCGGCAGCGAGGCGGCCCGCCTCGTCGACGCGTTCGTGCTCTCGGGGTTCATCGAAGAGCTCGCCAAGTGGGTGGTGCTGGTGATGGCCATCTACCACTGGGACGAGTTCGACGAGCCGCTCGACGGGGTGGTCTACGGCGTGGCGGTGGCGCTGGGGTTCGCCACGCTGGAGAACTTCCTCTTCGTCCTGCGGCTCGGCCTCGGGGTGGCCTGGCAGCGCGCGCTCTTCGCGGTCCCGGCCCACGCGCTCTTCGGGGCGACCATGGGCTACTACGCAGGCCGGGCGAAGTTCACCCGCGGGCGCGCGCTCTGGCTCGACCGCGGCCTCTGTCTGGCCATGCCGACGGTCTTCCACGGCCTGTACGACTACGCGCTCCACCACGGTCTCGGCGCGCGGATCTGGGTGGTCATCTCGGCCGGTTCGGCGGCGCTCTGGGTCTTCGTCCTGCGTCGCGTCCGCCGCGCCCAGAACGTCTCGCCTTTTCGACCCGCGGACGGCTCTTGATTGGTAAAATACCGGCCATGCGGACTTCTGTCGTGACGCTGGTGGCGGGGCTCGCGGCGTTTGGCTGCGCGAAAAAGGCAGACAGCCCGCCTTCCGAGACTCGCGCGGCTGGCGCGGCTCCCGCCGCGGCGCCGACTGCGGAGTTCGATCAGAAGTGGTCGTCGCTGGCCCAGAAGGACATCGACGTCTTCTACGTCGAGGACGATCGGGGCGAAGGATTGATGGGCAACGTTCGTCGCGCGCGCCACAATCAGAATCTGGTCGCCGAGGCGCCGAAGCCGGCCGATCTTCTGCCGGCGACCCCGAGCCCCGAAGACATCCAGATGGTCATCAAGCAGAATCTCCCCGGCGTCAAAGCCTGCTTCCTGCGCATCTCGCGCGAAGGGGAGCAGCGCTCGGGCAAGGCGATCGTCAGCTTCGAGATCGGCGCCGGCGGCGAAGTGACCGGCACCAAGGTCGACGCGCCGGCGTTTGCCGGCACGTCGCTCCCGGGGTGCGTGAGCGGGATGGTGTCGCACTGGGCGTTCCCCAAGTCGCAGAACGGCCAGCTCGCGATCAGCTATCCGTTCGTGTTCGTGGGCGGCTAGTGCCGCGCCCGCTGCGAATCGCGCCCTCGATCCTGGCGTCGGACTTCGCCCGCCTCGGCGAGGAGGTGCGTGCGGTCGAGGCGGCCGGCGCCGATCTGATCCACGTCGACGTGATGGACGGGCGCTTCGTCCCCAACCTCACCGTCGGGCCGGCGGTCGTGGCGGCCCTGCGTGCGGTGACCAAGCTGCCGCTCGACGTCCATCTGATGATCCTCGAGCCGGAGCGCTACGTCGAAGAGTTCGCGCGCGCCGGCGCGGACATCATCAGCGTCCACCTGGAGGCATCGCCCCACCTGCACCGCACGGTCCAGCTCATCCGGGCGCTCGGCAAGAGGGCATCGGTGGCGCTCAATCCGCACTCGCCGCTCGACGGGCTCGAGCTGGTGCTGCCGGACCTCGACATGGTCTTGCTCATGACGGTCAACCCCGGGTTCGGCGGCCAGCACTTCATCGAAGCCGTGGTGCCGAAGATACGGGCCCTGCGCGCGGAGATCGACCGCCGCCAGCTCGACGTCGACATCGAGGTCGACGGCGGCATCGCCCCCGAAACCGTGGCGACCGTCGTCGCCGCCGGGGCGAACGTCCTGGTCGCCGGTTCGTCGGTCTTCCACGCCCCCGGCCACGACTACGCCGGCGCCGTCGCGGCCCTCCGCCGCGCCTGACGTCAAAGGCTGGCGCGCCGCGGGGGGGCCTAGCTCGCCTTGGAGTCCGGCCGGCGAGGATCTAAGCTTGAAGGTCGGATGCGAGGAGGTCCCGTGCGTTCCCCATCTTTTGCTTCGCTGCTTTGTGTTGGAGCTCTTTTTTTCGCGTCCTGTGGCGGCGGCAACGGTGGTGGGACCGGCGGCGCCGGCATGACCGGCAGCGCCGGTACGACCGGCAGCGCGGGCTCGACCGGAACCGCGGGCTCCAGGGGAACCGATGGAAGCACTTCGAATGGCCCCTCGGGCCTCCCCACGCCGCCCGGCGCGGGTGGATTGCCGCCGCCCTCGGGGACGCCGGGGAACTTCACCGTCCTCGCCTGGGCCGGCTTCACGGCCGCCGTCTCGTGGACCTTCGACGACTCGCAGCCGTCGCAGATCGCGCACTACGCCGAGCTGGCCGCGGTCGGGATCCCGATGACCTTCTACATCAGCACCGGCAATAACACCGAGAGTGGCTACGACGCGACCTGGACCCAGGCGGTCAACGACGGCAGCGAGATCGGAAACCACACCGTCCACCACTGCCACGCCGACCTGACCATGTGCAGCTTCGGGACCCCGGATGCCACGCTGACCCAGGAGATCGACGACTGCTCGACGTACATCACGCAGCACTATCCGCAGGTCGCGACCTGGACGGCGGCCTCGCCGTTCGGCGACACCGGCTACGACAGCGACGATCAGTCGCGCTTTCTGGTCAACCGCGGCGTCGGCGGGGGCATGGTGGGTGCCAGCCCGAACGACAACACAGATCCGTTCAATCTCCCGATCTATCTGGCGCAGCCCGGCGACACCGCCAGCATCTTCAGCGGGCAGATCGACAGCGCGCATTCCGGCGGCAAGTGGCTCATCATCTTGGTCCACAGCATCACGCCGACCAGCGCCACCTGGTACAACCCCGTCGCCATCACTGACGTGACGGGCGGGATGACCCACGGCCAGTCGCTCGGCGACGTCTGGAGCGACACGGTGGTCGCGATCGCCGCCTACTGGCGCGCGCAGAAGCTGGTCTCCGGTGTCACGCCGACCCCCTCCGGTACCAGCCAGACCTGGACCTGGACGCTGCCGGCCAACTTCCCGACTGGCAAATATCTGCGCGTCACGGTGGCCGGTGGAACCCTCACCCAGGGCGGCAACGTCGTTCCCTGGAACGACCACGGCTACTACGAGATCGCCCTCGACGCCGGCTCGGTCACCCTTTCGCCGTAGTCGGCGCTCGGGCCAGCAGCGGCGCGAGCGAGGCGCGCAGGGTCGCGGGGTTGTCGATCTCGACCGGATCACCGTGCGCCATCACGACGCGCCGGATGTCCCAGGCCAACATCCGCTCGATACTGGCGGCCAGCACCCGGCGGTCCTTGGCCAACCAGCGCCAGAGTCGATTCGGTCCGAAGCGCTGCCACATCCCGAACAGGCGATAAAACCCCCGCGTGAGCCGATGGCTCTCGTCGCGGATGTTGAAGAGCAGGTCGGTGCAGATCAAGGTGCGCGAAGGGACGTGGAAGAAGACGTGCTCGCTCCAGGAGGGCGCGCCGGCCAGGAACAGGCTCTGCAGCTCGCTGCCCCAATCGGCGTCCTCGCTCAGCGTTGCGTCGAAAGGGATCTGGGGTTTCTTTTGCGCCAGGCCGGGCGCGGCCCACAGCTTCGCGCCCGGGTAGCGCTCCTTGGCGGCCGCCGCGAACCGGCGATGAAAACGGTTCGGCGCCAGGATGTCTCGCACCTCGCCGAGCGCCGCCAGCTCGCCCGCGAGCGCCGTGTCGATCCGGATGGGCGAGCACAACCAGAGCGCGCCGTTGGCGCGACGGACCACCGTCATGCGCATGCGCAGGTGCATTCCTTCTTGAAGGTGGAGCTCCGCCTCCCAGAGATCGGGGCCGAGGGCGCGCAGGGTCGGCGGGGGCCAAGCAGAGGTCGCTGTCATGGTCGTTCCCTGCAGTCGGCGGCCCGGGCCAGGAGCAGCTCCCGCTCGCGCCGGTTCCGGGTGAGGCCCGCGGCGCGCTCGAGCTCCGCGCGCGCCTCGTCGAAGCGCCCCAGCTTGACCAGCAGATCGCCGCGCACACTGGGCAGGAGATGGTAACCCGCCAGCGCGGGCTCGTCGGTGAGCGCGTCGACCAGCGCCAGCCCCGCGGCGGGTCCCGAGGCCATCGAGACGGCGACGGCGCGGTTCAGCTCGACGACCGGCGAGGGCGCGCGCCGGGCCAGCGCCTGGTAGAGCGTCGCGATGCGGCCCCAGTCGGTCGCACCCGCCGTGCGGGTCCGGGCATGGCAGGCGGTGATGGCGGCCTGCAAGGTGTAGGGCCCCGGATCGCCTCCCAGAGCCTCGGCGCGCGCCAGCGCCGCCAGCCCACGCCCGATCAGGATCTGATCCCAGAGCGCGCGGTCCTGTTCCAGCAGCAGCACCGGCTCGCCCGCCGGGCCGATTCGCGCCCGCGCGCGCGAGGCCTGAATCTCCAGCAGCGCCACCAGGCCGTGGACCTCAGCCTCTTCGGGGGCCAGCCCGGCCAGGATCCGGCCGAGGCGGAGCGCGTCCTCGCAGAGCCCGGGTCGCATCCAGTCGTCCCCGGCGGTCGCCGTGAAGCCTTCATTGAAGATGAGGTAGATGACCTCCAGCACCGACGACAGGCGGGCGGCGCGATCGGCGCCGCGGGGAACCTCGAAGGGGACGCCCGCCTCGGACAGCGTCCGTTTGGCCCGCACGATCCGCTGCGCGACGGTCGGCTCGGGGACCAGGAAGGCGCGCGCGATCTCCTCGGTCGTGAGCCCACCCAGCAGGCGGAGCGTGAGCGCCACCCGCGCTTCGGTGGAGAGCACCGGGTGACAGGAGGTGAACACCAGCCGCAGCAGATCGTCGCCGATGTCGTCGTCCAGGTTGCGCTCGATCCGCGTCAGCAGGTCGGCGGCATCCTGGGTCTGCTCGGCGTCGAGCCGGTGGCCCAGCTCCTCGTGCTTGCGGGCGAGGCGCCGATTCCGGCGCAGCTCGTCGATCGCGCGGTTCTTGGCGGTGGCCATCAGCCAGGCACCCGGGTTCTCCGGAACGCCCCTCGTCGGCCACTTCTCGAGCGCCGTCAGCAGCGCCTCCTGGGCCAGCTCCTCGGCCAGCCCCCCGTCGCGCACCAGGCGCG
>CALAOV010000131.1 GCA_937889515.1 uncultured Myxococcales bacterium | reverse complement strand
GCGGCGCGGGCGCGGCGAGCGCGCGGTAGGCGTCGCGCAGGACGGAGAAGGCCTGCTTCTTGGTGCCGTCGTTGGCGACCAGCCCTTTCCGATTCCACCCGTCTTGAATCCCGGGCAAGGGTCGGCGGGGGGAGCGGAAGTCGACCAGGATCCAGGGGGACATTCCGCGGACGGCCGGGATCTTTCGCAGCATGGCGAGCTGGTGGCGGTAGAGGTCAGCCTGGTACTCCTCCGAAAACCGGGTGAGCGCGTCGCCGTGAAGCCCAGCCTTGGCGTCGGCGCCGAGCTCGCTCACCACGATTGGCTTGTCGGCGATCGATCGCCAGCTCAGGGTGTCGCACTTGTCGGGGAGGCCGTCGTACCAGCCGACGTACTCGTTGAGGCCGATGACGTCCAGGGCGGCGCCCAGGGGATCGTCGATGGTCACGGTACGCGGGCCGGAGGGATGGTGCTCGAGTGCCGCGGTCACAAGCCGGGTCGGATCGGCGGCGCGCGCATCGTCGATGAGCCGACGGAGGAACCGATTGCGGGCGTCGCTCACGGGCGTCTCGTTGCCGACCGACCAGAGGACGATCGACGCGCGGTTCCCGTCGCGCGCGATCTCCTCGCCGAGCTGGCGGCGGGCATCGGCCAGCGTGTCGGCGTCGCCCCAGGCGATGGTCCAGTAGACCGGGATCTCCGACCAGACCAGCAGGCCCAGGCGGTCGGCGGCGCGGGTCATCTCCTCGTTGTGCGGGTAATGCGCGAGGCGGACGAAGTTGCAGCCGAGCTCCTTGGCCAGGCCGAGCAGCGCCTCCGCGTCGGCGCGGGAGGTGACGCGGCCGCCGCGGCCGAGCGCCTCTTCGTGTAGCGAGATCCCGCGCAAGAAGATCGAGCGTTCGTTGAGCCGGATCTCCGTTCCCCGGGTTTCGATGGTTCTAAAACCGATCCGGTCGCGCACCCGATCGCCACCGGCGGTGACCTCGACGTCGTAGAGACGGGGCGACTCCGGCGTCCAGAGCGCCAGCGTCGCGGGGAACGAGAAGGTGGCCCGTCCCTGGGCGTCGGTCTCGACCGTCGCGCGTGCGTGCGCCTCGGGGATCTCGATGGTGACCGCCGTCGGTCCGCGCGCGCCGTCCAGCGCCACGAAGCCGGCCACCCGGTGCGGGTCGCCTTTGGCCAGCTGCACCCGCGCCGAGCGAACGAACGCGGCGGGCGTCTCGACCAGGCGCACGCCACGGGTGAGGCCGCCGTAGTTCCACCAGTCGGTGTTCATGGCCGGGATGGCGCTGGCGCGCCGGGTGTTGTTGACCATCACGACCAGCGAGTTTCCGCGGGGCCGCAGCCGCCCGGTCACCTCGAAGGCGAACGGCGTGAAGCCCCCTTCGTGCGCGCCCAGGCGCTGGCCGTTGAGCCAGACCGTGGCCCGCTGCGCGGCGGCACCGAACTGCAAGAACTGCCGGCCGCCGCTCGGCCCCGCGCGATCCGGGACGCCCGCGTCGAAGGTCCGCTGGTACCAGACCGTCCCTTCGTAGTAGAGCAGCTCCGGACGCTGGCTGTTCCAGTCGCCCGGAACGTTCAGGGTCGGCGAGCGCGAGAAGTCGTACTCGACCAGATCCGATTTGCTCTTGGGCTTGGCGTCTTCGAAATAGCCGTTCGGGCGCGGTTGATTGCGGTAGTCGAGAAGGCCGTTGTCGTAAGGATCGACGATGGTGTGCCAGCGGCCGTCGAGGCTCTGTCCGGCGCGCCCCTCGGCGAACCCGAGCGCCGACGGCGCCGTGGCCGCGCCTGGCGGTGGGGCGCTCGGGGCGGCCAGGGCCGCGCCCGACCAAAGCGCGAAGCAGGGCAGGGCGAACGCCGATCGGCTGGTCATCCCTCGAGACTGCCTCGATTTCGCCGCCCCGGTCGAGGGTCTATCATCGCCGCATGGGTGGGCGGTGCCTCTTGTCGCGGTGGCTCTCGTGGATGGTCCTGGCGTTCGCCGTGGTGTCGACGGGAGGGTCCTCGGCGCGCGCCGAGGACAAGAAACCGGGGATGTTCGATTTCGCCCCCTGGAAGATGCCGGTCACGCGCGAGCGCGAAGCGGCCGGACACCTCGCGCCGAGCGGGCTGGACCTGACGCCGGCGGTGTCGGGGCAGGGTGAGCCGCGGGCGATCCGCCTGCGCATCTACGCCGACCGCGACTACCGCGGTCTCCTCATGCGCTGGCAGCCCAAGGTACGGGCCCAGATCGATCGCATCAACGCGGTGGTGGGACCCGTCTTCAATGTCCGGTTCGAGATCGAGAGCCTGCGGGACTGGGACCGTTCGCACGTCGGTCTGCCGTTCGATCCGATCCTGACCGAGCTCGAGGCGCTCGATCCGGCGCGGGAGGTCGACTGGGTGCTGGGTCTGGCGACGCCGCTGCACGGGGTGGCGAGCTCCATCCACCAGATCGGCGGCGCGCCGTTGCTCGGGCGGCATTTGCTCCTGCGTGGCATGGACGACGAGCAGGAGTACCGGGCTGTCGAGGCGTCGTTCAAGCTGCTGTCGCCGGACGAGCGGGAGAAGCTGTACGCCGACCGAAAGGCGCACAAAGAGGTGGTGATGTTCCTGCACGAATGGGGGCACTCGGCGGGCCTCCTGCACGACGAAGATCGCGCGATGATCATGAACCCGAGCTACGACGAACGGCAGAGCGCCTTCAGCGACTTCGACAAGGAGGTGCTGGCGCTGGTGATCGAGCGGCGGCTGGCCCGGCGCTCGGAGCCCTACCCGGAGAGCGCGGATCTGGTGGCGCTCTACCAGCGGGCGCCGCCGGACGAGGGCAGCGACAAGGAACGCGCGCAGCGGTTGGCGCTGGTGCAGCAGCGGGCGGGCGGACAGCTTGCCGCGGCGGTGCCGTCCGGGGTGGCGCGCGCGACGCGAGATCGGAAGAGCGTCGTGTAGGGGAAGGTGTAGATCTCGGG
>CALAOV010000130.1 GCA_937889515.1 uncultured Myxococcales bacterium | reverse complement strand
GGCATACGAGACTGGTCAGTGACTGGAGTTCAGACGTGTGCTCTTCCGATCTGCCGAGCGACTCGACTGGGTGCCACCGCCCGAGACGGCGACCGCGACCGCCCGGCGCGCTTTGACCTTGGCCGACCTGCGCCGCTTTCTCGAATGTCCGCTGCAGGCCTCGGCGCGCGTCCTGCTGCCGCTCGGCGACGACGACGACGCGGCCGACGACGCCGAAGCGGCCCTGCGCGAACACGAGCGCCTCGACGAATCGCGGCTCCGAACAATCCCCTTCCTGCGCGAGGTGCTGCTCGGCGCGCCGGCCGAGCAGCCGCTGGCGGATGCCTACGATCGAGCCGCCGCGCTCGCCGTCCTCGACGGAACCCTGCCGAGCGGCCTGTTCGGGCTCGCCCTGCGCGAGCGGCATCTGGTGCTCCTCACCTGCTGGCGGGACGGCCTCTCGCAGGCCACCGACGGCGCCACCTCCCCGCCCTCGATTCTCTGGCTGGGCGCGGCGCCCGAGCACCGGACGGATCTCGCTCCCCTGCCCGCCCTCGATCTGCCGCTTCCCGGCGGCGCCACCATCGCGGTGGGCGGCCGCACCGAGCCGTGCGGCGAGACCGCCAGAGGGGGGCGGATGGTGGTCTCGTTGCTCGCCTCGACCGGGCGCGATTCCGTCGAACGGGATCTCTTGCGCCCCTTTTTCACCCACCTGGCGCTCTCGGCGATGGACGCCGGCGAGGGGCCGACGCGCGCGATCCTGGTCCGCCCGAACGACGACGGATCCCCCCACATCGATGAGCGCCTGTTTCCGGCGATGACCGCCGGCCAGGCCCGCGGCTATCTGGGGGCCCTGGCGGCCGAGCTGCTGAGCCAGGTGCACGCCACCTTTCTGCCCTGCGAGGCGATCTTCAGCTGGAGAAAGCGCCGCGAAAAGGGCGACCCGATCGGGATCCGCGACATGGTGCTCCTCTTGCGCGACGACAACTGGACGCGCTTTCTCTCCGACCGCGGGCCGATCCCCGACCCGCGCGCGTACCCGGTTCCCTCGGAAGACATCGCCGCCGCGCTCGTCGAGCGCCGATTTGGTCCCTACTTCGGCGCGCTCGCCACCGCGCTCCCCGAAACCGACGACACGCCGGCGCCGCCCAAAGGGAAACGGCGATGACCGTCGAGGCGCCGGTGCGTTACCCGTTCCCCGAGGAGCTGGCGCGCGTGCCCCGCGATCGGGCGGCCGTCATCGAAGCCTCGGCCGGTACCGGCAAGACCTACCTCATCGAGCATCTGGTCGTCGATCGCCTGATTCGCGGCGACGCCCGCCTCGACGAGATCTTGGTCGTGACCTTCACCGATCGCGCGGCGGCCGAGCTCCGCCGGCGCATCCAGACGCTGCTGGCGCGCGTGCGCGCGCATCGGGAACGGAGCGACACCCCGCACGGATGGATCATCGACGATGGGGCGCGCCGGCGGCTGGCTGAGGCCGCCCGGGCGCTCGACGGCGCGCCGATCTCGACCATTCACGCCTTCTGCCAGCGGATCCTGACCGAGCGGGCCTTCGCGAGCGGGCGCCTGCTGCTGCAGCAGAGCGTCGAGAGCCGCACCGCCTTCGCCGCCGCCTTCGCCGAGGTGCTGCGCCGGCGGCTGGCCGTCGACGGGGCGCTCGCGCCCTATCTGCGCGGCTACCTGGGCGCCGGCAACTCCGTCGACGCCCTCGAGCAGCTCCTCTACCAGGCGCGCCAGCTTCGCGCAGAGTGGGGCGCGGTCTTCGATCCCGAACGGCTGTCCCGCGCGGGCCTCGCCTTCGCGCGGCTGGCGCCCGCCGAGATCGAAGCCGCCGTCGCGGGCGGCGTCCCGAACAAAGGCTCGGCCAAGGCGGTGCAGTCCCGCCTGAGCACGCTGCACGTTGCCGCGCGACGCTTCGAGCAAGACGCCGACCCGGCGCGGTTTCTGGCGGCGATCGACTTCCTCGTGAAGGAGAAGGACCTCTTCGATTTCGTGACCGGACGGCTCGTCGGCAAAGGTGCCGCCGTCGCCGCGCGGGTCGCCGATCTCGCCGACGCGGCAGTCCCCCTCGACACCGTCGTCGCGCAGAAGCTGGGGCCGCCGGTCGCCGAGCGGCTGGCGGCGCGCAAGCGGGCGGCGGGCCTCTACGACTTCGACGACATGTTGGTGCTGGTCGACGAGGCCCTGCGCGGACCGAGCGGGGCCGATCTGATCGCCTCGCTGCGCCGCCGCTTCAAGCTGGCGATCGTCGACGAGTTCCAGGACACCGATCCCGTCCAGTGGCGGATCTTCCGGGCCATCTTTCAAGAGAGCGCCGGCGCCAACCCGCTCTATCTGGTCGGCGATCCGAAGCAATCGATCTACGGGTTTCGCGGCGCCGACGTCGCGACCTACGCGACCGCCTGCGCCGAGGTGGCGCCACCGTCGGAGGCACACCACCTGACGCGCAACTTTCGCTCCACCGCCCCCGTCATCGACGCCTACAACGCGATCCTCGACCAGGGGGCCGAGGAGCCGTTTTTCAGCGCCGGGGGACGTTACGACCCGCCGGTCGTCTTCGGCGGCACGGACGACGGTAGCGAGAAGGGCCCGGACGACGCCGGCGGCGCTGTCGATCCGAGCTCGCCGCTGGCGCCCCGTCCGCCGGTGACGCTTTTGCGGGTGACCGCGGACGAGGAGGTCACCCGTCTGCCCATGCGGTCGGTGCGCGACGGCCTCTCTCGCGCGGTGGCCGACGAAATCGCGGCGCTGCTGGCGGCGCCGGATCCGCCGCCCGCCCGCGAGATCTTCGTCTTGACCCGCACCTGGCGCGAGGCCGCCGCCGCCGCCAGCGCGCTCGCCGCCCGCGGCGTTCCCTGCGTGCTCTACAACCAAGAGGGGCTCTATCTGTCGCCCGAGGCGCGGCAGGTCCGCGATCTCCTGCGGGCGATCGCCGATCCGCACGATCGGGCCAAGCGGCTGCGCGCCTGGCTCACCCCCTTCTTCGGGCTCGGGCTGGGCGATCTCCCGGCCGCCGCCGGCGCCGACGGCGACCATCCCCTCTACGGGCGGCTCTTCGCCTGGCACGACGTCGCGACGACCCAGCCGCCCCCCCCCCTCTATGCGCGCATCCTGAGCGACAGCGGCGTGGTCCTGCGCGAGCTGTTCCTGGGGGAGAGCGCCCGCCGGCTCACCAACTACCGCCATCTCTTCGAGGTGCTGGCCGCCGACGCGGGGCGCGTCGCGCGGCCGATCGGGGATGTCGTGCGCCGGCTGTCGGCGCTGTGCGAGGGGCTGATCGTCCCCGCGCCCGAAGAGGGAAACGTGCAACGGCTCGAGAGCGATCGCGACGCGGTCCAGGTGATGACCATGCACAAGGCCAAGGGGCTCGAGGCCGACATCGTCTTCCTCTACGGCGGCTACAGCCCCTCGCCGAACCGGGGCGTCCGCAGCTACGTCCTCGGGGGCAAACGGCTGGCGCTGGCCGGACCCCCGCGACGCAAGGCGGTCGTCGATCTCATCAAACAGGAACGCGACGGCGACGATCAGCGCCTGTACTACGTGGCGCTCACCCGCGCGCGACGGCGTCTCTACCTGCCCTATTCGGGCAACGCCCTCGAGGGCGACGTGTCGATCGACGCGAGCGCCAAGGAAGATCTCTGGCGCCTCCACGGCGGCTACCGGCACGTCAACCGGCGCCTGCGCGCGGTGGCCTCCGCCGATGACGGCCGCCGCCATTTCGCGACCCGCGACGTCGCGATCGGCCGCCAGAGCGCCGAC
>CALAOV010000129.1 GCA_937889515.1 uncultured Myxococcales bacterium | reverse complement strand
CCCGACCCGCCAGCCGCCGCGGTCCCACCGGCTCCCAGCTGTCCGCCCGAGCCCGTCCCCGACCCTCCGCTCCCGCCCACGACCCCGCCCGTTCCCGAGCCGGTGGGGTGCTCCGACGATGCGCAGGCCAACGTTCCGAAATACCCGCCGACACTGAGAAGCAGCGCGAGCGGAATGCGGTCAGGCGCGGAGCGGGTGCCGGCGCGGCATGATGACGAGTTCACTCAGCAAGAGTTCCGCCGGGGCAAAAAACCGGTTCACCGTGCGTCCGTTCTCCAGCCCCTCGCGCGTGCAGCTCGAGCAATGCCGCCGCTCACACGAGCAGCGGGTCGAGCGGCTCCGGCAGGAGGTGGTGCGTTTGGGCGGGAGGGTTAGATGCTTTCACCTGGCAAACGCGGCACGCGGTCCGGGGCCTGCTCTTGCCATTGCTGGCCTCTGCCGCCGTCGGCGTCTTGGCGCCCTCCCCAGCGGATGCCCAATTCATGATCGACGCGCCGCCGAGCTGGATGTCGCAAGACAGCGCCGCGGCGGAGCATCGTGGGCGATGATCGCGGCCGGGCTGGTCGCGTTGGCGGCGGCGCGACGGCGAAGACGCTGAGGCGCCTGGCGGCGTTTACGGCCGTGCAATCGTGGCGCGGGTGCTAGTTCCAGGTGCCGGCGCCGACGTCGAGCTTCCAGCTGACCTTGTAGGTCGGCAGCGAAATCGCCGTTCCGGTGAAGATCAGGGGCTGAAACACGTAGGTGGTCAGATAGTTGTGTTTGCCGGGCGCGGTCGTGTCCTGGTCGCCGTACCAATGGTCGCCCCAGAACACGTTGACGGTTCCCTTGCTGCCGACCACCGGCATGACCCAGGTGACCTGGGTCATCCAGGTCTTGTCCCCCTGGGGCGCGACGAATCCCTTGTAGGTCCAGGGGCCGGTGATGGCGGGCGCCGTCGAGTAGAAATCGTCGTTGGCACGCCAGCCCGTCTTGGACGAGCCCAGCCAATAGTAGGTGCTGCCCGACTTGAAGATGGTGGGCGCCTCGATGCCGCCGCTGGTGCCGTTGACGGCGCCGAATTGCTTGGCCGACACCCAGCTGTGGCAATCGCTGGCCAGCGTGTAGACCCAGCCGCTCTCGGTGATCACATAGGCGCTATTGCCATCGGTCAGCGCGCTCATGTCGCTGTGGGACGCCGTCGTTCCGCTGGCGTTGGTCAGAGATCCCTTGAACGCGTACTGGCCGTTCACCGTGGCGGAAGTCGCGTAGACCACCTCCTTGTCGACCTGGTAGGTCGTGTCGGCCGCGTGCGCCAGCAACACGAACTCGCCGGTGGCCGGGCACTTGATGATGTGCGGCCGCTCGCCCTTTCGGTTCGGCCCCAGCTGGCCGCTCGCCTGTTGCGGCAAGATGATCCCTTCGTTCTTCCAGGTCGCGAAGTCCTTCGACGAGTACATCGAAAAACCATTGAAGTTGTTGTCGGTCGTCGTGCTCAGGAAGTATTCGCCGTGCAGGTAAAACGTGTCGCAGACCTTGATGATGCCGCCACCGTGCGCGTTGACCAGGGCGCCCGACGTGTCCTTGAGGCTCATCCCGGGTGGATTGGGAGGCGCGATGGGGGTGACCGTATCGGGATCCGTGAAGGTACCGATCTGCGAGCCGGGAGCGACGGTGCAGCTCGTGGCGGCGCCGACGTCGGTTGTCGTGGGCGTTCCGGAGCCCGCGACGTCTCCGTCTTCATTGGTTCCGCACGCAACGAACGCCAAACAGATGAGCGAGGAGGTCAAACGGAGGCTCGAACCGGTTTTTCGCATCGAAAAATGCTATCACGCCCGCCCATTCCGGCTCCGGGGATTGATCGCGGTCCACGTTTGTTTTCGACACGTGGCGGCGCCATCCGTGGCTCGGTGCGCCTCAGCGCGCCAACTTCCTGACCCGCCGATGCGCACCAGCTACGATCGCCTTCGTGACTGGAGAGACCCCGATGCCAGACCAACCCGAGACGGAACTCGAGGTCGCGACGCCGGCCGAGGCGCCATTGCTCGCCAACCTCCTCGAGCTCTACATCCACGATCTCAGCGCGGCGTTCCCCGCCATTCAGCTCGGCGCGGACGGACGCTTCGGCTACCCGTCGCTGCCCCTTTACTGGTCCGAGCCTGAGCGCCGGTTCCCGTTTCTGATCCGCGAGCGCGGACGGGTGGTGGGGTTCGCGCTGGTGACCCGCGGCTCCCCCGCGTCCGACGACCCCGACGTCTGGGACGTCGCCGAGTTCTTCGTGATCCGGCAGCAGCGCCGAACCGGCGTGGGCCGTCGCGCCGCCGTTCGATTGTGGGACCAGCTGCCGGGCCGCTGGATCGTCCGCGCCTCCCAAGGGAACCCCGGGGCGGCTCCCTTCTGGAGCTCGGTCATCGCGCAGTATTCCGGCGGTGCCGCCGTCCAATCTCAGCGCCCCGGCAATCCGCACCTGGTTCGCGTGTTCTCCTTCGAGAGCCGGGCGTCGAAGTCACCCTGAGCCTTGCGCCCCTACCGCTTCAGCGGTTGCTGGCGAAGAGGGCCTCGCCGGCGACCTTGCCCCCGGCCGACCCCGACTGCGCGTGCCAGGCCACCTGCACCGAGCCGCCGTCGGCGACCAGGCAGACGGTCTGGCCGGCCGCCACGTCCAGGTCGAGCGCGTTGCGCACGTTCGCGCGCAGCACCGAGCGTTTCGCGGTCGACAGGCCCGTGCGGCAGGCGTCGGGCCCGGCGCTCTTGGAGTCGACGCTGTAGAGACTGACCGGCCGCCCGCCCTCGAAGTCGACGTGAAGCAGACGGGCCGGACCCGCCACCACCGACTGCGGGGCGCCGGCGCTCAGCACCGTCTGGGTGCGAACGTCGCCGGCGCCGCGCGCGGCGGCCGAGGCGGCGGTGCCGAAGCTGCCGAAGGCGACGAGGCCCGAGAGGATGACCGAGGCGACGAGCGAGAGCGACTTGCGTGAAGACATTGTTCCCGAGTTCCTTTCCTGAAGTCCGTTTTCGATTCCGTTGTTCATGACGTACGGTCTCTAAAGCAACGGTCGGGCCAACCGAGGCGCCGGCACCTAGGAAGTGCGACGCCCGCACAGAATCGCCCTCCGGACGGGGCCTCGGGCGTAACCACGGCGCGATCCCCGCGGAGTTGAGCACGGCGTGCACAAGTTGGGCACGGCGGTTTGAGCGGCCCGTGCTCAACGCCGGTGCTAACGTCCCCCGCGATGAAGCTGCGCAGGCACGTCGTGGTGGTGGGCGGCGGCTTCGGGGGTCTGTCGGTCGCCCGGGCGCTGGAGGCGGCGCCGGTGCGGGTGACCCTCATCGACAAGTCGAATCATCATCTGTTCCAGCCCCTGCTGTACCAGGTGGCGATGGCGGGGCTCACGCCCGGGGAGATCGCGGTGCCCATCCGCAGCGTGGTCCGCCGCCAGGACAACGTGCGGGTGCTCCTGGCGGAGGTGAGGGGGATCGATCTGGCGGCGCGCCGGATCTCCACCCGCGAGTGCGCGCCGATCGAATACGACTTCCTGGTGCTGGCGCCGGGCGCCGTCAACAGCTACTTCGGCCACGACGAGTGGGCGCGGGTGGCGCCGGGCCTCAAGGATCTGGACGACGCGGTCGAGATTCGGCGCCGGGTGCTGCTGGCGTTCGAGGCGGCGGAGCGCGAGCCCGATCCGATCGTGCAGCGCCGGATGCTGACCTTCGTCGTGATCGGCGCCGGCCCCACCGGCGTCGAGCTGGCGGGCGCCATCGCGGAGCTGGCCACCTTCGTGCTCTCGCGGGACTTCCGCGCCGTCCATCCCGATCAGACGCGGGTGGTCCTGGTCGAGGCCGGGCCGCGGGTGCTGGCGTCCTTCGAGCCCGAGACCTCGGAGCGGGCGCGGCGGACCCTGGAACAGATGGGGATCGAGATACGCACCGGCGTGCGCGTGACCGGCATCGATCCGACCGGCGTCACGCTGGGCGGCGAACGGATCGACAGCTCCACCGTGCTGTGGGCGGCCGGCGTGCGCGCCTCGCCCCTCGTCGCCGCGCTGGGCATCGAGACCGACCGCGCCGGCCGCGTGCCGGTCGAGGCCGACTGCGCCCTGCCCGGCCATCCGGAGGCGTTCTGCATCGGCGACGCCGCCGTTTTCATCCCCGCGGGGACGACGGCGCCGCTGCCCGGCACCAGCCCGGTCGCCATGCAGCAGGGCCGCTTCGTGGCGCGCGCCATCAAGCGCGCGATCGACGGCGACGCCCGAGAGACGTTCGCCTACGTCGACAAGGGATCGATGGCGACGATCGGCCGAAGCCGCGCCGTGGCCGAAATCGGCGGCATCCGGCTGGGTGGGTTCCTGGCCTGGATGGCCTGGCTGGTCGTCCACATCTTCTACCTCATCGATTTTCGCAATCGCCTGTTGGTGCTGATCGACTGGGCCTGGTCGTATTTCACCTACAGGCGCGGCTCGCGCCTCATTACAGGGCATCGGCTGAACGCCGGGACGCCGGGCGAAGCCGGGACGCCCGGGCTTGGCCCGCCGGTTGCTGGCACAACGGTTGCGCCACTTGCACCGACCCGAGAGAGCTCGGAGGAGGCTTCCAGATGATCGACCGCTCACTCTCCTCCGCCCCCCGCGCGGCGTTGCGCCGCTGGAGTTGGTTGGCCGTGGCGGTCCCCCTGCTC
>CALAOV010000128.1 GCA_937889515.1 uncultured Myxococcales bacterium | reverse complement strand
GGCGGCGCGACCGCCACCGGCGGCGGGGAAACCACGGCTTCGGCGACGGCGGGCGCGGCGGAATGCGCCCCGCGATGGAACACCAGCGCCACCAGCGCGATCGCGACGACCGCACCGCCGACCCCCGCCACCAGCTTCATCGGCAAGGGCCGCCGGCCGATCGGCGCGCGCGGGTCGAACACAAACTGCTCGAGCGGACCGATGAAGCGGATCTTGACGTGCCCGAGCTCGACGACGTCGCCCGGGTTCAGCTCGATGCGTTCGTAGTCTTCGCCGTTGACCCGGACACCGTTGGCGCTCTGCAGATCGACGATCGTGTAGTGGTCGCCCTCGCGCACCACCTTGGCGTGGTGGCGCGAGATAGACCGGTGATTGAGCACCACCTCGTTCTCGTCGGTCCGACCGATGACCAGCGAGGCCTTGTCGAGCGCGAACTCGGTCCCCGCCAGGTCGGTCGTGAGCACCAACATCCGCGCCGGCGGCCCAGCCGCGGGTTGGCCGTCGCTGCCGAGCGCCCGCAGCGGAATGGTCGGTTGACCTTCGACCACTTCGGGAGCGGCCTCCTGGGGCGGGGCCACGGGACTCACCGCGGGCGAAGGGGGCGATGTCTTGACCCGCGGGCGCGGCGGGGGCCCCGCCGCGGGCGCGACCTGCGGCGCCGCGGCAGCCGCCATGGCGGCGACCGAGGCACGGGTGGGAATCGCCACCGGTCCCCCGACGGTGGCCATGGGCGCCGTGATGGCCGGCATACTCGGCATGGTCGGCCGATCGGTGATGGGGGGCTGCTCGCCGCGCAGGACGATGCGGTAGTCGCCGATCTGAACCTCGTCCCCCTCGCGCAGCGGGGTCGGCGACGCGATCTTCGTGCCGTTGACGCGAACCCCGGTGAAGCTGGTGAGATCCTCGATGAAGAGCCCGCCGTTCTGCTGCGACAGGCGCGCATGCCGGCGCGAGATGTTGCGCTCGGTGAGACGGATGGTGTTCCCCTCCAGGCGACCGATCGTCATCTCGTCGCGCGCTAGCGGGACGACCGTGGTCTTACCCTCATCGTCTTCGATGGTCAGCTTGAACACGGTAAGGCCCTCGAATCCCGGGCATTTTCACTGTATCCGCCGGGCTCGGCCGGGTCAATCGGATACACTCTAGCGGACGATGGAGAGGGCGGCGGCGATGACGATGCCCATCCCGATGACGAAGGCGCCGGCCACGATGGCGACCGCGATGTTCTTGTTTTCGTGGATCTCGCGCCGGAGGTTGTAGGGGGTGATCATCTCCCACAGGTAGTAGCCCACGATCAGCAGCACGATGCCGGACAGGCCGAACAGCGTCGCATCCAGGAGCAGACGGCCGAGCGGCGCCGAGGGGGACAGGGGCATCGACGCCTACAGGCTCCGCAGCTCGGGGTAGGTGGTCATGACGTCCGTCTCGGTCATCGAGTCGTCGGGATCGGCCGGCGTCCAGATGACCTCAAGCCCCAAAATCCCGTCGGGCGCCACGCCGCCGAGCTCGGTGAGCAGGGAGGCCAGATGCTCCTCCGACTCCAGGGCGCCGAAGCGCTCGAGCGGAACACGGGTGGCGGCCACCAGGGTCACGACCACCAGCTCGAGCACTTCCTTCCCCTCCTCGGCCGCCACCGACGAGCGGGAGACATGTCCGTCGGCGACCCGCACGCGCTCGACCTGGAAGCGACTTCGCTCCGCCAGCGTGACGCCGTTCATGGCGGTCTCGGCGTTGGTGAGGTTCATCGGTCCCCGGGCCTCGGCCGACGCGTAGCGGATGGCGTCCTTTTCGCGCAGCAGCTCGAGCGCGGTCTGCTGGAGCAGCGCCGCCAGCCCCGACTCGGTCGACGTGTCCCCCTCGGTGGCGAAATCGGCCAGGCGCTCCTGGATCCCGCGCGCCGAGCGCCCCAGCGCCAGCTGGAGCTTGTAGAGGTAGGCGCGCCCCGGCATGGCCATCACCTCGCCGCCGTCGTCGTCCCAGGTGCCAGCCGACGAGGTCACGCCACGGCTGGCGCGTACCGCGCGCACGACCGACGTCACCACCAGTCCCGCCACCATCAGACCGAGGAGGGTGCCGAACAGGCCGAAGCCGCCGCCGAAGCCGTAGCCGCCGAAGCCGGGCAGGAACAGGAAGTGCGAGCCGCCGCCATAGTAGCCGCCGCCGTAGCTGCGCCCGTACCCGCCCCCCGAATAGCCGGGCGACGACGGCATCGACATCCCCCCCCCGGACCGAAAGCCCTGACGACCGCCAAAGCTCGCACCCGAGCGGGGTCCCGCGAAGGCCAGGGCCGGCGCCAGCGCGAACAGGGCCAGCGCGAAAAAGGTCAGCCAGCGGGGGGCGCGGCGTGCGGGCTTCATGACGTTCAGAGTCTATGCTGCCGATCCCGCAGCCGCAACGCGGGGGGGACGGTCGACTATTGCCGGCTGCGCGACAGCTCCTGGAAATACTGCCGCAGCGCCGGGAGCGCCCCGATGAGACGCCGAAAGTAGTCCCGCCCCAGGAAGAGCAAGGTGGTCGGCGTGACGGCTCGAACGGTGGCGCTGGTCGGGCTGTCTTCGAGCAGCGACATCTCGCCGAAGACGTCACCGGCGCTCAGGCGGGCCACCGCGCCCTCCTGCCCTTCGATGTCGTTGGTCCGGACCACCTCGACTTCCCCCAGCAAGATGACGAACAGGCCCTGCCCCTCCTCGTTCTCACGGATGACCACCGTCCCGGCCGCCACGTCGACCCCCTCGAAGCGGCGAATCAGATCCATCTGCTGCTGGTGGTCGAACGGCTTGAAGATCGGGGAGCTGGCCAGCAGGTTCTTGAGCAGGCGCTCGCGCGCGAAGTGATCGAGGCGCTCGGCCAGCACCGGGACCGCCGCGATGAGCTCCCCGACCGCGGCCCGGCTGACCTCCAGGATGTCGGCCTCGCCGACCACCTGCACCGACGCCGTCCGGGGCTGCTCGGTCAGGAGCGCCACCTCGCCGAACATGGCGCCCTCGAGGAGCCGGGTGCGCTCGATCGCGCGGGCCGAGGCCGGATCCCCCACCAGCACCCGCACCTCGCCACTGGCCACGAAGTAGAACGCCGAGCCCGGATCCCCCTGCCGCACGACCAGATCGCCATCGCTGCCGCGCAGGAGCCGAAGCATCCGCACCGCCGCCGAAAATAGCTCGGCCGGCAGCTCGGAGAAGAAGGGCGCCGCCAGGAACTGCTCCGGGTACTGGACGAAGACGGACAGATCGAGGGCCCGCTCCCGCGCGCGGCGCGCGATCTTGGCGGGATCGGCCGCCGCGGCGGGGGCCAGCGCTTCGATCGGCGCTTCGAGATCGACCGGCGCCTGGCGGGCCGCGAACTTGACCAGCGTCCGGGAGCCGTGGGCGAAGCTCCCGGCCATGGCCGCGACGATCTCGTCGGTCTTCTGTCCCAGCGATTCGAGCACCTTGCAGCCGACCAGGCCGGGCAGCAGGTGCCCCGAGCGCACGTCGTGGAGCGCCACCGCGCGCAGCACCTCCACCGCGCCGGCCTGGTCGCCGAGGCGAAGCAGCAGATCGCCGATCCGCCGCCGGCTGTCGGCGTCGAGCGGATTCGCCGCCAGCATGTGGTCCTGGAGCGCCAGCGCGGGCGCGAGCTGCCCCGCTCGGGCCAAGTTGCGTGCTTCGGTTTTGAGGTCGCGAAGCTTCAGCGTCATTGCGCGAACGTTATCCGGAGCGTGAAATGGGATCCAGTGGGGGATCTGAGCGGACCGTCTTTGCTCGAGGCCGTCGAGGCGCTCGGCCTTTCCGAGCTCGGACGCTCGGCGCTGGGCCGGCCGATCTGGGGTCGCCGTTTCGGCGGTCCGGGCGTCCCGCTGCTGATCATCGGCGGCATCCACGGCGACGAGCCGTCCAGCGTCGAGGCGCTGCTGGACCTGGCCGTCCGATTGGCGGCCTCTGGGGATCCCCCGCCCCTGTTCCTCATCCCGGTGGCCAACCCGGACGGGATCGCCCGCGGCGCCAAGAACTCGGCACGCGACGTCGACCTGAACCGAAACTTTCCGGCCCGATCATTCGCCGCCGCCCACGCCCCGGGTTACTTCCCGGGTCCGGCCCCGCTCTCCGAGCCCGAGACCCGGCTCGTGGCTGAGCTGGTCGATCGGGAAGGCGTCCGGGGCGCCGTGGCCGTGCACGCCCCCCTCGCCTGCATCAACTACGATGGGCCGGCCGCCGCTTGGGCCGGGGCGGTCGCCGCAGCGTGCGGCTGGCCGGCGCGCGGCGACATCGGCTACCCGACGCCCGGCTCCTTCGGCTCTTGGCTGGGCTTAGACCGTGGCCTACCGATCCTCACGATCGAGCTGCCACCCGGTCCGCTCGAGCCCTTCCGCCAGAGCGCCGCCGACGCGCTGGATGCGGCCGTCGCGCACGCGCCCGGGGCCGCCTCCGTCGCCGACCCTCCCGACAAATGAGGTAGTATTGCTTGACAGGTGGGTGGGGGTCGTACTTCTCTGACCCCTCGTTCAAAATGGACAACACGGAGCGCACGTTCCTGGAAGCGATGTCGAGAGCGCTCGTCTCTCTTCCTTTTGATCTCAAGGTCCTCCTGGAGGCGGTCGCGGATCCGGACCTCGAACGGGAGGCCCGAGAGCTTGCGGCGGCCACGGTTGTGCACGTGATCACACCCAAGGACGGCAACGTCGACGCGCCGCTGCGGTTCACCGAGGACGTCGTTCAGCTCCGGCTGGCCGTGATCAAGATCGCGGCGGAAGGCGGCGAAGGGGCGCCGGCGTTTCGCCAGCGGTTCGCGGAGGACTTCGCGCGCTTCGAAGAAGAGCTCCAGCTTTTCCGGCAGACCCTGGGAAACGACATCGTCGATTGGCTGGATGGCCGCTGGGCCATGCTCGCAAAGGGGGTCTACGTAAAGAAGAAGATCCCGGCCTTTGTCGACGATGAAGCGGGCACCTTCCTCTACGACGAGGGATCGCGCTTCAGCACGCTCTATCCGGTCACGGAAAAGACCGTGGCCGGGCGGCTCAAGCAGGCCCAGCCCTTCATCGATCATCTGGCCCGCAAGCACGAGCAGGACAAGAAGAGGATTACGTCGTAGGGACGTAGCGGTTCACGAAGGACCGGTTTCGTCTCGCGCGTGTCCGTGTCAACGATGGCGTCGCTCTGGTCGCTCGGTGACTCGCCGGCGGGTCTGCTGGACCTGGCCGTCGCCCTGGCCCAGGGCGCCTCGCCGCCGCCGCCGGAGGTCAACGCCGCCGCGCGCGCCGCGGCGCCCGCCATCGCCGAGCTTCCGGCGCCGCGCATCCGAGCCGCCATCGAGGGGGTGATCATGGCGCGGTCCCTCGAGGTCGGCCTGCAGTGGATGCACGACGCCGGCGTTCTCGGGGTGGTCCTACCCGAGCTGGAGGCGACGGTCGATTTTTCGCAGGAGGCCGGCCGGCGGCACAAAGACGTCTGGGAGCACACCAAGCAGGTCGTGACCCAGTCGGTGCCGAACCCGCTGGTCCGCTGGGCCGCGCTGCTGCACGACATCGGCAAGGTGCCGACGCGGGTGATGCTCCCCGACGGCAAGGTCACCTTCCACCGCCACGCCGAGATCGGCGCGCGGATGTGGGAGCCGATCGCGCGGCGGCTGGGGTTCGACAAGGAGATGCGCCAGCAGATCCGGTTTCTGGTGCTGCACCACCTGCGCGCGAACGCCTACGCCCCCAGCTGGACCGACGCGGCGGTGCGCCGCTTCGACCACGAGATGGGCGAGCACCTGGACGATCTCCTCGACCTGTCACGCGCCGACGTCACCTCGCGCCGGCCGGGACGGCGGCAGGAGGCGGTCCGGAACATCCACGCGTTCAAGGAGCGGATCCTGGCGCTTCGGGAGCTCGACGCGCGGGTGCCGCCGCTGCCGCCGGGCCTGGGCAACACGATCATGGAGGCGTTCGGGCTCCCGCCGTCCAAGCGGATCGGCGATCTGCGCAAGCTCTGCGAGGACGCCGTCGAGCGGGGCGAGCTGGAGGAGCGCCGCGACGCCGCGTACTACGTCGATTACCTGCGCAAGTCGGGGTCGGTCGGCCCGTGACGCTCTGGCGATCCTGGCCGCGGCGCGATTCCTAGTCCCAGTCGCCGACACCCTCGAGGGGCTCGTCCTTCTCGTAGTGGACGAGGTTGCGTTTTCGACGACGCAGGGTCTTCACCCCGGAGGCCACGAAGGCCGTGCAACCGATCGACACCAGCGTCACGGCAATGAGCGCGGGCAACGGCATGAATCCCAGTTTGGACCAGCCCGGCGCCCGATGCCAGACTACGGTGGCACCTCATGCCCGAGCTGCCCGATCTGGTCCACGTCGAAGACGTCCTGCGAAAAACCATCGCGGGGAAAACCATCACCGGCGCGCGCACCGGCGATCCGACGGTCCTGCGCATCATGGTTGGCGAGCCGTTTCCCGCGTTGCTGGTCGGACGGCGGATCGAAACGGTCGAGCGCCGCGGTCATTTCATGCGTTTCGGGATCTCGGGCGGCCTGGTCGTGGTGGTCAACGCCATGCTGGTGGGGCGCTACAAGCTGCTTCCCCACGCCCCGGGGGCGCCCAAGAAGGACCCCAAGAAGGACCCGCGCGCGCTGGGCCTGGCGCTGGATTTCGAAGACGCGCCCGAGCTGCAATACCTCGACGACAAACGAATGGGGAAGGTCTACGTCGCGCGCGCCGAGGACGAGGCGAAGATTCCGATCTACGGCGGGATCGGTCTCGATCTGATGTCGCCCGCCTTCACCCGCGCGGCGTTCGGTGCGGCGATGGCACGGCGGCGCGATCAGGTGCGCGCCTTTCTCATGGACAAGTCTGCGCTGGCGTCGATCGGCAACGCCTACGCCGACGAGATCCTGTTCGCAGCCGGCCTGCATCCCAAGACCTTCTGCCGGAAGATAGACCCGCCGGGGGTCGACGCGCTTTATGAGTCGATCGGACGCGTGCTGACCGAAGCCATCGCCGAGATTCGCCGGCGCGACCAGCCGATCGAGATCAAGGTGCGCGATTTTCTCGTGGTTCGCGGGCGCGACGGCAAGCCTTGCCTGGTCTGCGGCACCACCATCCGCTCCGTCCGCGTCGGCGCCGGCGACGCCTGCTTCTGCCCCACCTGCCAGCCGGAGACGCGTAAATTATTCGTGAACTGGTCTCAGCTCGGCGACCGCAAGGCGTAGAGGAAGATCGCGGCGGCCGTCGCGACGTTGAGCGAGTCGGCGCCGGGGGACATCGGGATCGTCACCTGGTGGTCGCACAGGGCGCGCGCCTCGGAAGAGAGACCGGGACCCTCGGCGCCGAGGACAATCGCCGTGCGCAGCGGGCGCTCGAAACCCGCCAGCGGCGTCGCGTCGGCATCCAGAACCGCCGCTACCAGCGACACGCCGTCGGCGCGCAGCTTCTCGAGATCATCGGGCCAGCGCGCCAACCGGACGATCGGCAACCCGAAAACTGCGCCAAGCGAAACCCGGATGGATTTTCGATAGAACGGATCGGCGCAACGCGGACTGAGGACGAGCGCCTCGGCCCCAAACGCCGCCGCGTGCCGGGCGATGGCGCCGAGGTTGTCGACGTCGGTCAGATCCTCGAGCACCACCAGCGTTCGGGCGCCGCGGGGGATCTCGGCGTGGGTTGGACGCTCCCCCACCGCCAGGCATCCGCGGTGGACGTGGAAGCCGGCGATGCGATCGAGGAGCTCCTGCGGCGCCAGGTAAACCGGGAAGGGACCGCCGAGCGCGTCCGCCAGAGTCGCCAGGCGCGGTCCCGTCAGCAGCACCGAGTGGACGCGCAGGCCGCTACCGAGCAGGCGGCGGACCACGCGCTCGCTCTCGGCGACGAAGCGGCCACCTTCCACGTTGAGCCAGCGTTCCTTGAGCTGCCGGTAGTCGGCGACGCGCGGGTCGTCGGCGTCGAGAATGTCGAGAGGGGGGAGCGCCACGCCGGCCCCAGGATAGACGATCGGCGGATCGCCGTCCGGCGTCGGCGCGGCCGTGTGATAGAAACGGAGGATGCGTCGGAGCGCCGCGCCGCTGCTTGTCGCGGGCCTGGTCGGTGCCGCCTGTTCCAGCCCCAGCGAGCCGCACGGCTCACCGGTGCTGACGCAGGTGGTATGGGTCGCGGGAGCCCAGCGGATGGTGGTCTGGCTGCCGAGCTCGGATCCAACCATGCCGGCGACCGTCCAGCCGGGCGGCCTGGAGGTCGACTTCGTCTTCGACCGCCGCCTGGACGGCAACCGGATCGAGGACACCGTGACGGAGAACGGCGTCCAGACGACCGTCCCCAAGTCGGCCCCCCCCATCACCGTCGGCTGGCCCGACCTGGCGACCGCCATGAGCACGCCGCCGTTCGCCGACCAGGTCGTCTACAACAGCGAGCCCCTCTACGGCGGATCCACCGCTTTCGTGTTGCTGCAACCGTTGGCGGTCGGCTTTCCCTCGTCGGACACGGTGACGTTCGCCCTCGACAAGACCGGGCTCACCAGCGCCTACGGCGATCAGATGACCGGTCCGGCGACGATCACCGTGGCGACCGGACCGTTCTCGGCGACCTTCGGGCTTCCGGCCGACGGCGACGGATCCACCTTGGTGCCCAGCGCCTTCATGCTTCCCGTCCTGTTCTCCAACCGGAGCGGGTCGATCGCCCAGATCGCACCGTACGTCCAGGTCCAGGCCGGCGGCCGTAACCTGCCGATCGTGCTGACGCCGAACGCCAGCGATCCGACGATCGTCTATCTGTCGCCGGCCAGCTGTCTCGGCGGGTGGCCGGCGGGTGTTCCCATCCAGGTGACCCTGCTGGCGGGGTTGCCCGACGCGTTCGGCGGCCCGCTGGCGATGACCACGGGCACGACCTTCATGGCCGCGGGCGCCGCGACGCCGGGCCCCGACGGGGGATGCGGCAGCGCCGACGCCCGCACCGACTGAATCGGTCGCGTGATCGAACGCGAACTTTAGTCCGTACCCGAATCGAGCCCTGCGTCGGGTGTGCATGCGGTGCGCGTGCAAACCCATTCGCCGTTCTCGCAAGAGACACCACTCTGGCGAAACCCATCGACGCAGGTGGGGTTCGGTGGGCACATCCCTGGATCGGGCGCGGGGCATTTGCCGTTGCTGCCACAGCCTCCAGTCAGGGGAAGAGTCAGACCAAGGACCAGGACTAGGGCGCGCATGTTCGATCCAATAGAAGCAACTCCAGGACCACCCCAAGGCTCGCCGGATCCGCATCATCCCGCCAGGCTCCGCGCGTGACGACTCGCTGATCGAGGCGATCGTGACAACTTCGTTGGCGGATGCGTGGCCGGTAATTCTCGGGTAGCTCGTCCAATTTTCGGGCAAAGCCCCTCTGAGGGTCGTTTTCTTAGTCGCGTGAGGCTTGACGGGCTTTGCCCGGCGAGCCTCGCCCGCGGGGGATTTAAGGGACCTCTGAGGGTCCTTTTCTCAGTCGAAGCTCCGGCCGAAGACCTCGGCGAAGCTCTCCCGCACGGCATCTTTGACCGCGTCGAGCGCGACCGGGTGGCCGAGCTCGCCCGCCATCGAGCCCATCACGGCGGCGTCGAGCCCGCAGGGATTGATGGCCGAAAAACGCGAGAGATCGGTGGAGACGTTGAGCGCGAACCCGTGCAGCGTCACCCAGCGCTTGACCGCGACGCCGATGGAGGCCAGCTTCCGCGCGCCGCCCGCGGTCCAGACCCCGGTCCATTCCGGCTTACGGACGCCGGGAAGCTCGAAGCGCGCCAGCGCGCGGATGAGCGCCTCTTCCAGGTTGCGCAGATAGACGTGCAGATCGCGCTCGTTCTGGCGCAGCAGGAAGATCGGATAGCCCACCAGCTGGCCCGGGCCGTGGTAGGTGACGTCGCCTCCGCGCTCGATCTCGAAGACCGGTAGATCGTCGGTGGCGAGCAGGTTCTCGCGGTGCGCGCTGCGGCCGGCGGTGATGACGTGCGGGTGCTCGACGAACAGCAGCGTATCGGGGATCTCGTCCTTCTGGCGCGCCGCGACCAGCTCCTTCTGCAGCGCCCACACCTCCCCGAACTCGCGGGTGTGAAGATCGATCAGTCGAGCCGCGTGGGCCGAGTGCGGCTCCGCCGCACGGAGCCCGTCGCGGGGGGGATTGGGGACCCTCCCAGGGTCCCCATGTTTGATGACACTCACCGGTTCTGAATATGGATCGCTTCGCCCAGGCTGGCCTTGGCCGCCTCCATGATCGCCTCGGGCAAGGTCGGGTGGGCGTGGATGGTGAGGCTGATGTCGTCGGCCAGAGCGCCCATCTCTATCGCCAGCGCCGCCTCGGCAATGATGTCCGAGGCACCGTTGCCGACCACCTGGATACCCAGGACCTCCTTCGACGCCGCGTCGATCACCACCTTGACGAACCCGTCGGTGTCGGCGTTGGCGATGGCGCGCCCGAGCGCGGCGAAGGGGAACTTGCCGACTTTGATCTTGCGGCCGCGCTTTTCGGCCTCCTCGGCGGTGAGGCCGGCCGTGGCGACCTCCGGATCGCTGAAGATGACCGCCGGGATGCAGCGCACGTCGAACTCCGCTTTGTGGCCCGCGATCACTTCGGCGACCACCTCGGCCTCCCGCGAGGCCTTGTGGGCCAGCATCGGCTGTCCGGCCACGTCGCCGATGGCGTAGATGCCGGGGACGTTGGTGGCGCAGCGCCGATCGACGGGGACGAAGCCACGTTCGATCTTGACGCCGACCTCTTCGAGCCCCAGGCCCTCGGAGTTCGGACGGCGACCGACGGCGACCAGCACCTTGTCGGCGTCGAAGGTCGCTTCCTTGCCGGCCACGTCGACGGTGACCGCGGCGCGCCCATTTTTTTCGGCCCAGGACTTCGCCTTGGCGCCCGTGACCACCTCGACGCCCAGCTTCTTGAGCTTGCGCGCGACCAGCTGGACGATCTCCGGGTCGTTGCCCGCCAGGATGTTCGGCAGCGCCTCGACGACCGTGACGTGCGCGCCGAGCTTGGCGTAGAGGGTGCCGATCTCGATGCCGATGTAGCCGCCCCCGATCACGACGAATCGCTCCGGGACGGTGGCGAAATCCAGCGCGCCGGTCGAATCGACGATCCGCTTGCCGTCGAACTTGAACCCCGAAATCTCGATCGGCCGCGATCCGGTGGCGATCACGATGTGGTCGGCCTCGACGGTGGTCTTGCCGTCTTTCTCGATGACCTCCACCGTGCTCGGCGAGGTGAGGCGGGCCGTGCCGGTTCGATAGTCGCACCCGTTGGCCTTGAGCAGCGACCGCACGCCGCCCGTGAGCTTCGAGACGACGTCGCCCTTCCAGGCCTGCATCTTGGCCATGTCGACCCGCAGGTTGTCGGACAGGATGCCGATCTCCGCGCCGTGGCGAACCTTGTCGTAGATCTTGGCGGCGTTGATGAGCGCCTTCGACGGGATGCAGCCGACGTTGAGGCAGATGCCGCCGGGCTTGTCCCGCTCGACGACCAGAGCCTTCTTCTTGAGCTGCCCCAGCCGGATGCCCGCGACGTAGCCGCCCGGGCCGGCGCCGATCACCAGCGCCTCGACGCGAATCTTCTGGTCCGCCATGCGGCAGGCTTACCCCGGTTGGACGGTCGTCGGCAACCGGCGCCGCCGCTAGGGCCGGACGGTCTTGTCGCGCACCCGATCGAGCTCGTCCAGCTGCTCCTCGAGCGCCCGCGACGGTCGCGCCAGCACGTTCTCGATGATCGCGCGGGCCGGCGGTGGCCCCACCGGCTCCTCGGCGGCGACGGCCGCCCGGACCTCGCCCTCGACCTCGGCCCGCATGGCGGCCTCGGCACCGGCGTCGAGGATCTTCTCCGAGGAGAGCCATGCCCGCAGGCGCTCGAACGGCTCCCCCTCGGCCAGGACCGCCTCGACGAGCGTCCCCCCCTCGCCGCGCCTGGCGCGCTCGGCGGCGGCGTGGACCGCGGCGTAGACCGCCAGAAGATCGCGCCCGTCGACGCGCACGCCGGCGAGACCGTAGGCCAGCGCCTTGACCGCCAGCGTTTCCGATCGGGTGACGGGCGCCTCGCGGTTCATGTCGCCCATGCAGACGAAGACCGCCGGCACCCGAAAGACGCCCGCGAAATTGAGGCCGGCGTGGAAGTCTTCGGCGGTGGTCGCCGCGGCGTCGAGCGTGGCCAGCACCACCGTCGGCTTTCGCTGGATCTTCGCCGCCCAGGCCATCCCGGTGGCATGCGGAAGCTGCGTCCCGGCGTGGGGAGACCCCGGAACGACGTTGAGCGCCCGCGGAACCGCCGGCGAACCCGGGAGCTGGCGTCCGCGCGCCAGATCGTTGGCGTTACCGAAGAGCTGGGCGACCCAGGCCCGCAGCGGCAACCCGCGGTAGAGGGCCACGCCGGCCTCGCGCCGGCCCGGCACGATGACATCGTCGGGACCGAGCGCCGCCACCAGGCCGACGATCGCCGCCTCGTACCCGCGCGTCTCGGCGTAGGAGCCGATGCGGCCCTTGGCGACCTGATCGCGCGCCGCCTGATCGACCGCCCGGAGACACAGCATCGCGCGATAGGCGCCGCGCCACACGGCGGGAGCGGCGACCGGAACCGCCGGGCGATGCGCCGCTCCCCCGCCGGGCGGCGAGAGAATGGCCTGAAGCTCGGTCGCACGCCGGTAGTCGTCGTCGGTCCAGACCTCGACGCTGGGCGTATCGAGGTCACCCATTCCCGCCCGCAGGCTGGGCGTCTTCGCTGGACCGGCTTTTGCCATCGACCTACATCCGACCTACGACACGCCGAGACGGTCGGGCGACTCGAGCGTCGCCTTGATCTCGGCGACGAAGCGCGCGGCGTCGTAGCCGTCGACCACCCGGTGATCCACGGAGATCGAGAGATTCATGAGGTCTCGAATCTCGATCTTGTCGCCGATCACCGCCGGGCGGCGGCTGATCTTGTGAACACCCAGGATCGCCACCTCCGGGTAGTTGATGATCGGCGACGCCAGCACGCCGCCCAGCGCCCCCAGGCTGGTGATCGTGAAGGTCGAGCCCGAGAGATCCTCACGCGCGGCCTTGCCCGTGCGGGTGACGGCGGCCAACCGCTCGATCTCGGCGGCCAGCTCCACGACCGACAGCGGGTTGGCGTCGCGCACGACCGGCACCAGCAGCCCGGCCTCCGTCGCGGTGGCGAGGCCGATGTGGATCTGCTTGCGCTGCACGATCTCGCCCGCCGCTTCGTCGAGGGTGGCGTTCAGCTGGGGGAACTTCTCCAGCGCCGCGACCGTCGCCTTGACGATGAAGGGCAGAAACGAAAGCTTGATCCCCGTCCCCCCGCCGGCCAGTCGCTGGTTGACGCGCGCCCGCAGGAGCACCAACTCGGTGCAGTCGATCTCCTCGACGTAGGTGAAGTGCGCGGCCGTATGCTTCGAGCGCACCATGTTCTCCGCGATCTTCTTGCGCAGCCCGCGGAATGGAACCCGAACGTCGCCCGGTTCTGCGATCGTGCGGGCTCCCGGCGCGGGACCCTTCGCGGCACCTGAGGCGCCCCGGGTCGCCAGCTCGACGTCGTTGGAGGTGACGCGTCCGGCGGGGCCCGTCCCGCTCACCGCCCGGATGTCGACGCCCGCGTCGCGCGCCAGCTTTCGCGTGGCCGGCGTCGCCAGCACGCCCGTTCCGGGCGTCCCGTCCCCACTCCCACCAGCCGCGGCTTTGGCGGGCAGAGCGTCCGATCGCGTGGGGTCCGACGGGCTCTGCCCGGCGGGACCCTTCGCGGGGGGTACGGGACCCTCCGAGGGTCCCGTGTCCATCTCGATCTCAATCAGGACCTTGCCGACGGGACAGCTCTGCCCCTCGGCGTAGAGCCGGCGCGCGACCCGTCCGCCGCGCGGCGCCGAGATCTCGACGGTGGCCTTGTCGGTCATGATCTCGACCATCGGCTGATCGTTCTCCAGGAGATCGCCCTCCTTGACCAGCCAACGGACGACCTCCCCCTCGACCAGGCCTTCGCCGATGTCGGGCAGCCGGAATTCGTAGATCATGGCGTCGCCTCCGCTTCCTAGAAGGAAAGCACGCGCCCGACCGCGTCCAGGATGCGGTCCGCGTCGGGCAGGTACTCGTGCTCCAGCGTATAGGGAAACGGGGTGTCGAACCCCGTGACCCGCAGGATTGGCGCCTCGAGGTGCAAGATGGCCTTCTCGGCGATGGTGGCCGCCAGCTCGGCGCCGAACCCGGAGGTGCGCGGCGCCTCGTGAACGATCACGACCCGGCCCGTCTTCTTCACCGACGCGAGGATGGCCGCCTCATCGAAGGGCACCAGCGTGCGCAGATCGACCACCTCCAGGTCGAGCCCTTCGGCCTCTCCCTTCTGGGCCGCCTCGAGCGCCGTGTGCACCATCGCGCTCCAGGTGAGGATGGTGACCTGGCTTCCCGAGCGCACCACCTTCGCCTCCCCGATGGGGATGGTGTACTCCCCCTCGGGCACGTCGGCGCGCGACTTGTGGTAGTAGCGCTTGGGCTCCATGAAGATGACCGGATCTTCGCCCCGGATGGCGCTGGCGAGCAGCCCCTTGGCGTCGATCGGGTTCGACGGGCAGACCACGGTCAACCCCGGAATATGGGTGAACAGCGCCTCGGGCGACTGCGAATGGTAGTGGCCGCCCTTGATGCCACCGCCGATGGGCGTCCGGATCACGACCGGCGCGGCATACTCGCCGCCCGAGCGGTAGCGGATCTTGGCCAGCTCGTTCACGATCTGGTCGTAGGCGGGATAGATGTAGTCGCCGAACTGGATCTCGGCGACCGGACGCAGCCCGTAGAGCGCCATCCCGATGGCCGCCCCCACGATCCCCGATTCGGCCAGGGGCGTGTCGATGCAGCGGTCGGCGCCGAATTCCTCTCGCAGGCCGACGGTGACCTGGAAGACGCCGCCGAAGCGGCCCACGTCCTCGCCCAGCACGACCACGCGGGGATCGCGACGCATCTCGACGCGCAGGGCGTCGTTCACGGCTTGGATCAGATTCATCTCCGCCATGGGCGGGCGTCTCCTTGGGGTGGCGGACTACCGCATTCCTTGCCTGCTGGCAAGTCGCTCGAAGGCGCTAGGCCGCTCCGGCCGGCGCGCGAAGTTTGTAGCCCACGTGACGAACCGTCTCGATCATGGCGCTGCCGGGTCCGAGCTTGGCGCGCAGCCGGCGGACGTGGATGTCGACGGTGCGGGTCCCGCCGGCGTAGCGGTAGCCCCAGACCCGCGACAGGAGCTGCTCGCGGGAGAACACCCGGCCCGGGCGTTCGGCCAGGAACTTGAGGAGCTGGAATTCCTGGCGTGGCAGCTTGAGCGCCCGCCCGCGGTAGGCCGCCTCGACCGCCACCGCGTCGATGACCAGATCGCCGATCTTGATGCGCCCCGCGGCCCGGAACGAGGACATGCGCCAGTCGAGCTGGCGGATGCGGGCGTAGAGCTCCGGTCCGACCACCGGCGACAGCACGAAGTCGTCGGCGCCCGCCTCCGGGTCGAGACCGGCCAGCCGCGAGACCTCGACACACAACAAGACCGGCACGTCGGCCAGCGAGCCGACCTCGCGGACCCGGCGGATGGCGGCCCGCCCCACCTCGAGATGCGCGCCGGCGTCCACCACCACCACCGAGGGGCGCGAAAGCTCGATATCCTCGGGAAGCTGATCGACGTCGTAGCCGACCGCGACGATCTCGCAGCCGAGGTCGTTGAGCGCCGCGGCCGGCGAATCCGGCTCCGAAGTCGCCGTGGCGGGATTGGAGGTGACAACCAGGGCGCGCATGCGCGGCTACAGTATCTGGCGCCGTCCCCATCGGCAACTGCGGCGGCGAAGAGACGGCGGACGAAATATCAAGGGTTGGTTTCGAAATAGCGGCCGGCACACCACGGTCATCATCTTGCGGCGAAGGCTTGGCGTCGCGCGGACCTGGTGCAATACTCTTGAGTAATGGACGACTTCCACTGCTCCTTCTGTGGGAAGCGACGCCGTGAGGTGCGCAAGCTGATCTCGGGTCCGCGTGTCTTCATCTGCGACGAGTGCGTCGCGCTGTGCAACGACATCATCGCCAAGGAAGAAGCGGCCGAGCGCCCCAAGCATCCCCGGCCCCGCGAGATCTACGACGAGCTCAACAAGTACGTGATCGGCCAGGACCGTGCCAAGAAGGCGCTCTCGGTGGCCGTGCACAACCACTACAAGCGGATCGGCCAGCACGGCAAGGCGGGCGAGGTCGAGATTCAAAAAGGGAACATCCTGCTGCTCGGCCCCACCGGCTGCGGCAAGACCCTGCTGGTCCAGACGCTGGCCAAGAAGCTGGACGTCCCCTTCGCGATGGCCGACGCCACCACGCTGACCGAGGCCGGCTACGTCGGCGAGGACGTCGACAGCGTCATCAAGTCGCTCTACCGGAACGCGGGGAACGATCCCGACAAGGCCAGCCGCGGCATCGTCTGCATCGACGAGATCGACAAGATCGCGCGCAAGGGCGGCGGGCCTTCGGTGACCCGCGACGTTTCGGGCGAGGGCGTCCAGCAGGCGCTCCTCAAGATCCTGGAAGGTAAGCAGGCCTCGATCACGCCCGATGGCGCCCGCAACCGGCCCCAGCAGGAGCTGATCCAGGTCGACACGACCGACATCCTCTTCGTCTGCACCGGCGCCTTCAACGGCGTCGAGGAGATCGTCCGCCGGCGCGTAGGCGAGCGTGGCCTGGGGTTCGGCGCGCACATCGGCAAGGGGGAAGAGTCGAAGAACGCCCTTCGCGCCATGACGCGCACCGAGGACCTCATCAAGTTCGGCATGATCCCGGAGTTCATGGGACGGCTGCCGATCATCGTCGCGGCCGACGATCTGGACGTCGACATGCTGGTCGAGATCCTCTGGAAGCCCAAGAACGCGCTGGCCAAGCAGTACGAGCGCCTGTTCGACATGGAAGGGGTCAAGCTGCGCTTCACCGAGGATGCGCTGCAGGGGGTGGCGGAGGAGGCGACCCGCCGCAAGTCGGGAGCCCGCGGACTGCGCGCCATACTGGAGGAGGTCATGCTCGACGTGATGTACGAGATCCCCTCCTTGACGGGGGTCAGCGAGTGCGTGGTCACCCGCGATGTGGTCGTGTCGCGCAGCCGGCCGCAGCTGGTCCGCGAGAAGAAAGCGTCGTAGCTCCCCTTCTCAAGTTTAGTGCCGGGCGGGTCGAAGTACGACCGACCCCCTTTACCGGCGCCGATCCGACGTTAGAATTCTTTTCCACATCCGAGGTCGACCGAACATGCTGAGCCCGAAAGAAAAAGCCCAAATCCGCGCCGTGCTCGGGGACGAGCAGAAGCGACTCGTCAAGAAGAGCGAGAACGCGCTGTCTTATTCGATGAACCACGAGCGCAACATCGGGCGCGATTCGATCGACGAATCGATGGAGGAGGAGATCTTCTCGACCGAGATGCGGCTGCACGATCGGGAGAAGTTCCTGCTCGGGAAAATCAACAAACAGCTGGTCCGCCTGGATGCCGACGAGATCGACGTCTGCGAGGACTGCGGAGAAACGATCTCCTTCCGGCGGCTGGTGGCGCGTCCCGTGACGACGCTCTGCATCGACTGCAAGGAACAGAGCGAGCGTGAGGAACAGGCCACCGAACAGGCGGGACGGGCGGGAGGGTTCGGCGATCTCAACGAGGGTAGCGAAAGCGAAGCCAAGCTCCCCGCCGAGGAGTGAGCATCTGGGCCTCCGCGGCATGTAATTGCCGCTACGCTCCTTTCGTTATAGCGTCGTTGCTGGTGCGGATGGCAGACGATGGCCGATAACCGATATCGCATCACCGAGCGGGTCGCCGCCGGTGGTATGGCCGAGGTCTTCCGCGGCGTGGCCGAGTCGATGCGCGGGTTCAAGAAGAACATCGCCATCAAGCGGATTCTCCCGGCGCTGACCAAGAACAAGAAGTTCGTCGCCATGTTCCTGGACGAGGCGCGGCTGTCGCTCTCGCTGCAGCACGCGAACATCGTGCAGGTGTTCGACATCGGCCACTCCGAGGACACGTACTTCATCGTCATGGAGTACGTCGACGGCATCGACCTAAAGGCGCTGCTCGACTGGCGGCGGCGGATCAACAAGCGCATCCCGGTCGCGCACTCCCTCTACGTGATCATGGAGATCTGCAAGGGGCTCTCCTACGCGCACGAGCTGGCCAATCAGGACAACGACGCGCCGCTGGGGATCGTTCACCGGGACGTCTCGCCGCCCAACGTGCTGATGTCGAAGCAGGGTGAGGTCAAGGTCGTCGACTTCGGCCTCGCCAAGGCGACCAGCCAGGTCGAGGTGACCGACCCGGGCGTGGTCAAAGGGAAAATGAGCTACCTCTCGCCGGAGGCCGCGCGCGGCGAGGAGGTGGATTCCAAGGCCGACATCTTCGCGGTCGGCATCCTGCTGTACGAGATGCTCACCGGGAAACGTCTCTTCTACGGCGAGACCGACTACCAGACGGTCGAGCTGGTGCGCAACGCGAAGATCCCGCCGCTGCGGCCGCAGAACCCGCAGATCGAGCCCGAGCTGGAAGACGTGGTTCGCAAGGCCCTGTCGAAGCGCAAGGAGGACCGTTTCCAGAGCGCGACGGACCTTCAGGACGCGCTGGCGCAGTACAGCTATTCGCGCGGCCTCAAGGTGATCTCGCGCGACATCGCCGAGCTGGTGCGCCAGTGCCTGGAAGACAAGCGCATGCAGTCGGGCGAGGCCAAGCCCGTCAAGCCCAACAGCATCATCGATCACCTGCTCCAGGACGAGATCGTGAAGTTCACCTCGGTCGACTTCGAGGATCCGGGCGCCCAGCCGCTCCTGGCCGACGATCTCTCGGCACACTCCGGCCCCTCCCCATCGGTCAACGATGGCGATTTCGTCGATCCCCGCGGCTGGGCCGACGAGCGGCTCACGTCGCCGCCGATGGAGGCCGCCGAGGCCAAAGCGCTGGAAGGCCGCCGCACCTCACGAGACGCGGCGGCACCGACCGCTTCCGCCGGGCCGGCCCCCCGCAAGGCCGAGCGCATCCGCGTGCCGACCGGCGAAAACCAGGCGCCCCGGCCGTCGCCCGCGGTCCCCCTGGACTCGACGCCCGGGCCTGAAACCCTGGCCAGCGTCCTCGAGCCGACACCCGGACCGCAAGTCGGCGCGCAGCCCCGCTCGGCGGCGGCGGCGCGAACGGTCCAGGCACCCCGGCACGCGGGCCGCAGCTTTCTCATCGGCGTCGCGATCGGCGTGGTGCTGCTGGGCGCCGCCGCCGCCACCGTCATCGCCAAGCGAAACGTGCCCGGCGGCCTCCTGGCCCCGCATTGATCTAGATCGGGACCCTGAGAGGGTCCCGCGCCCCCCGCGATGAGCTCGGGCCGGCAAAGCCGTCCCTCCGCCGACGCGATTAACGGGTTACTTCCGGCGGAGGACGCGGGCGAATTTCGCGCGATCTTCGGGACCGATCTCGCCGCTGACCAGCAGCACGACGGCGTAGACGATGGCCGCGATCGCGGTGGCGGCCAGGCCCAGGATCTTGCCGTGCCCGGGGACGAAGTGGGCCGCGGCGGTGGCGGCCGCCATCGCCAGAACGACCCGCAGGACCGTCGCGACGGGCGGCGTCCCGCCCAGGCGCGCGCGGACGTAGACGACGGCAGCCACGAATCCCACCGCCATGCCCAGCGCCGTCGCGGTGGCGGCTGCCATCAACATCGGCGTCCCCACGGCGGCGCGCGGCACCAGCACCGCCGCCGCCGCCGCACCTACCCCCACCGTGAGGGCCATGAGGGAGAGCGTGGCCCGGGTGCGGCCGGCCGCGTTCAAGATGGCGCAGGCGACCCCCAGCAGCGCCAGGCAGCACTCGCCCGCGACCAGGATCGGCAACGCCGGCGCGCCGGCGCCGTACTCAGGCTTGTACAGCACCCCGAGCAGCGCGGCCGGCCGGGCGGCCAGGACCACGCCCATCGCCGCCGCCAGGATCAGCGCGTAGCGCAGGGTCTGGGCGACGTAGACGCGCGTCGCCTCCTGGTCGTCGACGAAGGTCGCGCGGGAGACCAGCGGGAAGATCACGAAGGTCACCACGATGAGCGCTTGATAGGGCAGGAGCGCCAGGGTTCGCAGCGCCTGGTAGTGACCGGCCACGGTGGCGGCGGCCGCGGCGTCGGCGCCCTTGCCCGCAAAATGGTGCAGAAGCGGCAGATCGTAGTTGAGCGCCAGGTTGAGCAGGAGCCCGTAGGTCACCACGGCGCTCATGTAGCCGGCCAGACGGCGGGTCGAGAATTTCTCGCCGGCCGGGATCGCCAGCCGCATCACCCGCGAGGCGACGATCAGGATGAACGCGGCGGCGGCGGCAAACCCCACGAACGCGCCGGTCACCTTCCACAGGAAGGCCAGGCCGAGCAGCAAGATGGTTTTGGCCGTCGAGAACCCGACGTCGAAGCTGGCCTGCGTTCGGAAGCGGCGCAGGCCGTTGGCCGATCCGACGAAGACCGCGTAGAGCGCGTAGAAGAAGGGAATGACGGCCGCGATGCGAAAGTAGGCGGTGTAGCGGGGCGCCTCTTCGAACGAGGCAATGAGCGGCGCGCCCAGGAAGAGCGCCAGCGCCAGCGTCCCGCCCAGCACCACCTGCATCCGGAGCCCCGCCCGCTGCACGGCCCCCGCACGGGCGTCGTCCTCGGCGGTGAACTTGGAGACCGCCTGGATGGTCGCCTGCACGACCGTGTTGTTCACGATCGACACGACGTTGTTCACCACCGCGAAGGCGCCGAACTCGGCCAGGCCGACCAGGCGGGTGAGCAGCACCTGCTGCAGAAAGCCGCTCACCATGAAGTAGAGCTTCGCGAAGCCGATGAAGATGGCGCCGCGACCGGCGACCACCGCGGCCTCGCCCGGCTGCGCTTCGGCGGCGGCGACTTCCGCGCCACTCATGGCTTTCGCCCCGCCACGACGCGCTCGATGCCGGCCAGATCCGGCCGGACGTGGACCTCGACGAAGCCCGCGGCGGTCAACAACGCGGCCGTGGCCCCCGCCTGGCCGGCGCCGATCTCGAGCGCCAGCGTCCCGCCCGGCGCCAGCAGCGCGGGCGCCGCGTCGACCAGCCGGCGCGCCAGATCGAGACCGTCGGCGCCGCCGTCGAGCGCCAGGACCGGCTCGGCCCGCACCTCCGGCGGCAACGCCGCCAGATCCGCCGAGGGAACGTACGGGAGGTTGGCGACGATCAGCGAAAACGGCGCCTGCCCCTCCAGCGGCGCCGCCAGATCGCCCTCGAGAAACGTCACCGCGACGCCGTGCCGTTCCGCGTTGCCGCGCGCGACCTCCAGCGCGGCGGCAGAGATATCGCTGGCGAACACCGCGGCGTCGGGCCGGAGCTTGGCCAGCGTCACCGCCAGCGCGCCGGAGCCGGTGCCGACGTCGGCGATGCGCGGCGCCTCGGCGCCGTCCAGCCGCGCGCGCGCCTCCTCGACCAGGGTCTCGGTATCGGGGCGCGGGACCAGCACCCGCGCGTCGACCGCGAAGTCGAGTCCCCAGAACTCCTTCTTGCCGACCAGATAGGCGACCGACTCACCGGCCTGCCGTCGCTTGATGAGCGCCCGGATGTCCGGCAGCTCGGTGGCCGACAGCGGCCGGTCGAACTGGACGTAGAGCTGAACCCGCGGCAGCGCCAGCACGTGCGCGACGATCAGCTCCGCGTCGAGCCGGGGCGTGGGCAGGCCGCGCTCGGAGAAGCGCGCGGCCGTCCAGCGGATGACGTCGAGGACGGTCCACTGCTGGGGCACGGGTGCGGGCACGGCGGCCGACGGCGCAGGGGCGGGCTTCGCGACCAATCTCGTCACTTCATCCGCAGGCGCTCGACCGGAACGCCGCCGAAGATGTGGCGCTCGACGATCTCGGAGACGTCGCCCACCGTGACGCCACCGTACCAAACTTGTTCGGGGTAGATCACCACCGCGGCGCCGCGCGGGCACTGGTCGAGGCAGCCCGCGGCGTTGGCCCGGATGCGCCCCTTGATGCCGCGCTCGTGCAGCAGACGCTTGAATTCGTCGCGCACGGCCTCGCTGCCCTTTTCCGCGCAGGAGCCCTTGGGGTTGCCGGGCTCGCGGCGGTTGACGCAGATGAAGACGTGTCTTTCGAAATGAGGCTCGGCCATGTCGGCGGCGATTATAGCGTTCCTATCGCGTCGGCGTGGACCCATCCCTCGAGACCGTTGCCGAGCCGGACCCGGACCCAATCCTGGTCGTGTTCGATGAGGCGCACCCGCAGACCGGCGTGGATCTCGAAGCCGGTGCGGTAGTTGGGATCCGCCCCCTCCTTGACCGCGACGACATCGGGGAGCACCACGCCGAAGGGCAGGCGCTCGAGCCGCAGGCGTCCGAAGAGCAGCGCGCCGCAGAGCAGCGCCGCGGCGCCCAGGACCGCGGCGCCCGCCGAGAGCGCGGGGCGGAGATCCCCGCGCGCGCCACGCCGGATCACGACCAAGACGAAGAAGCCCAGGTAGAGACCCACGAAGGCCCAGGTCTCGACGGAAGGTCCCAGCGCGGTCACCGCGCGGATCCAGAGCGGATCGCGATCCTCGCCTTCGATCCGGTCGTGGGCGCGACGCGCCACCAGCTTGCGGGCCTGGTCGAGGTTGTAGCGGGCATCTTCGTCGCCGGGATCGAGCGCGGCGGCACGCTCGAAGGCCCAGATCGCCGGGCCCAGCGCCCCCTTGCGAAAATAGGCGTCGCCCAGATTGAAGAAGAGATCCGGCGAAACGACGCCCTGGCTCACGAGCTCCTCGTAGGCGGCCACCGCGCCCGGCGTGTCGCCGCGCAGATAGGCCTCGTTGCCACGGTGCCAGGCCTCCTCGCGGCGATCGGCCCGCGCGGCCACCACCACCAGCAGCGAGACGGCGGCGAACGCCAGGGCGACCATGGCTGCCCGCAAGCCTCGCCCCCTCCCCGACCTCCCCACCGCGCTCACGATCCGCTTCCCCCGCCGGCGAACGGCGCTTTCTCGATGGCGTCGAGGAGCTCGTCCGCGCGGGCCAGGGCCGCCGACAGGACCGCCGGATCGGCCTTCCCGCCGCCCGGTGCGAAGCGCGCCTCGTCGCCGGTTT
>CALAOV010000127.1 GCA_937889515.1 uncultured Myxococcales bacterium | reverse complement strand
CTTCTTGCCACCGGGCCCGCGCCATCTCGAGATCGCGTTTCGGCTTCTAAAGCAACTCGGGACAGCCGGGAATCTGACTACCGACGTGCAGCTGGCCGCCCTGGCCATCGAATATCAAGCCGAGATTCACACCAACGACCTGGACTTCGGCCGTTTTCCGCAGCTCCGTTGGGTGAGCCCGTTGCGCTGAGCGGCGGTCAGGCCGCGCGGAGCTCTTTGAGCTTGGCTTGGACGAAATCCGCGTGGCCGGCGGCTTTGACCTTGGCCCAGTGGTGGGCGACCTTGCCGTCGGGGGAGACGATGACGGTCGAGCGGATCACGCCCATCGACTTGCGGCCGTAGAGGACCTTCTCGCCCCACGCGCCGTAGGCCTCCATCATCTTGTGGTCGGGATCGCTGAGGAGGCGAACCTTGAGCTTGTACTTGGCGATGAACTTGCGGTGGCTCTCGGGCGTGTTGGGGCTGCAGCCGACCACCACGGCGTCGAGCTTTTCGAAGGCCTTGAGGCCGTTCGTGAAGTCGCAGGCCTCGATGGTGCAGCCGGGCGTGTCGTCGTTTGGGTAGAAATAGAGCACCAGCCAGCTCCCGCTGTAGTCCGAGAGCTTGACGGTTTTTTCGTCCTGATCCGGCAGCGAAAAGGCGGGCGACTTCGCCCCGATCTTGAGCTTTCTTTCGGTGTCTGCGGGCATGCCGCGTTCTTACCACGGCTCGGCCACGCTGGATCTCGGCGCCGTTCTATGACAGATAAGACGCGGTCCCGGGCGACGGAACGCCGGCGAAACCCGCCAGGCCCGGAAGGGAGCAACGGTAACCAGCCAACCGGGTGCTCGGGGCCATTACTTTTCACCATGGCCGACGTCGTCTACCTGATCCACGACATGCTGTTCTCGTCGAAGGTGCGGGAGGTGGCCAAGACGACCGGTGTGAGCGTGCAGGGGGCGCGCGAGCCGGCAGCCTTCGCGGCAGCCGCGCGCGAGGCCAAGCTGGCCATCGTCGACTTGCGGCTGCCCATCGCTCTCGCGGCGCTTGACGCGCTGGCCGCCGAGGCAGGGAGCACCGCGCGCACGGTCGGTTTCATCGATCACGAGCGGACCGACGTCATGGACGCGGCCCGGGCCAAAGGCTGCGCCGAGGTCATGGCCAAGGGACAGTTCGCGAACGCGCTGCCCAAGTTGCTGGCGGCCCTCGCGCCGAAGTAGCCTTCGGGCGACTACCGAAACAGCGGCAACAGCTCACGCAAGGAGCTGACGACCAGGTCGGGCGAGCCCCATTCGGCGTGCTCGGCGGCGGTCAGCGGCTCGGCGCGGAGGAGCACGGTTCGGCAGCCGGCGCGGCGGCCCGCTTCGACGTCGAACTTGTAGTCGCCGACGGTCAAGGTCTCCTGGGGACGGGCGCTCAGCTGCGCGCAGAGCGCCAGCACGCCATCGGGCGCCGGTTTGTGCGGCCCGTCTTCGCGGGTGTAGATGGCGGCAAACCGAAAGGCGAAGGTGCGCGCGAAGGTCTCGACCACCTCGCGGATGTTGCGGGTCAGGATGCCGATCGGGATCTTCCGCGCCGCCAGGTGACCCAGCAGATCGGCGCAGCCGTCGGTCAAGGTGGCGTCGGCGATCGCCTTCCGCTCGTGCCGCCGCATGATGACCTCGGCGCGCGCCCGCTCGGCCGGGCCGGCGTCGGCGAGCTGCTCGAGGATCGGCAACCCGGGGGCAAGGCCGATCTCCGTTCGGATGGCGTCGAAGTCGAGCCGCGATTCGGCCAGCGTCCCGTCGAGATCGAAGATCACGGCGCGCGGCGCCGCCGAATTCATTCCGACGCCTCGGGCGCGCCGCCCGCGCGCGCCAGGTCCTCGCTCTTGATCTTGCTCGAGTCGATCCCGCGCGCCCGCTTGGCCATCGACGGCAGCAGCTCCTCGAGCGGTGGCGGCTCGCCCTTGATGAACCGCAGCGGGTTGGTGCGCGCGACCACGAAGCTGCGGAGGTAGGGGCTATTGAAGCCGCGGGCCTTGAGCGCCGCGATCGCCGCCGTCACCGCGTCGTCGTACTCGAGCAGAAGAGCGGCGCGCGCGCGGCGCTGGGGCAGGGCGTCCGTCAGGCCCCCCGGCAGCCAGCGGTCGGCTTTGCGGAGCACCGCGTGGTAGGCGCCACCCGAGATCCGGCCCCGCTCTTGATAGGCAAAGCCCAGCGTCGCCAGCGCCGGCTCCTCGAACTCCAGCGCGTACCCCTCCTCGCTTAGTTCGGGACCCTGAGAGGGTCCCGCGCCCCCCGCGATGGGCTCGGGCCGGCGAAGCCGTCCCTCCCCCGACGCGATCGTCCTGCTCCCCACCAGATCCTCGTACATGCGCCGCACGCCGATGGCGCGCTCGCGGAGGTTGTGGGCCTTTTCGATGTTGAGCGCGAGGATCTGGTACGCGACCGCGCGCTCGGGGACGACCAGCGCCAGCACGGTCTTGGCGCCCAGCTCCTTGAGCGCGGTGAGCCGGTGGTAGCCGTTCGGCGTCCAGTAGCTGGCACCCTCCGACGCCTCGCGCACCACGATGATCGGGTCGAGGAAGCGCTTGGTCTTGTCCATCGCCTGGGTGAGGCGCCGGACGTGCGCGTCGGAGATGTCGCGCTGAAAAGGCGTCGGCGCGACCTGAGCGACCGGGAGCGCCGCGAACAGCAGCGCGTGGCCGCCCAGCGGCTCGCGGTAGATCGCCAGCACGGCGCCGCCGTCGCCGCGGACCGCGTCGGCCAGCGCCGTTAGCTCGGCCGGTGGCGCGTCGATCGCCAGCTCCGAGGCGCCGAGCTCGGTCGGGCGCAGCTTGACGCCCCGGCGCCGCCGCGGCGTGCCGCTCGGTTTTCGTGTGCTTTTTTTCGCTTTCGCCTTCTCAGCCATCGGTTTTCCCCTTCGCCTTTCCCTTTCGCCTTTCCCCTGGCGCTCGAAACATGCCATATCCTTGGTCGATGCCGAGAATGGTCAAGTGCGCGAAGCTGGGCAAGGAGCTGCCGGGCATTCCCTACAAGCCCTTCAGCAACGAGCTCGGACAGCGCATCTACGACAACGTGTCGCTCGATGGTTGGAAGATGTGGCTCGAATTCTCGAAGATGATCGTGAACGAGTACCGCCTCGATCTCACCTCGGCGAGCGGCCAGAAGCTGCTGCACGATCAGGCGGAGAAATATTTCTTCGGCGAAGGCGCCGAGGTCCCCCCCGACTTCGTGGCCCCCCAGGCCAAGTAGGGCCTCGGGACGCGGGCCGGCAGCACCGAGGGCGGGACGGACAAAACCAGATCGGCATGCGCGGACGCGGCGACATCGTACTGGTCTCCTGCTATGAGCCCGGCCACCAGCCGGCGGGCGTCGCGACGGTGGTGGCGTTTCTCCGTCGGGCCGGCTTCGATCCCACCTGCCTGGACCTGGCGGTCGAACCGCTCGACGATCGGGCGCGCGCGCGGCTCAACGCCGCCCGGCTGGTGGCGCTGTCGGTGCCGATGCACACCGCGCTCACCCTTGGTCTCAAGGTCGCCGAGCGCATTCGCCGCGAGAATCCGGGGGCACACCTCTGCTTCTTCGGTCTTTACGCCGTGCTCAACCAGGCGCTCTTGCGGGAGCGCGCCGACACCGTGCTCGGTCCGGATTGCGACGAGACGCTGGTCGCGCTCTGCGCCGCGCTCGAAACGGGCGCCGCCGGGCCGTCGGGGCCGCTGCGCGGGCCGCGCCGGCTTCCGGTGATTGCCCCCGCCCGCGACGCTCTCCCCGCGCTCGATCGCTACGCCCGCCTGGCGGTCGGCGCCGAGCGACGCGTGGCCGGACACGTCGAGGCGACCCGGGGTTGCAAGCACCTCTGCCGGCACTGCCCGCTCCCACCCGTCTACCAGGGGCGGTTCTTCGCCATTCCCGTCGACGCGGTGCTGGCGGATGTCGCCCTCCAGGTGGCGGCCGGGGCGCGCCACATCGACTTCGGCGACCCGGACTTTCTCAACGGCCCGACGCACGCGCTACGCGTGGCGCGCGCCTTCCACGCGGCGCACCCGGAGGTGACCTTCAGCTTCACGGCCAAGGTCGAGCACATCCTGGCGCACCGAGAGTTTTTCCCCGAAATGGCGGCGCTGGGCGCGGTGTTCGTGGTCAGCGCGTTCGAATCTCTCTCCGACGAGGTTCTCACCGCGCTCGCCAAGGGCCACCGCGCGGCCGATCTCGTCCCGGCGCTGAGGATCGTTCGGGGCGCCGGCATCTCCCTGCGCCCGACCTTCGTTCCCTTCACGCCCTGGACCACCCTCGACGATTACCTGGCGCTCTGTCGCTTCATCCGGGCCGAGGCGCTCGAGAACGAAGTCGATCCGGTTCAGCTCTCCATCCGACTGCTCATTCCGCCCGGATCCCTGCTGCTCGCTCTCCCCGACCTGTCGTCGCGGCTGGGCCCGCTCGATGCGCCCGGGCTCACCACCCTCTGGACAGTCGCCGATCCGCGCCTGGCGGGGCTGGAGGCCGATGTGGCGGCGCTGGTGGAAGAGGCGACCCGGGTCGAGGCCCCGGCCGCCGAGACGTTCGCGCGCATCCATGCGTTGGCGGCGGTCGCGGCGGGCGCCGGCGTCGACCTCGAGGTCGGGCCCGCGACCGGCGGCGGTCCGGCGCCGCCGCACCTCACCGAGCCCTGGTTCTGCTGCGCGGCCCCCACGCGGCGCCAGCTCGGCGCCGTGTGAGGTCGCTTCGGCGACTGCCGGTTACTTGCAGTTGTCGATGCAGATGGTCACGCCGTCGCAGGCGTAGTTGAACTTGAAGTCCGAGTAGGAGCCGCTCTGCAGGTCGGTGCAGGCCGTTCCGTTCAGGATGATGTTCGCCTTGTTCGCGTCGTAGGACCAGCCGTTGGTGGGGTCCATGGGGATCGGGACCGGGTTGCCGTTGGCGTCGGTCGCCGAGATGACGACGTTGCTGAAGCCAGCCGGGGCGGTCGACAGCGAGATCGTGCACGAGGCGATGATGCCGACGATCTTGTTGAGAGCCGCGACCAGCGTGGCCGTGTCGTTGACGGAGTAATACGAAGTAGCGGCGCCGGTTTGCGGCTCGCCACCCGAGGTGGCAAAGCCGTTGAGCGCCGCGTTCGCGGCCATGTCGTTTGCGGTGGCGATGCCGACCACGAACGTCTTGTAGCCCGCCGTCTGCGCAGCCGTGATGGCCGTCTCGACCGCCGTCGTCTCCGCCGCATTCGGCGTGGTCGTGCAGCTCATTCCACCGTTGCCGCAGCCGTCCGGACAGTTCGGCAAGCCATCCGTGGCCAGCAAGATGTATTTCGGGTTGGTATCGGTCAGCGTTCCCATGTAGGCCGTGGCCGCGTTGATGGCCGCCCGGGTGGGCGTGTAACTTCCGTTGTTGACGCCTCCGTTGGCCTTGGTCGAGCCCGTGATGGCGGTCGCAACTGCGGGACCGCTCCCGGAGGCTACCGGGACCGCGACGTTGGCGTTGACGCCACACTGGTTATCCGCGTCGGCGAAGAACTTGAGACCCCAGTTGACGGTCGTATCCGTCGTGGAGACGACCTGATTGATCGCCGCCGTTATCAGAGCCCACTTGGAGGCCGCGCCACAGCCCCCGTTCTGGCAGGCGGTGTCGTTCTGGTCGTTGTCCATCGACCCCGAGCGATCCTCGACGATGAGGATGTCCGGGGGGAGCGGCATGATCGGAACCGTGGCCTGTCCGCAGCTCATGCTCCCAGCAGTTCCCGAAGGCGGTCCGACGTCGCCGCCGGTGAGCCCCTGGCCGGCGCCTCCGGTGAGACCCGTGACGCCCCCGGAGCCCCCTCCCGAGCTGTCTCCCGATCCGGCAGCTCCCGTCGGCGGCGGTGGCTCGCCGGGCGAAAAGGCGCAGCCGACCGGACCAAGCAGGAGCAGGAGCAGGAACAGCGGATTCGGCAAGCGACGCATGGGGGACCTCCCGAGAGAAGGGCTTTTCGGGTCGTTAGTGTATTAGCTTACCCCCTCTCATCACCAAAAGTGCCCGAAAGTGATGCGAAACACCCTCCACCAGGGGCGGGCGCTGGCGTTAGCCAAAATACCTAATTGTGACAGTTAGATAGAGGTTTCTCAGCGCAGCACGGGGACCAGAGGGGCCAGGTCGAATGAAACCCGCGCCGCTGCGGTGCGCAGCGCAGTCTCCACCGCCGCCGGCGTCTCGGCGGACGCGAAGATGAATCCGAGGTAGCTCGCTCCGTCGGGAAGTGGCACCACGGTTTCACCCGGACGTACGGAAATTATTACGTCGTCGATTCCGGGTACGCCGCGCGCCTCTTCGAGGCCGCGCACGGAGCGCAACACGGCCGGATCGCGCGCCGGGATGGGGATCATCATGACGCCCGACGGTCGCCTCTCGCGGATCGGATGCCCGTCGCCGCCGAGCGCGTGCCGCACGACCACGTCTTCGAGCGACAGACCACCGTCGAAGCGGAGGGCGCGCGCGCAGAGCCCGCCAATCGGGCGCGCGGCCACCTCGATGACGACCGGTGCGCCGCCGTCGAGGCGCAGCTCGGCGTGAACGGCGCCGGTCTCGAGGCCGAGCGCGCGGGTCGCCGCCGCGAGCGCCCGCGCGATCCGCGCCTGGTCGTCGGCGGGGTGTCGCGACGGCGTCAGGTAGATCGTCTCCTCGAAGGTGGGACCGTCGAGGGGATCGGGCTTGTCGAAGATCGCCAGCACCTCGAGCACCCCGCGGGTCAGCAGGCCTTCGACGGCCACCTCGCGACCCGGGATGAAGGATTCGATCAGGATTCGATCCGCCGCGACGGGATCGATGTGTCGAACGGCAGGGTCGGCGAGCAGGCGCGCGACCCGCGCGAGCGCCGCGGTGAGCGTCGCGGGATCGTCGGCGCGCAGGACGCCCCGGCTGCCCGAGAGCATGAGCGGCTTGACGACACAGGGGAAGCCGACGCCGCCCGGTCGGCGCACCATCTCGGCGACCTCCCGAGGGTCCGCCGTGCGAGCTACCGCGACAAACAGCGGTTGGCGAAGGTCGGATAGTTCGGGTAGTCCGGATAGTCCGGGCAGATCGGGTCCGTTGGCGCCGGCCGCCGCCAGGCGCGTGCGCATCTCCAGCTTGTTGGCGGCGGCGATCATGGCCCCCGGCGGGTTGGCCGGCAGGCCGAGCCGCCCCGCGGCCAGGGAGGCGACGCGCGCCGGGAGCTCGCCCCCGACGGGCAGCACCGCGGCCAGCGCGCCCCCGGGTTCTTTCGCCGCGCTGGCGATGATTTCCGCCGCGCCCTCGGGATCCCCGAAGTCGATGACCAGCGAGTCGGCCGGCCAGCGCCAGGCGCCGTCGAGGACGTGGCAGCGATCGGAGGCGATCGTCACCTCGGCCCCGGCGCGCCGGCAGGCGTCCACGAACCCGGCGGTGCCGTAGCTCGTCGTGTGCATGACCAGCGCGATGCGGTCCACGCTTCGACTATACTCGCCCCATGGGCGACGAGACCGTCGGCAAGCCGCGCGCGACGGGCACGCGCTCCGTTTTGACGACCGACGAGGTGCGGGCGTTTTCGGCGCGCGCCCCTCGGGCGCGGATTTCGGTCGCCGTGCCCTGCGTGCGGGCCGGGGTTTCCCCCTCGCAGCCCGTCGAGGCGGAGCTGGTCAACATCAGCAGCTCGGGGATGTTCGTCGTCAGCCCCGAGCTGCTCGACGTCGGCACGGTCGTCGAGTTTGCTTTCAAGCTGGACGACGGGCTCCTCGCGCTGCGCGGGACGGCCGCGGTCGTGCGCCACGCCAGCCCGGAGATCGTCGGGATGGGGCTGCGGTTCGTCACGCTCGACGAATCGGGACAGGAGCTGGTGGCCCAGCTGATTGACGCCAGTCTGGGTATACCCGAAGCGCCCGTCCTGGACACCCGCAGCGGCGCCGTCTCCGCGGGGCGCGTCGCGTACGATCACGGCACGCTGCGGGTCGTGCTGTCGGCGGCCACCAAGCACTACTTCACCAAGAACCCGCTGCTGCATATCGGCGTGGCCGGCTGCTTCTTGCCGGCGCTGGCCGAGGTTCCGCTCGGCACCGGCTATCAGCTCGACATCGTCGACAGCGCGGGGGGATTGCTGCTTCGCTGCAAGGCCAAGGTCGCGGCGAAGCAGGATCAGCAGATCGGCCTGCGCCTGCTCGATGTCGATCGCCCGGCGCTCCAGGCCCTGCGCGCGGAGATCGCCAAGCTCCCCGGCGACTAGGCCGAGATCCGACCATGGCGGGCGAGCTTCCTCCACGCGGGGTCCGGGTCGGCGGCGTCACGGTCGCGCCGGGCGAAGCGCGCGCCGTCGCGATCGCGCTCGCCCCATCCAGCCGCCGCGGTCGCGACCGTGTCGAGCGGGCGGTGCCGGCCTGGGTGGTGGTCGGCGCCAAGCCGGGCCCACGGGTGAGCATCGTCGCCGCGGTGACCGGCGTCGAGAGCACGGCGGCGCAGGCGGCCCCCCGGCTCGCCGCCAGCCTGTCTCCCGAGGAACTGGCGGGCAGCGTGGTGATCGTGCC
>CALAOV010000126.1 GCA_937889515.1 uncultured Myxococcales bacterium | reverse complement strand
GGTTGAGCCAGCCGCGCCGCCCGCGCCTGCGCCTCCGCTCGCGCCGGTCGTGCCGGCATGGCCGCCTGCGCCCGCGGTTCCAGTCCGATTGTCGCTCCCACCACAGTTGACGTCAACGAAGAGTCCCGCCACGCCGATGAAGCTCGCCACCGTTACTAACCGCGCTCCGAAGATTTTCATGTCGATCTCCCAATTTTCGCGATAAGCGCCCGAAACCCGTAACTGGGCGGCGCACGGCGGACGTGAGTGGGCGGCGCACGGCGGAAGGTAACACAATTTTTGCAAACTGAAGTACAGAGGAAGACATGTCTAGCGGGCCCGATGCTTCGCAATCAAGGTTTCCTGGTCGCACTGTTCTGCCTATCCCCAGCCGATGCGAACGATCTCCTGTCCGTGGACAGCACGGTCACTAATCCCGTCGAGACCCTTGATATAGCCACGGACGTGAACGCCATCGGAGTTCTTCCCTTCGGCGACGATACCTCCGGCGATCTCGATCTTTCCGTCCTCGACCTCGACGCTCACCACGTTGTGACCCGTCGTCCCGACTCGGCCGCCAATCTTGACGCTTCCCACCTTGCCGCTGAGGGCGATTGCCTTGAGCGAGATCTGCACGCCTTTGACGAGGCTTTGACCCTCGCCACCGTCGGTCGTCAGGTCACCGGCGATCTCCAAGATCGGGAGGGCCTTGCTTACCTGCACGCCAAGAAGGTGAAGGTCGAGCGAGCGTTCGAGAAGCAACTCGCCTGGTATAACGAACTCGCTGAAACCATTCAGTTGGTCACGAACCGCTATAAGGGATTTCGGCTTTTCCTGTCTGACCCGAACATGCACGGCCGAGTGCCGGAAGTACTGCAGGACCTTGCAAAGCACGCCTTCGATTCCAAGAGCTGGCTGTGCACGCAAATCTCTACGCGACACGCGAGACGTTCGATCGTGTGACCGAGACGCTGGGTGCAATGAACGCACTGTCTCCCGAATTCCTCGCACCAGAGACAACCGGCGGCGAGCGTGGCCGTGCGGCTGTGGATGCCAGCTTGAAAATGCTCGCCATCCTCTGCGTATATGTTGCCCGCGATCTGCCGCGGCTGCTTGGCCTTGAACCACTCGTCCCCCACGATGGCTTGGTGCGAGCCGTTGAATAAGAGCGCCAGAAATCTGCACGAGGGCCGCGGTGAGAAAGCCCGTGAGGAGGCTCCAGCTGTCGAACCCCGCGTTGCAGCGGAGGGCGCTTGCGCGCCGCCGCTGAACGCGAGATCGTTGTGCGGACCCAGACGTTGCCCTAGCAGCCCGTGGTGAAAGTCGATGCGCAACGGGCTGAGCAGGCTAAGAAGCGCGACACGCCGGAGGGCGTTTCATCACGGTGCCCGATCCGACGATAAGGTCTTCCCGCTGGAGTGCCGCACCGATGTAAGATCCATTCATGAGAGCCTTGCCGATCGCTTGCGATTCGACCGCCTTCGGTTCCTCGGAGGCGTTCGCAGCGCACATGGCAGACGGACGGCGGCTTCTTTTATTGGCCACGGAACGTCGTGAGCTGGATGACGGCTGGGAACTGCGGCTACCCGGCGGCGACGAGAATCTGTTAGCGTGCGCGCATTGGATCCTCGGCGAGCGCCGGTGTTGCCCGTTCCTGACGTTCGCGATGGAGTGGCGACCTGAAGGCGAGTTTTGGATGCGTATCACCGGACCCGAAGGCACGAAGGAGATGCTCCGCGCCGAGCTGGAATGATCCGTCAGCCTACGGTGGAGTCGGCGCCCAACGAGCTGAGCAGCCGAAAAAGATCGACACGCCGATCCTGGCCGTGCGACATCGGATGCATGGCGATGGGGAAGAAGGGCGACACGCAGGACGGGCTGTTTGTCGCGTACCACCAGATGCGATCGGCCGGCCACCCGTTCTACCGGGCTCTCGACGCGATTCTGCGCGAGCGCGGTTTCGACAGTTACGTCGAGAAGCTGTGCGCGCACTTCTACCACCCGGTGACGGGGCGACCGGGATTGGCGCCGGGCAACTACTTCCGGTCGTTGCTCGTGGGTTACTTCGAGGGGATCGACAGCGAGCGAGGAATTGCCTGGCGGCTCGCCGACTCCCTGAGCCTTCGGGACTTTCTGGGGCTGCCGACCGGTAAGGCTCCGCCGGATCACTCGACGATCTCGCGGACGCGGCGCCTGATCGACAACGAGACGCACCAGGAGGTGTTCACGTGGGTGCTCGGCCTTCTGAGCAAGGAGGATCTGCTCAAGGGCAAGACGATCGGCGTCGACGGGACGACACTGGAAGCCAACGCGGCGTTGCGGTCGATCGTTCGACGCGACGACTTCCGTGGCTACGCCGAGTACCTGACCGACCTGGCGAAGGCGTCCGGCATCCCGACACCGACGCGGGAGGATCTGGCTCGCATCGACCGCAAGCGGAAAAAGAAGGGCTCGAACGATGAGTGGGTAAATCCACACGACCCCGACGCTCAGATCACGAAGATGAAGGACGGCAGCACCCGCCTTGGGCACAAACAAGAGCACGCCGTCGACATGGACTCGGGCGCCGTCGTCGCGGTGACGTTGCACGGCGGTGTCGCGGGTGACACAGCGACGCTGGAGAAGACGCTCGACGCCACCGACGAGAATCTGAAGAGGGCCCGGGAGATCGGCGACAAGTCGAAGACGCGCGAAAGCGCCGAAGAAACCGTCGGTGACAAGGGCTACCACAGCGAGGCCGTGATTCTGGCGTTGGATTTGGCCGGACGGCGCAGCTACATCTCCGAGCCGCTGCGGCCGCGACAGCACTGGGACGGCGAGGAGGCGGAGCGAGACGCCGTGTATGCGAACCGTCGACGAAAGATGGCGTGCGCGGCCAACGGCTCATGCGGAAGCGCGGCGAGCTGATCGAACGCAGCTTCGCGCACACGCTCGAAACAGGTGGTATGCGGCGAACTCACCTGCGCTTCCACTACAACATTGCCAAGCGAGTCCTCATCCACGTCGCGGGCTTCAATCTTGCGCTCTTGATGCGGAAACGCTTCGGCATCGGCACGCCGCGCGGCCTCCAGGGCCGCCTGGCCTCGGCGATCGCGGCCTGCGTCGCGCTTCTCGACGTCATCTACGAGCTCCTGCAAGGCATCGGGATGCTCGGAACTCGCCGAAAAGGAGTGTGGATCAACTCGACGTGGCGCACGCCGGAACTAGTCGCCGCGTGACAATTACCTCTTCCGCCACGGGCTGCTAGGAGGCATTCCCGAGATGATGAAGGCCCTCGGATCTCTGCTGGCATGGCTGATTGCAACTGCCAACACCCTGGCCCTGCTCATGGCTGCATTCCGGTTCTTCGGAACGCCCGGTCTCATCATCCAAGGCTGATTGTCCTCGGCGCTGGTCATGGTTGAACGGATAGCCAATCTCTTCGTCTACATCGACGGGGATACAATTTCGGAACTGGGCGCCGCGTTTCACGAAGCGGACGGGACCGATTCAGAAAAGGTCACGTTCCTGAAGTCACAGGTAGATTCTGACTACAGAACCTGCCGCCGCTTCCGATTGGTTGAAGCCGTCGCGCTGCGCAAATACGAGTTTATGGCGCGAGTCCGCCGAGTCCCATCTCGGTCGCGGGCGGTTGTCGAGCAGCCAGATCACGGCATCTCGGGCGGTTCCGAACTTCCGCCCTCGAGGTAGGTTCGTCGCATGGCGATCAAGGAGCTCGGCCACGTTGTCCTGTACGTGCGAGACCTCGAGCGCTCGCGCGTCTTCTACCGCGACGTGCTCGGCTTCAAGGAGGTGTTCGTCGTCCCGTCGGCAGTGGCCGGGTTTTCGAGCGGTCGCACGCACCACGAGCTGATGCTTTTGAGCGTGGGATCGGACGCCCAGCCGATCCCACAGGGCCGCCGGGTCGGCATGTACCACTTCGGTCTCAAGGTCGGCGACTCGGACGACGACCTCCGCGCCGCGCGCGACACCGTCCTCGCGGCCGGCGCGACGATCATTGACTCCACCGATCATGTCGTTACTCACTCGCTCTACCTGCTCGATCCGGACGGGAACGAGGTCGAGCTCTACGTCGACGTTCCCGGCGTAGACTGGGAGGGCGATCCATCTCTCATGATGGCGCCCGGGGGTCGGCTGCAGATCTGATTCGGATCAAGGGACGACATACATCGGCACCCGGACGGTGGCGGTCTCGGGAATCCTTCAGTGGACGGTGGCGCCGGCGGCTAACGGTGCGAATCAAAGGGCGAGGGGCCAGGCAGATTGACTTCTGGACGCGATGACGGGACATTATCCGTAATTATTGAGGTTTTATGGCACGCCCGTTGAGTCTCGCCGATCTTCCCGACGACGTCGCCCGTCTCGCCGAGGCGCAGTTGGCGAGCGGTCGGTTTTCGACCGTCGAGGAGGTGGTCCGGGCTGGAACCGAGGCGCTACGCGAGCGCGAGGACGAGGCCAAGCTGGCGGCGTTGCGCGCGGCGCTGGAAGAAGGCGAGCGGAGCGGCCGGTCTGACTACAGCCTGGAGAAGGTGCTGGCCGAGCTCGACGCTGAGACGGCGCACTGACGGTCGGCCCACCGCGACGCCCGCGCCTTCGTGTTACCGTCGATTGTTCAGGGCTCTGACGACGGAGGCTCCCCCATGCGTCACTATTCGAACACGACAATCGCCGCGATGGTCCTAGCCGCCCAGACCGCCGCGTACGCAGCGTCGCCGGCCCCCGCTGCCTCCGACGAAAAGAGCGAATTCCAGCTTCAGGACACGCATACCGCCAAGGAGGCGCACGGCGCCACGGCATCGAAGATCAAGCCGACGAGGACCGAGGCGGCGATGAAGCTGTTCGTCGTCGACAAGGACAAGGGGCCGGTCAAGGGGGTCGTGATCTTTCTGACCGGGCCGGACAAGACGAAATACTACGCCGACCCGACGGACAGCGAGGGGTACGCGGAGGTGCTGGTGCCGGTGGGCAAGACATACGACATCACCTACCTGAGTCTCGGCCGGCGGGAGATAGCGGCCACGGTTCCCGTGGCGGACGAACCGAGTCAATCCGTCAAGCTGACCCTGCGCTACAAGCGTGAGGTCGCACCGAAGCCTCTCGTCTTGGACGGGGTCAACTTCGACACCGCCAAGGCGACGATCCGCACCGAGTCGTTCCCGCGCCTCGACACGGTGGTCGACTTCATGGTCCACAAGAAGGACGCGCGCGTCGAGATCTCGGGCCACACCGACAACGTGGGGAACGCCAAGGCCAACAAGACGCTGTCGGAACAGCGCGCACAAGCGTGTCGCAACTACATCGTGTCGAAGGGCATCGACAAGAAGCGGCTGGACGCCGTCGGCTTCGGCGACGAGCGCCCCATCGCCCCCAACGACACCGACGAGGGCCGCCAGAAGAACCGCCGCATCGAAGCGAAGGAGCTGTAGCGCCTGCTGGCAGCGGCGTTCTGCAGTGTCCTCAAATTCGACCCGTTCAAATCACGCCCGTGCTGGCGACCCTGGCTGGCGCTTCGGTCGCGGGCATCGCGGCAACCGGCCATCGCCGCGGGGCGCGGACGCTGCGTCTCGGTCGGGAGCTGCGTGTGCTTAGGGTCCAGCGTCGGGTATCGACTTTGGGTGATTCTGAAAGAATCCCCACACGCGATCGGCAAACGCGGAGGCATCTAGGGCGTCCTGGTGACTTCCTCCGTGGATTGTCCAGAGTTCTGCATCGACCCCTGCCGGACAACCCGTCGCCTCCGCGATCGCCGTCTCGCTGCCAGGGAGCGCGGGGACTAGATCAATCGTCTCGCCAACGTCCGTGAGCATCCCGGTGCAGTGGTCGAGCGACGCCCAGGTTTCTACAGTGGTAGTCGCCGCGGGATAGGGCGGGCTTCCGGGGTACGCCGTGTTCGAGCCCCCGTCGTAAGGCACCGTGGGGTCCATGTCGCCGTGGAGCTCGATGATCGAAACCGTATCGTCCGGTTGGCACAGCGTGGTGTCGGCCCATAGTGCGCCCGCGTAGCTGAAGACAGCGGCGATTCGCTTGGCACTTCGGCAAGCCAGGACCTGGGCCATCATTGCGCCGTTCGAATGCCCCCCGAAGAAGACTCGTGTCCGATCCACAGCGTACTTCGTCGCGATGTCGTCGAGTACTGCATTCAGGTACGCGACATCGTCGACCGTCGAGCCGTAGAAATTGCAACATGCATCCGTGGCGTTCCAGAATCGATTGCCCGCGCTGTCGACCGTCCCGTCGGGGAGCGCATACAGGAAGCCCTGGGCGTCACTCGACGGGGTCAGATGAAAGATAGAGGACTCGGCGTCTGGTCCGCTGGAGCTGTAGCCGTGCAGCATCACGACGAGCGGGGCCGGCACCGCTGGGTCGTACCCGACAGGCACGTGCAACGAATAAGGACGGGTGCCGATGAGACCCGCATCGGCTGACGGGCGCCCGTCTTCCGAACCGTCCCTGCCGGAGTCGGTCGGCGTCCCAGCGTCGCGGGGGATGTCGTGGGGAATGATGCTGGAGATGCAGAAGTCGATCGCCCCCCCCGAGCCAGAGTTCGCCTCCACCCCGACGGACTGAACTCCCTGCGCGAGCATGCTCGGCGGGAGGCACGTCTGCCCGGTACTCAACGTCGGTGTGCACCAGGAGGGGAGTGCCACATCGTTGATACAGACCTCGTTCGGTCCCGGCACCAGTGAGACCTCCGGACAGACCGGTGAGCCGCCCATGTTCGGTGGGCACAGGAAACCGGTGAGCCCGCCTGGAGCCCCGTTGCCGGTGACGGTGATTGTGAAGCAGGCTGGCGCCGCCGTCAGAGCGATGGGCGCGTGGGTCGGGCCGACTTGGTTCAGATTGAGCTCTATGGAGGCTCCCCACGTGAGGTAGTCGTCTGCGACGCCACCCGGAGTTGATCCTTCGAGGCACATGCCACGCCCTGACGAATAGGGTGGCATGCTGTTCCCAGTGCCGGTCAGGGTGGTCTTGCCGCCGGTCTCGGCATCGCTGGACCAAGTCCACGCGCCTTGGATGCAGTATCGATTGCTGCTCGCCGGGACCCAGCCCGATGCCTCCATGGGAAGCGGACCCGCAGTGTCGTTCGCTCCGCAGGTGGCAGCCGCATCCGGCGCGGTCTCGTGACGACTGCACGCCACCCCGATCAGAACGGTTCCCATGACGGCCATCCACATGCATTTCACTCTCATACCGACGAAGAGTGCGACCTTGGTGCACGTGGCTCACGAGTAGTAACCTTGAGAATATCTGCGCCGTCCGCAGTGTCTGCGGACTCCTAATGGTGTGACGGGCTTTATGGTCGACCGCGCTCAAGACCGACACCCATCGCAGCGTCACGAAGCCCACGCTGCCGGCGACGACGTTGCACACGCGCGGGCGCTTCTCGATCGGGAACCCCGCGCCGCGGACGCTGCCTGGAAACTCTATTCCCCAATGGTGATGAGCTATTTCCGGCGCTTCTTCGGCCCTGGGAACGATCGGGTCGACCTGTGCCAAGAGGTGTTCCTTCGCCTCTTCAGACGGATCTCGGAGCTGCGCGAGCCCGCGGCCCTGCGCGGTTTCATCTTGTCGATCTGTCTCGGCGTCGCCCGCAATGAGCACCGTCGGCAGCGAGTCAGACGTTGGATCCACCTGACCTCCTCCGGCGACCTCCCGGACGTCGCTGGTCTCCCCCTCGATCCCGAGGCTCGGGAGGCGCTTGCGCGCTTGTACGCCATTCTGTCCAAGGTCAGCGCGGAGGACCGGTCGCTGTTCCTTGCCCGTTACGTCGACGAGAGGGAGATCTCGGACATCGCCGCCCTTCACGGGTTGAGCTACGGAACGGCGAAGCGGAGGCTGGCCCGCGCCACCCGCCGGATCGGCGCCAAGTGCGAACGCGAGCCCGCCGTCTCCTCTTACTTCGCCCGGCCCGGAAAGGAGTAGTGCATGCATGACCTAAAGCCCCATCCGACGGACACCCAGGATGCGATGTGCCGGCAGGCGGGCAACTTGATCCGTCGGCTCGGCCCCGATACCAGGGCTGTCACGGATATTCCCGCTTCCCTGCGGTACGAGCTCTCACGGAACAGACCGAGACCCCACCTGAAGGCGGGCGTTTGGATCCTCGTTCTGGGGAGCAGCGCTGTTCTGCTCGCCCTGGCGATGCTCCACCGAGGTTGGCCTCCCCGGCACGACGAGGCGGCCTTGGGATACGAGGTCACGGGCGTTACGCCCGCCCCGGACGGACACATCGAGGCGAAGCCGGGCCACGCCGCCCGCCTCCGCTTCACGGACGGGACCGTTGTCGAATTGCTTGAGGGGAGCTCGGGCGCCGTCACCGAGCGGAAGTTGGCGGGAGCGACGTTCGTGCTCGATGACGGTCACGCCAAGTTTGACGTCGTTCACCGAGCTCACGCTCATTGGCGGGTGATGGCCGGTCCGTTCGAGACATTGGTTACGGGAACGAGGTTTGACCTGAGCTGGTCCACAGCGACGGGGTCGTTCACTTTGAATCTCGGCGCTGGTAGCGTCGTCGTTCGAGGGGGCTCGGCGGGTATCGGGATCTCGCTTCACGCAGGAGAGCGGCTCTCGCTGAAGTCGGACGCCCGGCCGCTATCACCTCATCACCCCGAAGGTCACGCACCCGATCGCGGACAGTCGCTATCGCTCGAGCCCGCCCTAGAGACAGCGCCGTCGCCATCGCGCGCTCACGTTGCTGAGACCAGCGAGTTGGCTGGTCTCTCGCGCACCATCGGTGAGCATCCGCCCTCAGACGAGCCTCGCATGCCCCCGGCGCCGAGCGAGCCTGGCCGATTCAGACCGATGTTACCGAGCTCACCGCCGATCTCGGGCGAGCCGCTCGCTCTTGCCGCCGGTGGTACCCGCTGCTCGGCTCAGTCTGCCCAGTTCCACTTCGACCTCTCAACCGAGGGGGCCCATACATCCTCCATGTCCGCTCTCGCGTTCTCCCACCCGATGTTTGCAAACGACCGCTCTTGGTGCGGTAGCGGGTCCCTGAGCGTCGATGCCGATTTCAACTTGCTGGGCCCGCCGAATCAGCTGCACAGACGTCCACATGAAGCGGGAGGAGTGTGGGTCAACCTGGGCCGCGCGGTCGATTTCACGGCGAAGACACTGACCGCCCATCTCTATGTAGACGCGTCACAGCGGGTCAGGTACTCCGCAGAGCTCTACGTGGTCAACGGCGCCGACCTCGGCGAGGAGTGGGTTGGCGGCGGCGAGATCGCGGATCTCCGTCCAGGTCGATGGGTGACGATCACGCACACCTTTACGAGTGAGAACCGACTCTGGGATGGAAGAGTAACCGACGTCAAGAACAGCCACTTCATGGCGATCGATATCTATTCCCAGGACGGGAGCAAGGAGTGGCAGGGCAAGGTGTTCATCGACGACATCGGCTGGCAGTAACTCCGCCTGCTTGATCTGATTTTCTACGCGAAGCCTCGGGCATTGCGGAGGTGAGTTGCGCTACGCTCTGCGGCATGTAGATTCGCCATATGTTGACGGAGGTAAGACGAGAGATGAAGCCCCACAGTGCCTGGCATCTGATACCGTGTCTCTGCTTGCTTTGGGCAGCATGTGGCTCCTCCTCGCAGCGTGGGGATGGGGGCGCGGTGCCTCCCTCCGGCGACACGATCGGGATCCTGGACGATACGCAGTTGGGCGCGCTGTGTGCCCAGCTTGCCGCGACGGAAGGGGGCTACAGTAAGATGAAAACACTCAGTTGCGACGCTGCAACAGAGACAGTGTCCTTTCAGATCGGTGCCAGCCAAACGCAGTGCAAGCAGTTACTCCAGACGGTCGGTGCCTCTTGCGCCGTCCTCACCGTGGGCGCCGTGCAGGGGTGCGTGGCCGACACCTATGCGGTGACGTGTGCAAGCGCGAGCCCGATACCGGCATCATGCGAGCCGTTCTTCTCTTGTGCTGTCGGCGATGCGTCGGTCCAGTAAGGCGTGACCTCCGGGCGTGACGCGGCGCTCGATCTCGTCTCTGATCGGCGATGGAGCCCATTGGCGCGAGTTGTCCAGCTAGACGAGCCCTCTGGCCGTGAGCACCTCGGTGATGCAATCGCGCAAGGTATCGAGGGCCCGCGCCGTTTTGCGGTGAGTCGGGGGTGTTAGAAACCAGATGGTGCCGCTAAAGAGCGCCCAGCCGGGTAGGACCTGGAGCAGCCGACCCTGACGCACGTCCGCGTCGGCGAGAAACGTCGGCAGCACGCCCAGACCGATGCCCTGCACGACCGCGTTTTGAACGAAGGTCATCTCGTCGGAGGTGACACGCCCCGCGGGTCGGACACGAGCGCGCCCCCCAGTCCCTCGAAACTGCAGCTCGCGAAACCCCGGAAAGACGACCCACTGGTGTGACGCCGCCTCTTCGGGTGAGCGCGGCACCCCATGGGTCTCCAGGTAGGACGGCGCGGCGAAGATGCCGACGTGCAGCTCGCCAAGCTTGCGGGCCGTGAGCGTCGAGTCGTCGAGTCGCCGCTTCGCGATCCGGATAGCTGCGTCGATGCCGGCGCTCACGAGATCGAGGTACTGCCCGCTGACCCGGACTTCGACCTCGACGTGCGGGTGCCGCCGCACGAAGCGGGCGAGCGCCTCGGACAGAATGGCGGACCCGAAATCGGCCGCCGTCGTCACCACGAGCCGCCCGCGCGGTTGGCTCGCCGTATCGAGCACCGCTCGGAGTGCCGCGTCGAGGTTCGCGTGCGGTTCGCGCAATCGATCGCGCACCGACCGTCCGGCGTCCGTCAGCGAGACCCGACGGGTGGTGCGGAGAAAGAGCCGATCGCCCACCCCTTGCTCGAGCCGCGCGACGGCGCGGCTCACCGACGACTTCTCGACGCCGAGGCGTCTTGCGGCGGTCGAAAAACTCCCCAGCTCGGCGACCGCGAGAAACGGGGGAATCAGGTCGAGGGGGATTGTTGCCATGGCGCAACAGTATGTCGGAAGAAGACGCATTTTCACAACATGCGCCAGGCGGTATCACTTGGACCTGGGCGCCGTCGACCGCGATGACCGCGGGCCACACGCCCCAAGGAGCCGATCAGCCATGAAACCAGAATCCTTCATCGTGACCCCGGAGACCTCCAGCGAAACCGTCAACGTTCTCGGTGTGAAGATCGCCGTGCTGGCGACGAACGTCCAGACGCAGGGCTATGAAATCACCTTGCAGCAAGGCGCCGACGGAATGGGGCCGCCGCCCCACCGCCACGATTGGGACGAGTCGTTCTATGTCCTCGCGGGCAGCATCGACATGACCGTCGCGGGTAAGACCGCCCATTGCGAACGCGGCACGCTCGTACACATCCCCCGCGGGACCGCGCATAGCTTTCGCTTCGGCGCTGAGGGTGGCGAGCTGCTCGAGATCACGGGCGCAGGCGGCTCGGCGACGCGCATGTTCGTCGACGTCGCCAAACGAATTCCGCCTGGTCCGCCCGACTTTGGGCTGGTCGCCGCCGCGCTGTCGGACAACGGAGTCAGCCTGGTCGCCCCGTAGGCGCAGCGAGAGACCGGCGAAGCGAGAAGCAATGAACCCAAGGAGAAGCCCAATGACCATCAGAGAGACCACCGACATCACCGGGTTTCACGCGCACGTCTACTTCGATGAAGCGACGCGCGGCGCTGCCGAGCGGCTGCGCGAGGAGCTCACGCCGCGCTTCGCGGTCGAGCTCGGGCGCTGGCACGTACAGCCCGTGGGACCGCACACTAGGCCGATGTACCAGCTCGCCTTCGCCGGCGACCAGTTCGCCGCCGTCGTTCCGTGGCTGATGTTGAACCGCGGGGGCCTCACCATCCTCGTCCACCCGAACACGGACGATCCGGTGGCGGACCACGAGGTGAGCCCGCTGTGGCTGGGTGAGCCGGTGGCGATCGACGTCGGGTTCATCAGAGGGGTGTTGAAGAAAAGAACCGCTTCCGTCGCGGGTGGCCGGTCATCGGCGGACCGCCAGCTGCCGGACGAAGGCCTGCCAGGTGGGGAGCAGCGGGGAATGAAAGCGGTCGCCGAACGCCTGCGCGAACGGCCTCCCGGCTTCGAGATCTAGAATGAAGGCTCGGAACGCGCCGGCATCGCGGGCCCTCAAGGACGCGATGAAGAGCGCCGCCTGACGATAGAACATGTGAGCCGGAAGTCCGAAGTGCGATCCGGAGAACCCGTGTGCGGTCGTTGGCGTGAAGGTCCAGCTTGCGACGATCGCGCGCGCCGCCTCGGCGTCGCTGACACCCTCGGCGCCGCCGCCGTTCGAGACCAGGGCCGCGAACCCTTCATTGAACCAGCTCGGCATCTGAGCCGCGCGGTAGGCGCTGCACCGCTGGACCAGGTGAAGGTGCGTCAGCTCGTGCGCCACCACGAAAGGCACGCGCGCCGCCGTGTTCTCCGGCTTGGGTGAGATGAAGATCTTTCTTCGAGGGGTGGTCTGGCCCCCGGACCTGTCGTTGCCGGTGAACCGCCGGTAGCAATCGAGCGTGCCGCAGACGTAGATGCGGATCGGCACCGAGAAGGGCCCGTAGGTGGCCGCCTCGACCTCGGCGATCGCTCCCGGGAGCGCCGCGATCACGGGACGAGCCAGCGCCTCGGCCCCCGGCTCGTAAAACACCCGCGGATCCTCCGGCGAGGCAAGGAAGGCGTCGGTCGAACGAAAGACGATCACGATCCGGTCGATGGACGCGCAGGACGACGCGCCGACCGCTCCAGCCAGGACGAAAGCGGCGGCGACGGCGGCGCGTGAAACGGAGCGTGTCATCTCGAGCCCTAGTACCGGTCTGTCCACGCTCGGGTTCCGCGATGAGCGAAGATCGTCAACCCCGATCGCAGGGGGAACCTTTTGAGGGCCGGCCGGTATAACCAGGTGGTCGACGATGGAAGACGAAGCTTTGGTCGGGCAGATCCGGCGCGGCAACCGAGAGGCGTTCCGCGTGCTGGTGCTGCGCTACCAGCGTCCTCTGTTCCGCTTCCTCGGGCTGCTCGGCTTCGACGGCGCCTCCTGCGAGGACCTGGCCCAGCAGACGTTCCTCTCGGCCTTCCGGGCGCTCGCCGACTTCGACCCCGGCCGGGCGCGCTTTTCGACCTGGCTGTTTACGATCGCCAAGCGCCACGCCTCCCACGAGCGCGAGCGGGCGCACCGCCGCCACGAGACACCCGCGACCGAAGCCACGGACGCGCTCTCCCGCAGTCCCGCGCCCGATCCGGCGGAGGCGGCCGTGCTGGCGCAGCGCCTGCGGACGCTCGACGCCGCGCTCGGTTCACTGCCGCAGGAGCTGCGGTCGACGTTCCTTCTTTCGCAGATCAAGGAGCTGAGCTTGGGAGAGGTGGCGACGGTCGAGAACTGTCCCATCGGAACGGTGAAATCCCGGATCCACCGCGCCCGCGAACGACTGCGTCTGGCGCTTGCACCAGGGGAGACCTCATGAGCAGTTGCAACGAAGTTCAGGAAAAGATCGCGCGGGGCGAGAGCTTGAGCGAGGCCGAACGGGCGCACACCACCGGCTGCGCGTCGTGCGCCCCGGTGATCGCCGACTTCAGCCTGCTCGAAGCGGCGTTGAGCACGCTCGGCACCGCCGTCCCGGCCGGCTTCGCCGATCGTGTGATGGCCGGCGTGGCCGCCGAGGGCGCGGCGGCCGCCCCGCGCACGCCCAGACGGTGGGTGCCCCTGACGCTCGCCTACGGGGCGGGCGTGCTGGCCGTCTTGAATGTGGCGAGCTTTCTGGCCAGCGTTTTCCAGGCCAGCGTTGCGTTCGGAGGCACGCCATGACCGCGCTCGGCACGGAGGCACCGGCGGTTCAACCGGCGCCCAAGCCTGTCTTGGCCCTGGCGGGCTCGTTGGCGATGCCCGGGCTTGGCCAACTCTACTTGGGCGATCCGTTGCGCGGAGCGCTGTTCCTGCTCACGGTGGCGATCGCGGTCCCGGTCGCGACGCGCCTCGGACTGGCGGCACCGCCCCGACTGTTGTGGATCGTGACCCTGCTCGGCGTCGCGGCGGCGGTGGGAATCTATCTTTGGTCGGCGGTCGATGCCTTCCGGCAAGCGGGGCGATCGGTGGTGGCCGCACCTTCCTGGCGACGTCCCGGCGTCTACCTCTTGTACGCGGCCGTCGGTTACGCACTGGTGTTGGCGCCGTCGACCGCCTACGTGCGCGGGAACCTTCTCGAAACCTTCGTCGTGCCGACGGGCAGCATGATGCCTACGATCCTGCCGGGCGATCGCATCCTGGCGGACAAGCGGGTGGGGCGGCGAGGCGGCGTGAAAGTGTGGCGCGGCGCGCTCGCCGTCTTCATCTATCCGAACGATCGCACCTCCGTCTTCATCAAACGGGTCATCGGCCTGCCCGGCGATCGCATCGAGATCGACGGGCCGCGGCTGCGGGTCAACGGAAAGGAGGCGGCCAGCGAAAGGGGCGACGGCGACGGCGACGGCGACGGCGAGCGTGCCACGATCTCCGCCCCCCCTGGGCTTCGCCTGGCCCACGAACGAGGCGACCGCGGCGACTACCAGGTGCTGTGGCCCGTCGACGAGCGCGCGGGAGGCGTACCTCCGGGCGCTGCCCCTTCGCGGGCGCCGGCCGCGGTCTCGAGCTTCGTGGTGCCCGACGGCCAGGTCTTCGTGCTCGGCGACAACCGCGCGGCGGCCGTCGACTCCCGCCGCTTCGGCACGGTGCCGCTGGCCGACATCCAGGCCGTCGCCCGCCAGGTCTGGTTCTCGTCGCACCGAGGGGAAGGCGTGCGCTGGGGGCGGATCGGGACGTTGCTGCAGTAGCCTGACGAACGTTTCAGCACTCTGTTGTTTCAACCAGGAGCCTTTCATGTCCGAGCTGTCTTTGCGTCGGCACGCGCTCACCTGCGCGCTGTTGTCCGCGTTCGCATCACTCCCGTCCTGCGCGGCGACGCCCGCCCCGTATCGCGTGCGCTTTGCAGACCTCGCGCACGGAACTGCCGTCGGCTACGACGGCCACCGCCCGCTCGTGATCGAGCTTCAGCCGGGCGAGCGCATTCCGGTGAACTTACAATTCGACGGCGAGGACTTCGACTTGGTGCCCGCCCATCCGAGCCTCGAGCTCGTCGTCAAGCAGCATTGCTCCGTGCGCATTTGGCGCGACGGCATTCGCGCGAGCCTCGAGGGCGAGCACTTCGACGAAAACCCGCGCACGCCAGGGCGATTCCGCGTCGGGCTCGAAACACACCCGGGCGAAGCTACCCGCCTCGACGTCGTTGTGGTCGGCCCCAGGAGGTGACGCGTCTCGGAGGGAATCGCCTGCGAAGACGGCACGGCACGACCTGTGCGAACATCCGGTCGATGCGGATCCCGGGAATGTTCTTGGTGTCGCCGCTCGTCCTAGGCTGCTTGGTCGCGCCGCAGCCGCGTGTCGCCACCACCGACAGCGTTCACTATCCGCTCAAGAGCTACGACGACGCCTCCGGGGTTCGCGTCGTCCTCGAAGAGAGCCCGGACTATGGCGTGGCCAGCGTCGTCCTCTCCATCTCGGCGGGGTCGGCGCAAGAGACCCCAGAAAAGGCGGGCCTCGCGCACCTTGCCGAGCACCTGGTGTTCCAGGGCTCCCACGCGGGGACCAACCTGCAGAACCGCATCGTCGAGCTCGGTGGTTTTGGAATCAACGGGGCGACCGACTGGGACACGACCCGCTTTTGGTCCACGGTTCCCACGGCCAGCGCCTCCAAGCTGGTGGCCTTGTTGGGCGAGATCCTCAAAGAGCCCTTGCAGGGCGTGGATCAGCAGGCGTTCGAGAGCGAGCTGAAGGTCGTGCGCGAGGAGGTCCACCTGCGGTCGGAGAACGGGGCGCCGGGGCAGGCCGTCGGGTGGTTGTTCCCCGTGCTGTTCTCGCCGGGGCACCCGTACGCTCATCCGATCGGCGGGACGCCGCAGTCTCTCGACCATCTCTCGCTGGCCGACGTGCAGTCGTTCGTGGCCGAGCACTACAGAGCCGACCTGGCGACGATCGCGATCTCGGGCCCTGAAACGACCGAGAGAGAGTCGGCGTGGGTGGGAAGCGGTTTCGGGGGCGCGCCCGGCGTGCCGCACCGACAACCCACTGCGGGCCGGTCCAGCGACGCCGCCTACGCTCGGACCAGCGGCGTCCTCCAACGGCACCAGGCGCCCATCGCGGCGCCGGCGCTCTGGATCGGGTGGCCGGTCCCGCGCGAGCAGGTGCCAGGTGGCGAGGTGCTCCCGCTCTTGCCCAGCCTGCTGCAGGGCGCATTCGCCGCTGAGCGCCGATCCTTCGACGCCCGGGTGGTCCGGATCGAACCCGCCTACTTCACGGGGCGGCAGGGCGCCGTCCTCTACGTCAAGTTATCGCTGCGCGACGCCGATTCGGCCGAGTCGCTGAGCGGCACATTCGTCAATCAGATGCGCGCCGCCCTCACGAACATGATCTACTCGCCGGCCTGGTTCGACTACGCGCGGCAGAGCAGCGCGCTCGAGAGCACCTACCGGGAGGAGAACATCCTCACGCGGACGTTGGGCCTCGCCAACTCGACGGATTTGACCGACGATCCGCTGTTCGCCCGGAAGGAGGACACGCGCCTGCGCGGCGTGACCGCCGAGGCGGCTTCGGCCTATGTCGGCGAATACCTGCGGGAAGAGACCGCGCGGGCGGTGCTGGTGATCCCACCGACCAAGGTCCGGGCTGCGGGCCTCAGCGGGGCGGGCGCGCCCGCGCCACGCCCCGTGGCCGTCGCCTCGGCGGCGCGCCGATTGACCGTCGATCCAGCGGAAGCGACGCGCTGGATCCACGAGCCGGCTCGAGTCGCGCGCACCACGCTGGGCAGCGGCCTGGAGGTCTGGGTCGTCCGGCAGCCCCGGTCGCCGTTTCACGCGGCCCTGCTGGACTTCCGCGGCGGACGCGAGCTGGGGGACAACCCCGGGGTGTTCGTCGCGGTCCCCTGGGCCCGCATCCCACTGGGCACGCCCGCGGCCCAGAGCGGGCTCCTGGGCAGGTTCGAGATCCGCGCCGAGGACGCCCGTTTCGCCTACCGGGGCGTCGGAAGCGACGTCGAGATCACCTTGCGGCATCTGCGGCGGGAGCTCGACGCATCGGTCAGCTGGCCACCGCGACAATTCACGGATCAGGTCGAGCTGTACAAAAAAGAAGAGCAGCAGCCGCTCGCGCAGATGCGAGTCGAGCACTTCGCGACGGTGTTCGGGGGTCACGTCTACGGGCGGTCTCCGACCGTCGAGCAGATCCAGGCCGTCAGCCCGAACGACATCCACGGGTGGTTCGAGGAGGTCATCCGCCCGGAGAACGGCGTGCTCATCGTCGTCGGCGATGTCGATCCCACCGCGGTCTTTCGGCTCGCGGCGTCCGTGTTCGACGACTTCGTCGACGTTGGCGCCGGTCGCCGGCCACCGGTCGCGCCGCCACCACCTCCCGCCGGGGCGACGGGCAGTGGGATCCGGATCCGGGCGCATCATCAGTCAGACCTGACCGTGGCCCGCCTCCTGTTCTCCTGTCTGGTTCCCGTCACCGGCAGCGACGACTACCCGCCGGCCAGGCTCTACCAACAGTTGCTGCACGACAGGCTCTATTACGAGCTGCGGGACCGCGCGCGCGCTTCCTATTCGATCTCGCTCGAGCTGTCCCCTCAGCGCGCGCGAACGGCCGTCCTCACGATGTCTGCCGACGTCGATAACACCGCGCTCGACTCGCTGGTCGAGGTGATGAAACAGAAATTCGCGGTGGATGCCCCGTCGCTGGTGAACGATCGAGACCTCGACTTCGCGAAGATGGCCCTCATCAGCGACCAAATGTGGCAGACGGCCAGCACCTCCCAGCTCGCGGACCGGCTGTTCCTGGCCTGGAACCTCGGTTGGCCCGCCGAGTCCGTGCTGGACACCGCGCGGTTATCGATCGGCGCCCGCGAGGCGCAGGTGCAGGTGGTCGAACGGGCGTGCCGCGCCACCGCCGTCCTCAGCTCCCTGGGTCAGTGATCAATCGGGAGAGCAAGCCGCAGCGACGCGCCGTCGGCGCCCCCCGCTCGAGGCCGTGGCCCGCTCTTCTCAGCCGGCGACGCCGTTGTTGAAGCAAATCCACAGGCCCGCTTCCAACGAATACGAGCAGCGGGAGGATCCGCAGTCGCTGTCGTCATGGCACTGATCGTTCGGGGTATGGCAGTAGTATCCCTCGATCACTAGGACGGCGAACTGCGAGAACCAGGTGGGGGAGCAGAATCCGCCGGGACCGCAATCGGCATCCACGCGACAATTTGCGGACACACAGAAGTCTCCCACGGTACCCGTTTGTCCAGGGTCCGCTCCCTCGCAGGCGCAAACGCCCGTCGGACCACAGTCCTGGTCGCTGTTACACTCGTCGCACCGACAAGAAGAGGCGCCCGATTGTCCCGCTCCCCCCGAAGAGAAGCAGCGATCCGTGAGGCCATTCGGGCAAGCGGGACAGCTCGCCGAGGTTGAACAACCGATGGTGGCGCCACCGTCGGAATCCACGGGTCCGCGCACGCCTCCATCGTAGCCGCGCGTGGGCAGGCCGGCAGCGGCGGCGGCGCTCGAACAGGCCATCGCGGCCGTGCGATGTTGGGACGGGACCGTCGTGAGGGGGTGACCTGCCGCGCCGCCAACGCCGCCAACGCCGCCCGCGCCCCCCGTTGCCGGCACGCCGCCGATCGAGCCACCGGGCGCCGAACCGCCCGTGCCCGCGTTTTGACCGGTCAGGGTGCCCTCGCACCCGATCGCGGAGCCGAGGGCCAGCGTCACCAACGTCCCGGCGACGGCCGCGTAAGTTCTCATCATGATCCTCTTGATTTAAGTTATTTGCAAAAGACTACAGCAAGCGCAGATAGGCGACAAGAGCGCGCCGCTCTGACTCATCAAGCTTGAGGCCGTACGGATGTCCGCGAACGGGTCCGGGGCCGCGCGCGCCGTCCAGGTAGCTCGCGTCGAGCCGCCCGGGGTCGAGCAAGGACGAGACGTCCGCCAGGGTTCCGTCGTGCAGCAAAGTCGCTCGGGCCGCCACACCCCTCAGGGCCGCCGCCCGGTAAGCGCCGGTGCCCCGTTCAGGCGAGCGACCCAGTACCGGATCGGTTCCGACCACCGCCAGGCTCACTGGCCCACCACCGAGGTCCGGCCCTGCGTGGCAATCTGCGCAATGTTCGTCGAACAACCTGGAGCCGGCCGTCGCTGCTGGCGGCATGGGCGGCAGCGTGTCCGCCAGGCTCCAGAGATAGACCGCCAAGGCGAGCGCGATGATTCGCGGCGGCCTCAGGGCTCCGTTCTTCGAGGTGATGATCAGTGTCTCGATCCGGATGGCCAGGGAGACGACACCTTGCTGGCGAAGGGTCGCATCGTAGTGCAGGTGAGAGGCCCAGCGGATGGGGCGCAGGTCCGCCATCCGTTCGGGCACGCGGCCGTCGGCCGTCGTCACGTCGACCCGGCCGGGGCCCCAGGCGCGGTATCCAGCGGAGGCGGCCGGCGAAGCGCCCACGCGTTCCCCGGCGTCGGAGTACATCTTGCCAATGTCGACGTGACCGTTTGGCACGCCGACCAGGAGCTCACCGCCGAAACGGTCGGCGTGGCAGGTCGCGCAGGTGAATTCGATCCGGCGGGTCCCGTCGGCCATTTCTGCGAAGACCAGGCCACCCACACCTCGGCGGGCATCGACCCACAACCCGTACCGCGCGAGCACCTCGTTGTTCAGCGCGAAGGCCGGCGCGAGCTGCACGGGATAGTTGAAGAACGCCAGCTCACCGAGCTGGCGTAACGTCGCGTCGTCGGGTAGCCACTCCTGGTTCGGGTCGACCACCAGCCGCTGTCCCGGATCGGCTGCACTAAGATCGCGCCCGCCCAGATCGCCGCTGCCAACGGCCACCACACGAGGATTCCAAACCGCCGCCCGATCCCAGTCTTGGTCGTCACCCGTCGCGTACCGCGCGAGTCGCGCCCGGCTGTACGCGTTGTCGGGGTTGACCAGCGAAGCAACCAGCGCCGAGCGCCGAAACGTCCGATCGCAAAGGTAGCGCGCCGTGGTTTGATCGCGCTTGGCGCCGCAGCCCCAGCTCCATAACAGAAAGACGGTCGCGACTGCTCTCAATCCGACCGAAGACGCGCGCACGGACGCGATTATTGCAGATCGTCGTCCGATCGTATTCCCGACCCTCAAGACGCCCTCTGCGGGTTCTGGACCGCCCTGGTCGCGTGCGCGGTGTGAGGCGCTCCCTAGCTAGACGCAAGGGCCATCTCTGCGGGATTGCACCAAGAACCGAATCTTGGCCCCTTTTATATATGTAGGATCTGTCGTTCGCCCGGCGCCCAGGCGGCGCAATCGACCCCAGGAGCACCCATGAGACGGCTCGGATTGACCAACAATGGATTCGTGTTCGCCTCGGTCCTGGCCCTGGCCGGCGTAGCGTGTTCGGGCGGCGGTACGGGCACCTCGACCGGTGGCTCCTCCGGGAGCACCGCCGGGTTCTCGGGCGGGGGCAGCGGCGGTGCTTCGACCAGCACCGGCGGTGCGGCGGGCGGCGTGAGCGGCGCGTCGGGCAGCGCCGGCAGCGCCGGCAGCGCGGGAACGAGCGGCGGCGCGGGAACGACCGGCAGCGCCG
>CALAOV010000125.1 GCA_937889515.1 uncultured Myxococcales bacterium | reverse complement strand
ATTCCCTCGACCCCGGCGGCGGTGGCCGCGCGGGCAATGTCGGGGCCGCCGTCGATGGCCGCGCGTCCCGGGGCCGCCGCCGTGGCGAAGAGGACCCTGGCGCGCCACCGGGTGCTGATCGCGCCCCGCGCTGAGCTCGAAGAGCCGGCGAAGCTCTGAGCTCGCCGATCTCGGTGGCCGAACGCCGGTCGGCCTGACCACCCGGCGGCCTGGCCACCGACGGAGGGCCCTTGAAAGGCGCCACCGCGTGCTGGCCCGAAAATCGCAATCGTCCCCAGCAACCTGGAGGGCGATGTCGATGGCCAGCTCGGACGATACGGTAGAGATACTGAAGGAAATTCGCGACGAGATCCGGCGCACCAATCAACGGCTCGATACGACCAACGGACATCTCGACGTCAACAACCGGCGGCTCGACGCGGTTGAAACGACGCTGCTCATTCTGGCGGCGCAGCATCGCTTCGTGGTCCGGTACACGCAGAACATGTCCGAACGAGACGACCGGATGGAGCCCCGGCTGAAGGGTCTCGAGACGCGGGTCGGCAAGCTCGAGTCCGAGTAGCACGGACAACCCCCGGCCCCGCCATCGGGTCGGAATCTCCGGACGGTCATGCGCTGGCGCAGCGGGACGGCCTGGCTGATATCCGCGCTGGCACACGCCGTGCTGGCGGCGTTGCTGCTTCTTCGCGCGGGCACGCCGGTGCCTCTGCGGCCCGCTCCGCGGGCGCCGATCGAAATCGAGATCACCGATGTGCCGCCGTCCGACCAGAAGCGGAGCAACGGCGCCGAGGTGCGATCTCCGGTCACCTGGCGGTCCAGTCATCCGGGACCTGACCATGGGGGTCCCGGCAAAGTGGTCATGCCGGGCCCCGCGCCCGGCCCGGAAGGCGAGCTGGACCTTCCGGAGCCCGAGCATCCGTCGGGGCTCCCCGATCGTCGAGCGGGTTCGTCGGGGGCCGCCCCCGATCGTCCAGCCGGGTCTGCGCCCAATCTCTCCTTTCGGACACTGTCGCCCGACCTGCAGGCCCGCATCGCGGCGCCGCGGTCCGACGCCGCGCTGGCGGCCCGCGCGCGGAAGCCTTCCCTCGATGACTTGCGCACGGAACGCGAGCGGGAAGAGGACGCCGTAGCCAACGTCGACGCGGGGCGCGCCGATCCGTTGCTCTACGACTACCTCCGTGGCGCGCGGGTTCGGTTCGAGGACGAGGCGCGGCGGATCGCGGAGGCGATTCCGATCGGCGCCGGCCAGACGGTTCGCGGCTGGGGGCGCGGCCTCGTGCAGCGCGTGGCGGAGATCCACCAGGGCGATCGCGTCGCCGACGAGGTTCAGCCGGACCTGCGCGACGACGCGCAGAGGGGGCGCCCCGATCTGTTCGCCGCCTACGACGAAAATCGCCGTCAGGCCGAGGCCGGCGCGGAGATACGGCGCGTGGAGGTCTGCCTGGACGTCGCACCGGGGCGCGAAACCATCACGACGCTGCGGCACGGGTCGGGGAACGCCGCGCTCGATCGCGTGGCGCTAGAGGCATTCGCGCGGTCGGTCTCGGTCGAGGCCGTTCCGCCGGACGCGCGCGCCGGTCGCGCCTGCTACGAGGTTCGCATCGCCACCTACCGGGTCGGGCCCGCACCCGCCATCGGCTGTGATCTCAACTTCTTCGGGTCGCACGGGCCCACCTGCACCTGGCCCCTGAAGAAGATGACTTCAGTCACCAGCCGGCTGCTCAGCGTCGATTATCCGCCCAAGCCCGGCGCTCCGGTGAACGGCTCGCTGCTGCGTGGCGCGCGTTGAACGGGTCGCCCGGCCTCATTCTTCGCGTCGCACCAACCTCGTCACCGGCAACCCATCGCGCATGTGCCTCTCGACGATCTCCGGCACGTCGGCCAGGGTGACGCCGACGTACCAGACGGCCTCGGGATAGACGACCACCGTGGGGCCCTCGAAGCAGGGGCCGAGGCAGCCGGACGGCGTGACGGCGATGCGCCCCCACAGCTCGGGGTGCCGGCCCAACCCCTCTTGGAGGGCGCTCAGGATCTCCCCGGAGCCGCCCGCGCCACAGGAGGGCTTGCCGCCGACGGGGCGCGCGTTGTCGCAGACGAAAAAATGGCGCTCGATTTTGGGCATGGCCCCGTCAGGGTCCCATATATGATCCGCCCATGTCCCGGCAAGGCGCACGGATTTCGCTGATACCGGTGATCTTGGCCATTGTCTTCCCGGCCATCATCGGCGCCGCGGTGGCCTTGGCCTACTACGGGTACCGGTACGCGGTCGCGGCCTCGGTGCGCAGCAAGGCCTCGCTCATGGAGGGGAACCAGCAGCTGGCCAACCTGCTGGTCGAACAGGTGCAGGATCGCATCGACAAGGCCGACGGCGAGCTTTTCGAGCAGGTGGAGTGGAACGACGCCAGCGCCGACCCGCCCGAAAAGGTCGATCTTCCCGCCGGCGTCGAGTCGGTGGCGCTGCTCGATGCGGGGCTCAAGATTCGTACGCTGTATCCGGCGCCCGACGCCGCCCACCGCCGACGCGAGATGGACCGCTGGCAGAGCTACGTCAAGGGTCTGGAGTGGAAGTCGCTGCAACCGTGGACGCCGGATCAGCCCGGCAACTTCCGCCACCTGCATCAGCTCTTCGAGGGCAAGTCGGTCCTCATCGCCTACGCGGCCAAGAAGACCGCCGACAACCAGAACTACTACGTGGCGGCCAAGCTGGACCTGACGCTGATCGCCAAGGGCTGGATCCCCGACGAGATGGACGTCGTGACCGGCAAGCGGCGGGTGGTGATCCTCGACGAGGTGGCGCGCGCCGTTTATGGCGAGCCCCAGCCGTCCACGCCGTTTCAGTACGAGGCGTCGCTGGGCAAGACGCTCTACGCCTGGCGCATCCAGATCACGCCGCGCAACGTGGCCGAGCTGCGCGCACAGGCCGAGACCGAACGCCTGCTGGGGGTCTTGCTGGTGCCGGTCTCGACGGTGATCATCGTGGTCGGGCTGGCCGTCGTCTGGCTGTCGGTGCGGGCGGAGCGGCGGGCCTCGCAGATGAAGAGCGACTTCATCGCCAACGTGTCGCACGAGCTCAAGACGCCGCTGTCGCTGATCCGGATGTTCGGCGAGCTCCTCATGACCGGCAAGAACAAGGGGGAAGTGTCGGCGCGCGAGTACGGCGGGATCATCACGCGCGAGTCGGAGCGGCTGGCGCACCTCATCGACAACGTGCTCGACTTCGCGCGGCTCGAGCGCGGCAAGGCCAGCTATAGCTTCGCCGAGGGGCGCCTGGAAGAGGTGGTGGAGCGCGCGCTGGACGTCTTCCGGCACCGGCTCGACAAGGAGAAGCTGCGCCTGCAGACCGAGATCGAGCCCAATCTGCCGCCCGTGCGGATGGACGAGGACGCCATGACCCTGGTGCTGCTGAACCTGGTCGACAACGCCGTCAAGTACGGGGGCGAGGGCGGTGAGGTGTCGGTGCGGTTGCGGCGCGCGCCCGGCGCCGTGGCCCTGGTCGTCGCCGATCACGGCTCGGGGATCGCGCCCGAGGAGCAGCGGCGAATCTTCGAACGCTTTTACCGGGCCACCAGCGCCCGCACCCGCAACGTGCGCGGCAGCGGCATCGGTCTGGCGCTGGTCAAGTACATCGCCGAGGCGCACGGCGGGCGGGTCGAAGTCGACAGCGCGCCCGGCCGCGGATCGACCTTCACCGTCTACGTGCCGGTCGCGCCGGTGATGACGCCGGCGCCCGAGGCGCGGGTGGCGTCGTGAGCGGGCCGCCCTCTTCTTCGCAGGGGCTGGCGGGGAGCGCGGCCGTGCGCCGTCGGATCCTGGTCATCGAAGACGAGCCCGATCTGGTGCGCGGCCTGCGCGACGCGCTGGAGTTCGAGGGGTTCGAGGTGCTGTCGTCCGGGCTCGGCCGCGAGGGGGTTCGCCTGCTGCGCGAGCGCGGACCCGATCTGGTCCTGCTCGATCTGATGCTCCCCGACGCCAACGGCTTCTCCGTGTGCGAGGAGATCCGCTCGACCCACCCGCTGGTGCCGGTCATCATGCTGACCGCCCGCTCGCAGGAGACCGACAAGATCCGCGGCCTCGACGTGGGCGCCGACGACTACGTGACCAAGCCCTTCTCGATCGGCGAGCTGGTGGCGCGCATCAACGCCATCTTTCGCCGCCTGTACCGGGTGACGGTTCCAAACGAGGAGATCCAGATCGGCGCCGCGCTGATCGACCCGCGGAAGCACGAGCTCACCCGCAAGGGGAAGACCTACGCGCTGTCGTTCTACGAGGTCGAGCTGTTGCGCCTGCTCTGGGAGCGGGCCGGACAGCCGGTGACGCGCGAGGAGATCCTGGAAAAGATCTGGGGCGTATCCGGCCACGCCACCACCCGCAGCGTCGACAACTTCGTGGTCAAGCTGCGCAAGAAGATCGAAGAAAACGCCGCCAAGCCGAACCACATCCTCACGATCTACGGCACCGGCTACAAGCTGGTGCTCTGAGTGGGCCTGTTCGCCCGCGTCAAGGGGCGTCCCCGTCGCCGGGATCTGCTGGTCGGTGGCGCCGGCGCGGCTTCACTGCTGATGCTGCCGGGACCCCGGGCGCGGGCCTCGACATCCGGCCTGCCGCCCGTCGGAATCGACGTTCATTGCCACACCTTCTGCTCGGCCGATCTGCCGATCGTCGGGTTCGTGGCGCACTACATTCCCGGGCTCACCGATCTGTCGCGTCTGGTCAGCCGCTGGCCGGAGGTGGTGGTGCGGGCACTGGTGGGCGCGGTCGCCACGCTTCCCAACGCCGCGGCGCCGACCGGGGACGAAGAACTGGCGCTGTTGCGGGGGCTGCGGGCGCGGCCCGGCGGGTCGGTCATCGGCCCGGTGCCGGAGCTCCCCCCGCAGGTCCTCGAGGCGCTGCTGGCCGAGCTGACCAAGCACCTTCCCTTCTCGGTCGGCGCCGAGAAGCGGCGGATCGTCGCGCGCTACCTGGAGGCGCTGTATCTGGTCGCGCACCAGCGGGGCATGATCGCGGCCACGCTCGCCCAGACCTATCCGTCGGTGTCGCTGTTCACGCCGGCGCTGGTCGACTACGACGCCTGGTCGGAAGATCGGGCGCCGACGCCGCTCTGGACGCAGATTCTGATCCAGGAGTCGATCGCACGTCTCTCGATCGAGGGGCGGGTGGGGCGGCCCGACGCACGCTTTCACCCGTTCGTCGCGTTCGATCCCCGGCGGGACATAGACGCGGGTCGACCCCCGCCGCCGACCGTCGGCGCCGGGCCGCCTGAGCCGCCTGGACCGGGAGCGGCCGCCACGCCGGCACCCGTCGCGCCACCCGCAACGCCGCCGTCGCCGCCGTCGCAGCCGACCTCGGCCAGCCCAGCGCTCGAGATGGTGCGCTACGCGATCGAGAGTGGCGGCTTCCTGGGGGTCAAGCTCTACCCGCCGGTGGGGTTCGCGCCCTGGGAC
>CALAOV010000124.1 GCA_937889515.1 uncultured Myxococcales bacterium | reverse complement strand
AGCAGGTTCCCGCATCGCCGCTCGGTCCATATCCGCCGTCGGGGACGGGAACGCCTACCGTCCCCCCGGTCGCCCCCGCCGCGCCTGTGGAGTCGCCCGAGCCTGAGCCGGCGGCGCCCGTTCCGCCGATCTCGCCTTTCCCGCCACACCCACTGCAGGCGACGGACAGGGTCAGCAGGCCGAGGCCCAACCAGCTCCGGTGGATAGTCCGCTTCGTCACGACCAACCGAACCCGAACGGCAGCGCGCATGGGATTCACCTCAGCGCTGGGAGGTGACGCGCGAGGCGGTCGGTGGCTCAACAATCGGCGGCCGGTGGCGGCCGGGCCGAATCAGCCGATCCGCTGGCGCCGCTTGGTGGTCGCCAGCTTGTTCTCGCTGTCGATCTGCTTGCGCTCGATGACGAAGGCCCGCACCGTCTCGTCGATGTCCTCGGCGAACGACACCTTGCCCGCGCCGATCTCACGCAGCGCGGAGACGGCCGACTTGTTCTGGCACTCGACCAGTCGGTGCGCCCCTCCGGCGATCTGACGCGCGCGCTCGGCCGCCAGGATGACCAGGGCGAAGTGGTTGTTCACCTTCTTGAGACAATCTTCGACAGTTACGCGTGCCATGGGCGGGGACCCTAGCACAGGACGGGGCGGCGTGCCGCTAGCGAAGATCGACGGTCGCCACGTAGATGCTGAGCACGCCGCCGCGGTCGGAGGTGAAGAAGAGCAGCTTTCCGTCGGGGCTCAGCCAGGGATCGCGCTCGTCGGCCGGAGTGTTCAGGTCGCCGAGGGGCTGGGTGACCGAAAAAGGCTCGTCGACCGACCGCCGCCAGGCGACGTAAAGATCGCCGGTCGGCGCCGACGCATCGACCGCCGCCGCCCCGTCTGTGCCGGCCACCGCTGGGGTCGCCGGCGTGGAGGAAAAGAACAGCGTCAGCCCGTCGTCGGTCAAGCACCCGTCGACGGTGCTCCGGTCGGAAAATGCCAGCTCCGAGATGACCGTGGGCGCACCGAAGGGGGCGCCGGGCGCGGACCGGGCGGCCAGATAGGTTTGATAGATTCCCTGCGCGTTGCGCCTCGAGGCGAGGGGCATCACGAGGCCGTGCTGCCCGGGCGGCCGCGGAATGTCGTCGACGGCTGAATTCAGCGCCACCACGTTGAGCGGGGTCGACCAGGCGCCCGCCCGGCTCGGTCGCGTCGATACCCAGACGTCGACCTCGCCCACCCCTCCGGCGCGATCCGATCCGAACCAGAGCGTGAGCCCGTCGCCGGAGATCGCCGAGCTCGTCTCGAAGAAGGTGGTGTTGACGGCGACGACGGGCGCTGGCGCCCCGAACGGCAGACTGGCATTGGTCCGGGTGGCGAACCAGACGTCCTCGCTGATGCTCATCCGATCGGTCGTGAAAAAGATCTCCAGCAGATCGGCGGTCAGCGTCGGATTGTCGGTGTGTCCGGTCGAGGCCAGCTCGGTGACCAGGTCGGGGGTGCCGAAGTGATAGGGCGGTGGCGAGACGTCCCCCAGCTTGACGAGCTGGCCCCCCCGGCATCCGCCCCCCGAGACCACGAGAGCGGCCGAGAGGACGAAGCCGGCGAGGACCCGACGGCGCTCGAACCGTTCGATCGGCGCGCACCAACCCGGCAACCCCGCCGCCGGTCCGCCCGGCAAATTGCCTGCTGCTGGGCGCATCGTCGCAATGCTAGCATCGCAGCCATCGTGCGCTGCGGTCTCGTGCTCCGCGGCCCCCTACTTTTTGCCTGCGCGATGGCCGGCGCGGGCGGCGCCGCGGCGGCCGAAACGCCCAGCGCGGTGGCCATGGCACACCTCGAGGTCCAGGCGGTGCCCAGCTGCAGCACGCGCGATAGGCTGGCCGCTCGGGTCGCCGCCCGCTCGCAACGGATCCGATTGGTCGACGAGGGCGCCACCGTCACGTCGGTGCGGGCCGAGATCGCCGCCGGACCAAACGACTCGGCCATTGCCCAGCTGACCATCGTCGACCCAAACGGACGTCGTTCTTCGCGGCGCCTCTCCGCTCCCAGCTGCGCCGAGGCAACCGATGCGATTGCGCTCATCATCGTGATCTCGCTGGACCCGAGGTTCACGCCGCCCGCCGCCGCCGAGTCCGACAGCCCGCCGGTCGGTGTTCCCGCGAGACCTCCCGGCGGCAACGCCGACCGTGCACCCCGCAGAGACGCGCCGCCGGCCAATGGGGTACCGACCAACCGTGAAACACCAACTTCCACGGGAGTACCGACCGACCGTGAAACACCGACCTCCACGGGAGCGCCGCCCCGGCCCGCGCGGCGACGGCTCGGAGTCGGCGCCGCGGCCGAGCTGATCTCGGGCCCGGCGCCGCGGGTCATGCCGGGCGTCGCCGTCCGCGCCTTTGCGGCATTCGATCGGGAGTCGATCTGGTCGCCGGCCTTGCGCTTGACGGCGGCGCACGCCTGGCAAGGCGAGATCGATGAGCCGGGTGGGACCGCGGCCTTCTCGCTGGATATCCTCAGCCTGGATGCCTGCCCGATCCGCCTGACCGCCACGATTGTCGAGCTGCGGGTCTGCGCCACCGGAACCGCCGGGCGCTTGTCGGCCACCGGCTCCAACACCTACTCGCCGAGCTCGCAGGAGCGTCCATTCGTCGGCCTGGGGGGATCGGCGATCGTGGGCGTGGAGATTGGATCGCTCCTCGAGCTGTCGGCCACCTTCGGCGCCAGTGACGCGCTGATCCGCGATGCCTTCGAGTTCAGCCCGCAAGTCTTCCACCAGGTCTCCGCCATGACCTTGACGGGCGATCTCGGGCTCGGGCTGCGGTTTCCCTGATCAAAAAGACCCGGTTCGGACATTATTGAGCAGGGAGATGTCGCGCGGATTCTTATACGTCGTCCCGAACGGGGGCCCAGAAACGGTCGACCGCGCCAGCGCCGCCCTGGCGGGCGGTCCCGCCAACGACCGCGCGCGCCTGGAAGAGATGTTCTCGGCCCACCACGTGCTGGTCTGGCGCACGCTGCGGCGCCGGGGCCTCGATCCGGAGACAGCGGCCGACGCCACCCAGCAGACCTTCCTCATCGCCGCCGAACGACTGGACGACATCGCTTTCGGCAGCGAACGGGCCTTCTTGATCGGAACGGCGCTGCGGGTCGGCCGCGCGCTCGGACGTAAGGTGATGCGCTGGCAGCTCGAGGACGACATGGATCTGCGCGCCTCCGCCGCCGGGAGCCTGGCCGATTCCCGCTCGGCGATCGAGCTGTGCGATCTGGCCCTGTCCAAGGTCGATCCGGCTCTGGCGGAGGTATTCGTGCTGTTCGAGCTGGACGGGTTTTCGTCGATCGAGATCGCCAAGCTGCTGGAGATCCCGGTCGGCACGGTCGCGTCTCGGCTGCGGCGCGCCCGTGAGCAATTTCGGGCGGGCGCCGGGCGGATCGAGCTGGCGCTACAACGAGAGGGGCGGGAGGGAAACGGGTGATGATGATGGATCCGGAGCGATTGAAGGCGTCGAACGCTACCAAGCTTGAGCGACGGCTGCTGGCGGCGGCGGGAGATGAGCGCCCGTCGCCCGAGATGGCGACGCGCATGCGGCAGGCGATAGGGCTTTCCACTTCCGGCGCCAGCGCCGGGACCGCCGCGCTGGCGACCGCCAAGGCGAGCGGGGTGGCCTGGATCTCGGCGGGGATCGTCGCCGCCGCGATCGTCGGGGGCGCGGTGGGTATCTGGACCTCCCACCGTCGGGTGACGACGGCCGGCCTGGCGCCGGCGGCCTCGCCGATCCAATGTGCCACCTCTTCTGTCGATGCGACCCTGCCGCCGGTCGACGCCCCGGTCGCCCTGCGGCACGAACGGCACATCACCGGGAGCGCCGCCCAGAGTCGGGCCCGCGTCGTCGCCGCCGCGCCGTCTCCGCCCAGTCGGGCCGATCTGCGCGACGAGATCGCCTTGATCGACGAGGTGAGAACGGCCCTCAAAGACCGGTCTGGCAAGCAGGCGCTGGCGCTTCTGCGCCGATACGCCGTGACCTATCCCGACGGCACCTTGGGACCGGAGGCGGAGGCGTTGCGGGTCGAGGCGCTGGATGAAAATGGGCAACACCGCCTGGCCCAATCGCTCGCCCGCGACTTCGTGAACCGGCATCCGGATAGCCCGCTGGCCGAACGGATCGGCCGTTCGATCAACGACCGTCCCTGACGGCCAGCGATCGCCCCGGACGACGGCACCGACCGTCGCGTCCTGGCCCTTGGCACCCCGGCCCGGCCCGCGACTGGGATCGTTTTCAACCCGTCTTTTTTTGGGGACTTTTGTCTGATCGAAAGTGCCGGCTCGCCGCATTAACAGGGCCACGGCCTTTTCGATGGCCCTGCCCCCCTTTGGGAGATCTCCAATGAAACAAGTATTTCTGGCGCTCGCCGGCGTTTCGCTCGCCCTCAGCTTGGCCTCCTGTGCGGAGTCCACCGGTTCCGACGACGGGACGGGGGGAATCGGCATGACCGGCGCGGCAGGCTCCGTCGGCTCGGGTGGCGGCACCGGCGCGGCAGGAACCACCGGAACGGCCGGCGCGACCGGCGCGGCGGGAACCACGGGTACGGCGACCGGCGCGGCGGGGGCCACGGGCGCGGCCGGCACGACCGGAATCGGCGGCAGCCCCGTGACGGGCGTCGCCGGCTCGGGGGGCCAGACCGCGGGCAGCGGTGGCAAGGCGGGCGGCGCGGGCGGCGGTGCGGGCACCGGTGCGGCCGGACATGCCGGAACGACCGGCTCCGCGGGCACCACGGGAATCGCGGGAACGGGCGGAAAGGGTGGCACGGGAACAGGCACGGCCGGAACCGCGGGCGGTGGAAAAGGCGGTACCGGAACCGGCGCAGCAGGCGCCACGGGCGCAGCGGGCACCACCGGCGCAGCGGGCACCACGGGAGCCGCCGGCTCGCAGGGAAATCTTCCCCCGGGCGTCACGGCGCTCTTCCCGCCGCCCGGCGGAACCGGGATCTGTCCCGATCCGCCGCTGCGGATCACCTTCTCGGGCGTGCCGACCCTGGGCAGCTCCGGAAAGATTCAGGTCTTCAATTCGTCGGGGACGGTCGTCGCTTCGGTCGACATGTCGGCCACGACCGTCAACGACACCATCGGCGGGACGGCGTTCATCCTCCTCCGGCCGGTCTACGTCGAAGGCGACAGCGCCGTCATCTATCTGAAGACCAAGGCGCTCTCGTACGGTCAGACCTACTACGTCAATGTCGACTCGGGCGCGATCAAACCGCCCAGCGGAACCTTGTCGATCACCGGCAGCACAGCCTGGCGGTTCACGACGGTGTCCGCCGCGCCGAGCAGCCTCTCGGCGCTGTCGGTGGCGCTCGACGGTTCGGGGCAGTTTTGCACCGTGCAGGGCGCGACGGACGCGCTGCCGAACAACAACACCGCCGCCTCCACCATCACCATCAAGACCGGCATGTACCACGAGATCATGGAGGTCAAATCCAAGAGCAACGTCACGTTGCAGGGACAGGATCGGGCCGGGACCGTCATCCTCGGAACCAACAACAATACCCAGCAAGGGACCAACGCCAGCACCAGCAACCGATCGTTGCTCGGCTTCAGCAACACCAACGGTCTCGTGATCGACAATCTGACCATCCATAACCTGACCCCACAGGGCGGATCCCAGGCCGAGGCGTTGACCTTGCAGAACTGTGACAAATGCACCGTCAGCAACGCGAACATCGAGAGCCTCCAGGACACGCTGCTGTGGAGCGGACGCATCTACGCCACCAACTCCTACATCGCCGGCAACGTCGACTACGTCTGGGGCACGGGCGTGGCGTATTTCAACCAGTGCGAGATCCACACGGTGGGGCGCTCGGGCGTGCTCGTCCAGTCCCGCAATGCGGCCAGCGCCTACGGCTACGTCTTCGTCGACTCCAAGCTGACCGCCGATGCGGCGGCGACGAACAACATGCTGGCGCGCATCGACGTGAGCGCCTATCCCGGCAGCCACGTCGCCTACATCAATTGCCAGATGACCAACATCGCCGCGGCGGGCTGGACCGCCACCGGCGGGACGCCGACGTCGGCGCTCCGATACTGGGAGTACCAGAGCACGGACGCCTCCGGCAACGCGCTCGATGTCAGCGGCCGCATGTACGGAACGCAGATCAGCGCGTCCCAGGCGGCCATGATGCGCGACCCGACCGTCGTGCTCAACGGCTGGCAACCGTAGGCGCGGGCGCAACCACGCACTTCGTCGAGGCGGGCGCCGTCGAGATGGCGACGCCCATCGTGAAGGAAATCAGCAAGAACAACGGTCCGCTCGCCGCCTACCTCAAGTAGCCGCCCCCCACACCGAGCCCGGGCCGGTAGCGCCTGCTCCGGGTGAGTCGCACACCCGAAGTCACACCCGATCCGGCCAGATCGTGTTAGTCAGGATCGAATTTTTTCGGCGCTCAGGCAGAATAGGGGACCGAAGATGCGACCACGCACAAATCCATTCGAGAAACGTAAGAAAGAGCTGGCCCGTAAAGACCGCCAGAAAAAGAAGGCCGAACGCCGCGACATTCGCGATCGTGAGCGCGCAGACCGGCCCGTGGGCGGGGCCGACGAGGATCCCGACATCGCCGGGATCGTCCCCGGGCCGCAGCCGCCCGCTGAGGAGACCTAGAGCAGAAACCTACCCGCCGCCGCCAGCGCCGACCGGTCCCGGCGAGCCGCTCCGCGGCGCCCGGGCCACAGCATCCGGGATCTTCATCCGGGATCTTCGCGCGGCGGCCCTCGCCTTGAGTTTGCTGCCGGACTCTGAAAGAAGGTCCCCATGGCGAACGGCGGGGTGGATTTCGATCCGGAGCAACTTCTACGTCTTGGGCGGGATTTCTGGAACCGACTGCGGGGGTCGCGGCGTCTCATCCTGGCGGCCATCGGGATCGTGGTCGCTCTCGCCGCCCTGGTCGGCTCCTACTATCAGGTCGAGCCGGACGAGGTGGGCCTGGTGACCCGGTTCGGGCGGTTCGTGCGGACGACCAACCCAGGACCGCACGGCAAGATCCCGTTCGGCATCGAGCAGGTGCAGAAGGTGCCTGTTCAGCGCCAGCTCAAGCAGGAATTCGGATTCCGGACCGTCCACGCCGACATCGACAGCACCTACCGCAAGGACGAAAAAACCGCCGCGGAATCGTCGATGCTCACCGGCGATCTGAACGTCGCGACGGTCGAGTGGATCGTCCAGTACAAGATCTCCGACCCCTACAAGTACCTCTTCAAGCTGCGCGACGTGGAGCAGACCTTCCGCCTCATGGCGGAAGCGTCGATGCGCACGGTGGTCGGCGATCACAGCGTGACCGAGCTGCTCACCGTCGGGCGTGAGGCGATTGCCGCCAAGGCCAAGGAGGACCTGGCGAGTCTCTGCAAGCTCTACGACAACGGGATCTCCGTGCAGCAGCTGGTCCTGCAAGACGTGGATCCGCCAGAGTCCGTCAAGCCGTCCTTCAACGAGGTGAACCAGGCGATTCAAGAGCGCGAGCGCGCCATCAACGAGGCCTGGGCCGAGTACAACCAGGAGATCCCCCGCGCCCGAGGCCTCGCCGAGCAGAAGATCGAGGCCTCCGAAGGTTACGCCGTCGACCGGGTGAACCGCGCCAAAGGCGACGCCGGGCGGTTCGTGGCGTTGCAGGAGGAGTACCGCAAGGCCCCCGAGGTCACGCGCACGCGCATCTATCTCGAGACGCTGTCGGTCGTGCTCCCCGCGGCGGGGAAGAAGCTGATCTTCGACGACAAGGCCAAGGGGATCTTGCCGCTCTTCCCGCTCGGCTCGGGCACAGACGCCACCAAGGAGGCGCCGTGACCACCCGCGGGCTCATCATTCGCGGCGCCCTGGTGGTGCTGGCGATTGTCACGCTGTACTCCACGTTCTATACGGTCTCGGAGCAGGAACAGGTGGTGATCACCCAGTTCGGCGAGCCGATCGGACAGGCCGTCATCTCACCGGGTCTGCACGTCAAGATCCCCTTCACGCAGGACGTGAACGTCTTCGACAAACGCTGGCTCGAGTGGAACGGAAACCCGAACCAGGTGCCGACCCGCGACAAGAAATACATCTGGGTGGAGACCTACGCCCGCTGGCGGATCGCCAACCCGTTGCTCTTCTTCCAGCGCCTCCGCGACGAGCGCGGCGCGCAGTCGCGGCTCGACGACATCATCGACGGCGAGACCCGCAACGTGATCGCCAGCCACAACCTCATCGAGATCGTGCGGGTCAGCAACCGCGCCTTCGAGCGGGCCGAGGAGGCCGAGGACGTCATGGAGGCCGAGACCATGCGCCAGGTCGAGCTGGGGCGGGACAAGATCACCCGCCTCATCCTCGAGCGCGCCTCGCAGGTCATGCCGGACTACGGGATCGAGCTGGTCGACGTCCAGATTCAGCGCATCAACTACATCGAGACCGTCCAGGCCAAGGTGTTCGATCGCATGATCTCGGAGCGCAAGCGCATCGCCGACCGCTACCGCTCGGAGGGTCAGGGCAAGAGCGCCGAGATCCGCGGCAAGAAGGAGCGCGAGCTCAAGGTGATCGAGTCCGAGGCCTACAAGAAGACCCAGGAGGTCATGGGCGGCGGCGACGCCCAGGCGACCGCGATCTACGCGGCCGCGTATAATCGCGATCGGGAGCTCTACAAGTTCCTGCGCACCATGGAGACCTACAAGACCACCATCGACAAGCAGAGCTGGCTAGTGCTGTCGACCAGCGCCGACGTCTTCCGGTACTTGCAATCGGCGAACGCGGCCGGACCGACGCCACGCGCCTCGAAGCACTGATGCCCGCCGCGACCGAGTGGGATCCGTATGTCGTTTTGAACGTGGCGCGGACGGCGAGCGCCGAGGAGATTCGCGCGGCCTATCTGTCGTTGGCGGCGCGCTATCACCCCGACCAGCACCAGGGCAACCCGCTGGAGGAGCTGGCCAGTGCGCGGATGGCGGAAATCAACCGCGCCTACGAGATCCTCTCCGACCCGGCGCGCCGGGCCGCCTTCGACGCCGGTTCGCAGACCCGAACCGCGCGGGCGGCCGCCGATCGGCAGATGAGCGGCCGCTTCATGAAGTGGGCGGCTCTCTTGCTGGCGGTCCCGCTGGTCTTCCGGACCGGTGCCGTGATCCTGCGGGCGCTCTTTCTCCTGTTCCGGCTGGTGTTCGAGGCGCTCGGCTCCCTGCGCGGGCCGCGGCTGGCCGCGCTGGCCGGCCTGGGCGCCCTCGTGGTCCTGCTGTTGGCAACGTTTCGGCGGAAGCGGCGCTAGCCGCCCAGCCCTAGCCGCCGTCGCGGGAACAGGCCCGGGGCGCGCCCGATCGAGCCAGTTCGGGGCCGGTAGGACACCTCGCACGGGAGGCCCGCCATGATCACCGGTCTCCGTCAGCCCCCGGCAACACGCACCATCGTCGTCGCAGCGGTGACCGCCCTCCTCGGATGCGGCGGCGGCGCGCAGATGCGCAAGGTCGACGGGGGCGCCGGCGGGCACCCGGATGCCCAGCCGGGGACCGACGGCGCAGCCGGCGATCGTCGGGGCGAGGCCGGCGGTATCGCGGTCGGGCAGCCTTGCGGCACCACGAATGGCACCGACACTCAATGTTCCTCGGGATTTTGCTTCGACGGAGTCTGTTGCCAGACCGATTGCTCGCGCACCTGCGAAACCTGCGCCGCGGCGGGCAGCGTCGGGACCTGCCTGCCGGCCGACATCGGCACCGATCCGCGCAAGGACTGTGACGACCAGGGCACGGCGAGCTGCCAGCACGACGGCTTCTGCGACGGCGCCGGCGCCTGCGAGAACTACGCCGCGGGCGTCGATTGCCAGCAAGGGGGATGCACCGGCTCCATGCTGACGTTCGCCGGACGCTGCGACGGTCTCGGGACCTGCGTGACCATGGCGAGCCAATCCTGCGTGCCGTTCTCCTGCGCCACCACGGGACAGTGCAAGACCACCTGCACCACCGACGCCGACTGCGCGGGCGGCAACACCTGCAAGAGCGGCAGCTGTGGCAAGAGCCCCCTCGGCGCGAGCTGCGCGGCGAGCACCGAATGCAACTCCGGGTTTTGCGCGCAAGGGGTCTGTTGCGCGACGGCCTGCACCGGGAACTGCCTGTCGTGCGCGATCGGGGGCAGCGCGGGCGCCTGCACCAACGTGCCGGCGGGCCTGGACCCCCTGGCGCAGTGCGCGCCCAGCACAACCTCCACCTGCGGCACCGACGGCTTCTGCGACGGCGCGGGCGCCTGCCGGCTGGCCGTCTCGGGCACGTTGTGCGGCACCGACGCCTGTGCCGGCGGCACCGAGACGCTGGCGGGACGTTGCGACGGCGTGGGCGATTGCGTGGCGGGAACGACCGAGGCTTGTTCGCCCTACGTGTGCGGCGCCGGCGGCGATTGCCTGACGATCTGCGCGACCGCCGCGGATTGCGCCGCCGGATTCATCTGCAGCGGGACGATCTGCTGCAACGCCGCCAGCTGCGCGCTCAAGCCGCTGGGCGCCACCTGCGCCGCCACGACCGACTGCGCGTCTGGCTTCTGCCAGCAGGGCGTCTGCTGCGCGTCGAGCTGCACCGGCACCTGCATGTCGTGCGGCATCGCCGGCAAGCTCGGCACCTGCAGCGCCATCGCGACGGGACAGCCGCCGAGCCCGACCAGCCAGTGTGCCGCCACGGCGGCCTCCACCTGTGGCAACGACGGCTTCTGCAACGGCGCCGGGGCCTGTGAGCTCTACGGCGCCAGCACCACCTGCGCGCCGGCGACCTGCGCCGGCTCGACCTTCACGCCGGCCCGCAGCTGCGACGGGGCCGGAACCTGCAAGACCGTCAGCTCGTCCCTCTGCGATCCCTACACTTGCAACACCGCCACCAACGCCTGTAGGACCACCTGTGGCATCAGCACCGATTGCGCGGCGCCCAACACCTGCGCCGCCGCGAGCTGCGGGAAGCTCTCGAACGGCACGGCTTGTACGACGACGGCCCAGTGCAACTCCGGGTTCTGCGCGCAAAATGTCTGCTGCTCGAGCGCCTGCACCACCAACTGCAGCTCCTGCGCGCTCGCCGGCTCGCCGGGAACGTGCGTCTCCATCCCGGCCGGGACCGACCCGCTCAACCAGTGCAGCGACGCCGGCGGCCCCAGCTGCGGCGGCAACGGCTTCTGCGACGGAACCGGCGGTTGCCAGAAATACGCCGCCGGCACCAGCTGCGCGGCCGCGACCTGCAGCGGCTCGACCGACACGCCCGCCGCCAGCTGCAACGGCACGGGCACCTGCGTGACGCCCGCCGCCAGCTCCTGCTCGCCCTACGTCTGCGGCACCGGTGCCTGCAAGACGACGTGCGCCACCACCGCCGATTGCGTCGCCCCCAACGTCTGCACCGCCGGCGTCTGCGGCGGCGGCTGCGCCGGCGTCTACTGCGACGACTTCGAGTCCGACACGCTGGGCGCGATGGCGACCGGTTGGACGCGCGAGGGGGGCAGCACCGGAGACTGGCAGGTGATCGCCGACGCCACCAAGGCGTTCGCGCAGAACCACGCGCTCAGCTCCACCTTCCGGCTCTGTTATGCCGGCAGCGCCACCGGCGCCCCCTGGAGCGGTGCCACCAGCGTGACCGCGCAGGTCAAGGTGCTCTCGCTGGGATCCTCCGGGACCACCACGGCGCTGGTCTGCGTGCGCTATACCGGCGGCGCCACCGGCGACTACCAGTGTCTGGCGATCGAGCCCGGGGTGGGCGCTCAGATCCAGGTGCGCAACGCCGGCGCCGTCGCCAGCAGCCCGGTCTGGGCCACCACCGTCGCCGTCGGAACCTACTACACGGTCAAGCTCGGCCTCAGCGCTGCGGGCGCGCTGAGCGCGTCCGTCGGTGGGACCCTGCTCGGGACCTACACGCCGGCGACCGCGGTCGCGAGCGGCTACGTCGCCGTGGCGACCCAGAGCGCGGAGGCCGCTTTCGACAACCTGGTCGTGACGCAGCCCTGAGCCCGTCCGCGACGGTGCCGGCGACGGTCGGCTTGCGCAGGGCGCGCAGGCCAGCCCGACCTCGCCGGATTTCGCCTGATATGATGTCCTCGGTTTCTCGTGCGGCGGATTCCAGGGCGCCCCGGATCGATGTTGGTCATGCTGACCGCCGCGACAGCTCTGTGTGGCGCGACAGCTCTGTGTGGATTGACAGCTCTGTGCGGCTGTCGATCGCGGAGCGAGCTCCTCGGCACCGTCGCCTCGCCCGGTGACGATGCCGCGCCGAGCGACGCCGGCGGCTCCTTGCCCACCTACATGATCGGCGCCGACATCTCCAACGTGCAGCAGCAGGAAGACAGCGGCACGGTCTTCACCGACACCGACGGAACGCAGAAGGACATCCTGCAGATTCTCAAGAACCACGGGTTCAACTTCGCGCGCCTGCGCACCTTCGTCGATCCCGGCGCCTCGGACGGCTACGCGACGCTGATGAACGTGGCGCAGCCGTATTGCGATCTGGCCAACACGGTCACCATGGCCCAGCGGATCAAGGCCGCCGGCCTAGGCTGGGAGCTGGACCTCCACTACAGCGACAACTGGGCCGATGCCTCCATGCAGGTCATTCCGCTGGCCTGGCAGGGGGACTCCTTGTCCGAGATGGTCACGGCGCTGAGCAACTACACGCGAGACGCGATCGGCCAGCTGGTGAGCGCCGGGGTCCGGCCCGACATCGTACAGATCGGAAACGAGATCACGCCCGGCCTGCTGCTGACCCCGGGCAGCGTCACGGGAAGCGCCTCCAACTGGGACAACCTGGCCCTCTTCCTCAACGCCGGGATCGACGCCGTACACGCGGTCGATCCGACCATCAAGATCATGATGCATCTGGATCGCGGGGGCGACAACGCGGGCACGACCGCCTGGGTGAACGCCGCCATCGCCCACGGCGTTCACTTCGACATCCTGGGCGAGGCTTGCTACACGAACGTGCAGGGCGATCCGTCGACCTGGCTGTCGAACTTCAATTCGCTGGTCACGCAATATCCGGAGCTCGCGCTCATGATCGTCGAGTACTCCGAGAGCGCCGACGATCTCTCGGGCAACCTCGACATCTGGCGTCAGGCCAACGACATCGTGTTCAATCTGGCCGGCAAGCGGGGGATCGGGGCCTACGTCTGGGAGCCGACCGGTTGGCAGGAGACGCTGTTCGACGTACAGGGACGGACCGCCGCCACCGATCTGCCGAACCCGTTCCTGGTGGGATCGCCGCGGATCGCGCTCTACGATCAGATGGCGTCGGACTACGGCCTGCGCTGAGCGCGGGCGCTAGCGCGTCCCGAAGGTGAAGGGCCGCTCGACCCGCAGCGGCCCGCCGTCCGGATGGCTGAACGACCAGAGGCTCATCTGGCGCTTCACGCAGTCCATCACCCGCAGGTCGACCCGGGACGTCGCAACCACCGCCGTGTCGGCCACTCGACCGTTCGGAAGGATGGTCCAGCGCAAGGTGAGCTTTCGCCCCTTGAACGCCGCCGGCGAGATCCGCTGGTGCCGGGCGACCTCGGCCGGACAGTCGTTGAGGAGGGTGAATCGGGTGTGGATCTGGTGCTCGAAGACTTCCGGGACGGCTACCGAGGCGCCGGCGGCCGGTGTCGCCGGGAGCGCCTGATCGCTGCTGCCGACCCGCGGCGCGTGCGGGACCACCCGGCGCTCGGCGCTCGGCTCGTGTGCCGCCGGATCCGCTGCCGGCGGCGCGGTGGAGGCGCGCGCCGCGCCCGACCAGACGCCCGCCAAAGCTAGAGAAACCCCTGCCAGAACCGAAAATAGACGCGGAATATTCATGGTTAAGCCCTCCGCCGCCCGAACGTAGGCATCCCCACGGGTGATGTCTGGGACAGCAACCAGTAGGGGGTCGGGCGCCCATCGTTTTCGTCAAACTTGTTGAGCTGGCGCCCCCGCTCCGAGGCACCTTCCCACGTGACTACACGGGCTTTTCGACTCATCCATTGGGGCCTTTACACCTCGCTGTGCGGCGCGCTCGCCTGCACCTCGTCGGGGACGGGCGTGTCGAACCCGGGCGGGCACGGCGGCACGAGCAGCGGCGTCGCCGGGAGCGCAGGTGGCGCTGCCGGCGGGACCATCGGGAGCGCAGGCGCCGGAACCGCCGGAACCGGGGCCGCGGGGAGCGGGACCACCGGCGCGGCGGGTACGGGCGCGGCGGGCAACGGCGCCGCGGGTACGGGCGCGGCGGG
>CALAOV010000123.1 GCA_937889515.1 uncultured Myxococcales bacterium | reverse complement strand
TTCCCTAGACTACGCCGCTTCGCCTGGGAGGCCCAAGTCCGATGTACGCCGTGATCGCTTCTGGAGGAAAACAGTACCGCGTCAGCGAAGGGGAAACCTTGCGCGTGGAGAAGCTGGTGGGACCGGCTGGCACGAAGGTGACCTTCGGGCCGCTGCTGTTCGCCGACGACGGCGGGGGCGTTCAGGTTGGAAAGCCGACCGTGGCGGGCGTGACCGTCGAGGCCGAGATCGTCGAGCAGGGCCTGGGCAAGAAGATCATCATCTTCAAGTACAAGCGGCGGAAGAGCTATCGCCGCAAGGCGGGGCATCGCCAGCCGTTCACCTCGCTCAAGATCACGTCGATCAATGCTGGCGTAGCCGGGGCCAAGGCCTAAGCCATGGCACACAAGAAAGGCCAAGGCAGCTCCCGCAACGGCCGCGATTCGCAGTCGCAGCGCCGGGGAATCAAGCGCCACGCCGGACAGGTCGTGCTGGCCGGCAACATCCTGGTCCGTCAGGTCGGGACAGTCGTCCACCCGGGCCGGAACGTCGGCATGGGACGGGACTTCACGCTGTTCGCGCTCAAGGACGGCGAGGTCAAGTACGTGAAGTCGGGCCCGCGCACGGTGGTCAGCATCGTGGCGCCGGCGGCCAGCGTCGCGCCGGCGGCCAGCGCCTAAGCGCTGGATTTTCGTCCAGGGCGCGTGAGGGCAGGCGCGCATGCATTTCGTCGATGAGGTGACGATCCGCCTGCGCGCGGGCGACGGCGGCAAGGGCGCGGTCGCCTTTCGCCGCGAGAAGTTCGTCCCCAAGGGCGGCCCCTCCGGCGGCGACGGCGGCGACGGCGGCAGCGTGGTGTTGGTGGTCGACGAGGGACTCTCGACGCTGCTCGATTTCCGCTACAAGAGCGAGTTCACGGCACCCGCCGGCGAATCGGGCGCGAACAAGGATCGCTATGGTCACGGGGGCGCCGACGTCATCCTGCGGGTTCCGCCGGGGACGCAGGTCTTCGACGCCAACACCGGCGCGCTCATCGCCGACCTTCGTGAGCACGGCCAGCGCTTCGTCGCCGCCCAGGGCGGCAAGGGGGGCCGCGGCAACATGCACTTCGCCAGCTCGACCGATCGCGCGCCCCGCCGCTCCGATCCGGGTACCCCGGCCGAAGAGCGGACCATCCGGCTCGAGCTCAAGTTGCTCGCCGACGTGGGGCTGCTAGGTTTCCCCAACGTCGGAAAATCCTCGCTCATCGCGCGCATCTCCGCCGCCCGCCCCAAGATCGCCGACTATCCCTTTACGACCCTGGTCCCGAATCTCGGCACCGTCGGTCTGTCGGACGAACGAAGCTTCGTGGTCGCCGACATCCCCGGCCTCATCGAAGGCGCCCACGCGGGTGCCGGCCTGGGCGACCGGTTCTTGCGTCACCTCGAACGGACGCGCCTGCTGGTCCACCTCCTCGACGCGGCCGCCGACGGGGGCCCCGAAGGCGGCAGCTCGCGGACCCCGCTGCGCGACTTCGACGCCATGAACCGGGAGCTGGCCCTATACGACCCGGCCCTGGCCGCGCGCCCGCAGATCGTGGTGCTCAACAAGATCGATCTGCCCGAGGTCCGCCGCCGCGCCAAGCAGCTCGCTCGCCCGTTCGCGAAGCGCGGGGTGGCGCTGCACGCGATCAGCGCGGCGACTGGGGAGGGGACGGGCGCTCTGCTGGAGGCGATCTGGAAGGCGCTGCCGCCACGCGGCGGTTCCAGCTCGCCGGAGTCCGTGCGCCCTGGCCATGGCGCGCGGGCGACTTAGTTTCCCGCGGTGCCCGCTGCCGGTGCTCGGGTGAAAGGCCCCCTCGGTCCCTCCCCCCATTTTTGGCCCATTTCCGGATAGCCCGGCGAGGTTCGCACCGGCGTTGTGGAAAACGCGGAAAAGCCGAAGATTGACCGCACTTGCGGGTCCTGATATAGAACATCGGCTTCATTGCTGCTCCGCACCTTGGCTCTCTCCACACGCCCCTTCAATCGCCTGACGGAGTTACGACATGACATCGCTGCGGCCAGTTCTTTTGCGTGGGGCGTTCCGCGCCCTGGGGGTAGTGGCGCTCTTAGGGGCGGTGGGCGCTCACGCGCGCGCGCAGACGCCGCCTGCCGCAAGTGCCGCGCCGTCGCCTGCAGCCGCCCCTGCAGCCGCACCCTCGGCCGCTCCTCCCGCTCCGGCTGACGCCGCCGCGGCCCCACCCGCCGGTGGTGGCGCCGGCACCGGCACCGACCCTGGCGCCTACACCGTGCGTCTGCGCTCGCTGGAGAAGAACGTCAACGAGCTCAAGGAGCAGATCTTCCGGACCAAGGCCCGCCTCAACCTGCTCAAGGAGACGGTGCTCGGCGGCGTGATCGGCGCCTCGCGCGCGATCATCCACCACAAGAACGAGATGGGCAGCTCCTTCAAGCTGATCAAGGCCGCCTACGCGCTCGACGGCGTCCAGATCTTCGCCAAGGCCGACGACACCGGCGCGCTGGCCGAGATGCAGGACTTCGACGTCTACAACGGCGCCATCCAGCCCGGCTCGCACACGCTCTCGGTCGCGCTCACCTATCAGGGGAACGGCTTCGGCGTGTTCAGCTACCTCAAGGGATACAAGTTCAACGTCAAGTCCAGCCACACCTTCGTGGCCGGCGACTCGAAGACCACCAACATCACGGTGGTCGGCTACGAGAAGGGAAACATCACCACGCAGCTTTCGGACAAGCCAGCGGTGGACTTCCGCGTGAACGTCATCTCGGCTGGCGAGGGTGGGGCGACTGCGGCGGCGGCGAAGAAGTAACCAAGCAGGGTCGATGAAACAGGCGCAGGTCCTAGTCGCCGCGCTAACGCTCGGTGCGGTTGGTCTTTCCGGTTCGCGGGCACACGCGGACGAGGTGGACGATTACGTAAAAAAGCTCATCGACCTCGATCAGCGCGTCCACACGATGGCGCTGGAGTTCCGGGAGACGCCGGCGCCCACCCCCGATGCCGCCGATCGCCGGGTGGTCGACGCGCAGGTCCAGCTCAGCATCAAGAACTACGACGAGGCGGCCACGATCGCGCTCGACGTCGTCGAGAAGTACCCCAACTCGCGGGCCTACGATGACGCACTCTATCTCCTGGGCGAGTCCCTCTTCCAGGCGCGCGACTTCTACTCGGCCCGCCACTATCTGGTGGAGGCGGTCGCCAAGAACACCGGCTCCAAGTCCGAGCAGCAGGCGCTCCAGCGACTGGTCGAGGTCGCGCTGCACACGGGGGACTACGACAACGTCGACAGCTACCTGACCCGTCTGCAGAACGTCCCCGCCGCGGCGATGGAGCCGACCGTTCCCTACGTGCGGGGCAAGTACTACTTCTTCCGCGGGCGGCTCGACGACGCGTCGGCCGTCTTCTCGTCGATCCCGGCGACCAATCCTTACTACTTCCAGGCGCGCTACTTCCTGGCGACGATCCAGGTCAAGCGGGGCGACCTGGCGGGCGCGACCACGTCGTTCGACGGTCTGCTCAAGCAGCAGGCCCCGGACGATACCGGCAAAGACATCCAGGATCTCGCGCGCCTCGCGATCGCGCGCATCTACTACGAGCGCTCGCAGTTCGACAAGGCGATCGAGGCCTACCTCTCCATCAATCGGCAGTCGACCTACTGGTCCGAGGCGCTGCGCGAGCAGGCCTGGACGTACATCAAGGCCAAGGACTGGCAGCGGGCCTACCGTTCGGTGAACCTGCTGTTGCTCTACGATCCCGATACCGCCGACGCGCCCGACCTTCGCCTGCTCGAGGGAAATCTCCAGCTCCGGATGAGCAATTTCTATCTGGCCAGCGACGAGTTCAGCAAGGTTCGGGACGAGTTCGAGCCGATTCACCGCCAGCTGCAACAGGTCATCGTGAAGTCGCAGACCGACCCGGCTTACTTCGATTCGCTGGTCGGCAAGAGCCTCGACAAGTTCGACATCGGGACCTTTGTGCCGCCGACGGCGGCCAAGTGGGTCAAGTCCGAGCCGGATGTCGCGCGCATGATGGCCCTCGCGACCGACGTGGGCGAGATGCAGCGCGATCTGGCCGACAGCCAAAAACTGGTCGAGCGGATCGAGCACGTCATGAACGGCAGCGGGCGGGTCGGCATCTTCCCGGATCTGGCGTCCGCGCGCACCAAGTCGGTCGAGATGACCAACCAGGTGGTCGACACCCGCGAAAAGTTCGAGGGGAAGCTCCGCGCCATCATCGATTCGGTGCTGAGCACCGACGAGAGGAAGCAGCTCGACCACCTCGCCATCGAGCGCGACGGCCTCGAGCGGCAGGCCACGAATCGGCCCACCAGCGACGAGGGGGTCGCCGCCCAAGAGCGTTCGATGAAGGGCCAGTTCGGGGAGCTCGACCGACAGGTCTCGGAGCTGAACGTCGAGATCCAGGCGCTCGAAGCCCAGCTTGTCGCGGTCGAGCAGTACTACCGGGCCTCGCGCGCCGAGCAGAAGATCCGCCCAGAGGACATCGAGGGTCCCGTTCGCGACATGCGCACGACGATCGACGAGCTGCGGACGATGCACGACAAGCTGCGCGAGGAGATCGCCGATGCGACCCACGACGCGGCCAGCTCGGGATCCGCCGATCAGGCGGAACACGAGACCGCCGGGAAGCTTTCGGACGTGTTGCGCCGCGAGCTGACCATCGAGCGACAGGCGGCGGCGCGCCTGGGCGGCACCGATCGGGCGCAGGTCGACCGGATCAACGATCTCATCACCCGCTGCGACGCCATCGACGTCCAGCTCGCCGCCTTCGACAAGCGCGTCGAGGGCCAGGTGGGCGTGCGGATCGAGACCGTGACCCGATATCTGACCGGCGCCAAGGAACAGCTGGCCCAGGCCGGCGAGAAGCTCGGCTCCGTGCTGGACGAGTCGAAGGCGCTCGGTGGCGGTCTGGCCCAGGCGATGTTCACCCGGGTCGCTGAGAAGTTCTACGACCTCGTGGTCCGCTCCGACGTCGGCATCATCGACGTTTCGTGGGGACTCAAGGATCAGAAGACCCAGGCGGTCACCAAGCTCACCAGCCTGAAGAACCTCGAGCTCAAGGCGCTCGACGAGGATTTTCGTAAGGTCCTGGAGGAAGACAAGTGAACGGTCCCGGCAGGCGACTGGTCGCCCTCACGCTCGTGACCGCCCTCGTTTCGGTCGGAATTTCTGGGCGCCAGGCGCGCGCGGGCGCCTCGGCCCCCGGCGGACCGTCCGCGCGCTCAGTGCCCGGCGATCCGCGGGCGCTCGACGAGATGGCCAAGGACGTCCAACGCTTCGCGGACATGGTCACGGAATATCGCGGGACCGCGCGACAGATCCTCAAGCGCTCTTACCAGGACCGGATCAAGGAAGTAAACGCCAAGTACGACGCCCAGATCGACATGAACGATCGCGACGCGCGGGACCGGCGCCGCGATGCGATCGCGATGTTCGAGGCGTTTCTGCTCAAGTATCCGAACGACAAACGGTGGACGCCGGACGCGATGTTCCGGTTGGCCGAGCTCTACTACGAGAAATCGGCCGAGGAGTTTCTGGACGCCGACGAGGGCTACAAGAAGGCGATCGACAGCCCGAATCCGCCCACCGCCCCGCCGCCGCGGGTCGACTACACGCCGACCATCAATCTGTACCGGCGTCTGCTGACCGAGTTTCCGACCTACAGGTTCCTGGACGCGACCTACTACCTGCTGGGGTTCTGCTTGGGCGAGATGGGCGAGGACGTGCAGGCCAAGCAGGCCCTCCTGGCGCTGGTCTGCGCCAACAAGTACAAACCGCTGGATACGCCCCCGCCGGCGCCACCGCTGCAGGTGAAGTCCGGGCAGAGAGCGGCCGGCGGCGACGACGAGGCGTACAAGAGCTGTACGCCGGTACGCAAGGACTCGAAGTTCATCCCCGAGGCCTGGACGCGCATCGGCGAGTTCCACTTCGACAACCCCAACGAGCTTCGGCTGGCCATCGCGGCCTTCCGCAAGGTGCTCACCTTCAAGGACTCGCCCTACTACGACCGCGCGCTCTACAAGCTCGCCTGGTCGTACTACCGCGACAACCGCTTCCCGGAGGCGGTGCGGGAGTTCGACAACCTGGTCAAGTTCGCCGACGCGCGCACGGCCGCCGGCCAGAAGGTCGGCTCCGACCTCCGTCCCGAGGCGGTTCAGTACCTCGGCGTCAGCTTTGCCGAGGCCGATTGGGACGGCGATGGCCTGCCCGATCCGATCACCGGCCTGCAGCGGGCGCTCGACTTTTACAAGGGCCGCGAGGCGGAGCCGCACGTCCGCGAAGTGTTTCAGCGCCTGGGAGACATCTACTTCGATCAGACCAAGTATCAGGACGCGATCGCCGTCTACAAGACGCTGCTGTCGAAGTGGCCCTACTACGTCGACGCGCCCAAGGTCCAGGATCGGATCGTCCACGCCTACGAGAAAGATCGGAACCTGGTCGCGGCGGCGACCGCGCGCGAGGCGCTGGGACGCAACTACACCAAGGGGAGCGACTGGTACAACCACAACCGCGACAACCCGGAGGCGCTGGCCGCCGCGCAGGAGCTGGCCGAGGACGCGCTGCTCACCGCGGCCACCAACGTCCACGCCCAGGCGCAGGCCTGCAAGACCAAGTGGCTGGAGAACCAGAAGGACACCGCCAAGCTCGAAGAGTGCAAGAAGGAATACGCCACCGCCGCGGAGCTCTACGAGAGGTACCTGACGGTCTACCCGAACTCGAAACGGGTCTACGAGTTCTCGGCGTTCTATGCCGACGCCCTCTACTACTCGGGCCAGCTCCCCGCGGCCATCGCCGCCTACAAGACGGTTCGCGACTCCGTGCTCGACAACCGCTTCCAGGAAGACTCGGCCTTCCGGATGATCAAGGCCTACGAGGAGATCATCGCCGATCTCAAGCAGCAGAAGAAGATCGAAGACCCGCCCATCCCCGACGAGAAGAACACCAAGCCGCCCGTCGTCGCCATCCCGATGCCGGACATCTATAAGAAGTACCTCGACGCGATCGACTGGTACGTGACCAACGTCAAGAACGACCGCGCCCCGGATCTCAAGTACGCGGCGGCGGTCATCGTGCTGCGCTACCGCGACTGGGCGACCGCCCGCGATCGGCTGGGCGCGATCACCACCCAGTACTGCGGCACCAAGTCGGACGTCGGCTTCAAGTCCTACGACGCGATCCTGCAGACCTACTTCATCGACTACAGCGTCGAGGACGAGGAGCAGAAGGACTGCGCGCTCGGCAAGTTGCTCACGGTGGTCGACCAGTTCAGCGAATCGCCCTGCGGCAAGGCGCCGGAGGCCAAGGCCTATCTGAGCCGGATCGCGCAGATCAAGTCGTCGGTCAAGACCACCATCATCACCAAGCGCCTCCAGCTGTCGATGGAGAACGAAGAGAAGGGGACGCACAAAGAGCTGGTGATGTGCCAATCCGGATCGGGTGGCATCGCGCTCGTCACCGGGACGGCCGCGCCTCCGCTCAAGCCCGGCGAAAAGGCGCCTCCGCCCGGCACGACGCCCAACAAGATCTCGACCGAGCTCGACGCCGGTCTGGCCCTCGACCTCATCGACATCGTGAACGCGAATCCCAAGGACTCCGGCGCGCCGACCGCCCTCAACAACGCCTGCGTCATCTACGAGAAGCTGTTCCAGTTCGGTCAGGCGACCAAGTGCTACGAACGCCTGTACAAGGACTATCCGGACTCGGAGTGGGGCAAAGAGGCGCTCTGGAACTCGTCGCGAAACCACTACCGCTTCTTCGAGTTCGACCAGGCGGTCAAGGGTTACCTGACCGTCGCCCAGGATCCGAAGTTCGCCGGCTCCGAGCACCGCAAGGAGGCGCTCGGCCTGGTGGCATCGCTGCTCGACAACGACCAGCAGTACCCGCGCGCGGCCGAGCTGTACAAGAAGTACTCGGAGACGATCACCGACAAGCCGCAGGACAGCGCCCAGGCCTATTTCTTCGCCTGCAACGCCTACGAGAAGGCGCACGACACGTCCAAGCAGACCGCCTGCCTCAAGGACTTCATCAAGCGCTACGACAAGCAGCAGACCGCTGGCGAGTACGTCGTCCAGGCCTACATGAAGCTGGCCGTCATCGCCGAGGCGAGCTCTCGCAACAAGAACGACGTGCTGGCCGCCTACAAGCGCGTGCGGGACGAGTTCATCTCGCGCAAGCTGCCGCCCGCCACGCCGGCGGCCGGCTTCGCCGCCAAGGCCGACTTCCTGATCATGGAGGAGAAGTTCAAGGCCTTCCAGAAGAAGGAGCTCAAGTTCGGCGCCAAGCCCGAGCAGATCAAGAAGGTCTTCGAGTCGTTCACCAGTGAGGCCAAGCAGCTCAACGAGGACTATCAGAAGATCTGGAACTACAAGGACGCCACCTGGACGCTGGCCTCGTTCCTGCGCACCGGCGATGTCTACTACGAGTTCGCCCAGAAGCTGATCAAGGCGGCCGACAGCCCGCCCGACGATTTGAAGAAGCTGGCCAAGCAGGCCTGCAAGCTGAACCCCGACGACTGCGGCGTCGTCGAGGGGCAGTACAAGGACGCCATCTACCAGTTCGTGACCCCCATCGAGGACGAGGCCAAGAAGCGCTGGCGGGACACCCTGGCGCGCGCCTCGCAGCTCGGCGTCACCAACGACTACGTCAAGAAGGCCCGAGAGAACCTCTCGAAGTATCTCCCGGACGAGTTCCCCTTCATCAAAGACGAGCGCGTCGGTCTGGAGTACCCGTGACGGGGCCCAAGACTGGGTCAGTGACCCGCCCGATCGCGGCCCCACGGACGACCCGCCGAGCGCTGGTCGTCTTCGTGGCGCTGGCCTCCGGCGCCGGCCTGCTGGCGCCGAGTGTGGCGCTGGCCCGCCGCGAGCCGCCGCCGCCGGTGATCCCGACCGAGGAGACCCAGCAGGCCGAGCAGCTCTTCAAGGCCGGCCGCTATCCCGACGCGGTGACCGCCGCCAAGGCCGCCCTCACCAAGAACGAGCGCTACACGCCCGCCATGCTCATCATGGCCAAGTCCTTCTACAAGCTGCACAAGTACGAGTGGATGAAGAAGCTGTGGGAGATGATGCAGGCCAACGGCGCCTCCAACGCCGAGAAGTC
>CALAOV010000122.1 GCA_937889515.1 uncultured Myxococcales bacterium | reverse complement strand
GGCCGCGGGAGCTGCCCCGCGCGCGGTCTGGCCGAGCGTGGTGGCCGAGAGCGTGAGACACGCCAGACCCGCGAGCATCGCGCGACCGGGAGGGCTAAAACGCATAGCCCACCTGGAATCGGATTCCGTTCCGGTCGTTTCGCAGGCTGTCGTGCAAGGCGACGCGCAAGTCTTCGCTGGGGGTCTTCTGCTTGTCGTCCAAATTGGCCCCTGTGTAGAACGCGTACTCGAAGACGTACTCTAGGCTCATCCGGAAGGCGCGTATCCAGACCTGCAGCCCCCCCTCCCCGCTCACGCTGTTGGCGCGCCCCGAGCCGGTGAGCAGGTTCGAGCCATTCGAGTCGGTGGTGGCGCTCACGATCTGGAGGTGCGAGCTCATGACGGAGAAGCCTGTGCCGATGAACGGGCTGAAGTTGCGGTCGTTCAGATACCACCGTCCCCGCAGCCCGAAGGCGGTTCGGCCGCAGTTGGCCGTATCGGTCGAGTACTGGTCGGCGCACGAGATCGGTCGCCATCCGAGCCAGGCGCCCAGCTCGGCCCGCCGCAGAACATCCCACGCGAAGGACAGACCGTAACTCGCCAGACCCTCGCCCACGAACCCCTCGACCGCCATGGGATGCGTCACCCGGGAAGGCTGCGTCGCTTCGAGCCATTGCTGGACGTTCGCCTCGCGGATCTCCTGGTCGGCGGCGACCTCCTGACGCCGTTCGGCCGCCAGTCGGTTCTCGAACCGTTCGAGGCGGCAGCTCCGCCGCAGGTGCTGCGCGACGGGACTCGCGTCGTCGCCGTCGAGAGAGCGCGCGCGATCGCAGGGGTCCTCCGGCACCTCTTCGACCAGCGACTGCGCCCGCACGCGCGCGGACGGAAGCGCCAAGAGCAAGAGGATGACAGCCGACCAGATGACGGGCGACAAGATCACGGCCGCCAGCGACGTCCAGCGCGTCACGAGCCGTCTCCCGTCCAGGCGACCCGGAAATTTCCGGGCCAGCGCCGGAGCGACGACGCCGGTGTCGGGTCGTCGCCGCGCCGGGGAACGAAGACCAGCGGGCCCGCCTCCTCCAGCGCCGATCCGGGGTCGATGGCCGGCGCCCGCACATCGTAGCTGCGCCCGATGAGGATGTCGCCGAGAAGGATCGGACGTCGCGCGGATCCCACCGTCTCGGCGTAGGCCCGCGGCCCCGACTTGAGGTGGGCGCTGGCGGCGCGATAGAGGGTCGTCAGCTCCTCGTCGACCGGACCCCGTCCGGCTTCGTCGAGGTGCCGCTTCAACGTCGCGACGAGCGTGCCGAGATCGGTCTGGTCGCCGCTATCGACCAGCGCCGTGAGCGCGTCGCGCGCCACCACCAGGAGAGCGCGTTGCCAGTCGACCGACCGTGCCGCGCGCTGCTTGGCATGGCGTCCTTCCGCCTCCGGCGAAGAGATGAGCGAACCGGAATCCTTGTCTGCGGCCCTGCCTCTCACCGTCGGTCGCGAAGGCGCCCCGCGCCCGGGGTTGGTCCCGGGACCTGCCGCGGTCCGGGCGAGCTCGGGGGGGTCGGCAGGTTCCTCCTGGCCGGCGAGCAGCTGGAAGGTGCGCGCGAAATCGACGCGTGACCCGGCGCGGGCCGCCGCGACGCACTCCCGCGCGAGATGCTGGAGCCGGCGCCCGGGATCCGACTCGTTGTCGTAGAGCCAAGAGAACGTCGCCATCGCCGACAGGTGCGCCCCCGCCTCGAGCGCCATCTCGGCGAACGCTTCGGCGCGCGCCAGGCGCTCGCGCGGCGGTCCCAGGGCTTCCAGCACCTCCATCGTCTCGGTGGAAACCGGCGACGCCCGCAGTGTACGAAGAGCCATGTCCATCATGGCGCCCAGCGCGGGATCGGCGTCGATCTCGGCGCGCCCGTGCCGGTGGAGCGCCTCGCGCGCCTCGGCGAGCAGCTCGGCACGACGGCCCGCGCCCGCGTGCGCCTCCGCCTGGCGAAACGCGATGTAGCGGCCGATCGGGTCGTCCCCGTGCGGCGGCGGGCCGAGGATCGCCGTCGCGTCGTCCGGTCGTTTGGCCGCCAGGAGGCGCTCCGCGAGCAACAGCGCCAGCGACCGGCGCAGCGTGGCCGGCAGATCGAGGCGGAACACGGCGCGCCCGCGTTCGAGCACGACCTCCGGGGCGACCGCCGGATCGGCGACGGCGGCCAGCGCGGCGGCGAGGATCGCGTCGTCTCGTTCGCGGGGCCCGAGCCCGTCGTTTGGACGTTCGGGGCGTTCGAGTGCGGTGAGGCGGGAGAGCGCCGCGACGGCGTCCGCGGCCTGGCCCCGCCCGATCTCCAGAACGGCCGTCTGCAGCAGCAGCGGTCCCGTCGCGGGATGCTCGGGTGCCATCGTGCTCGCGGTTCTGGCCACGAGCGCGATCTCGGCATCCGCGACGGGCGCGGCCCAGGTCGTCGCGGCGGACGAAGCTCCCGGACGGCTGAGCGGGCAGCGGTTCACGAGCACGGGAACCGGAAGCTCATCGTTCCAGCGCTCGCCCTCGACGGGCCAGACCACCTCGGTCTGGCCGTGGGCGGCCCTGGTCGGGTCCTCGGGGCGCACGATCAACCGCGCGGTCTTGGGGCCCTCGGGCGGCTCGCGCGCCAGCCGCACCCGTTCAATCTGCACCAGCCGTCGCAGCTGCTCCCAGGGATCGCGCAGCGACGGATCGCCGCCGCCGACGCGCGGCACCCGCGCGAGCGGCTCGCATCGCAGCAGGGCGAGCAGCTCGGACCAGAAATCGAGCGCCGGGTCGGCTCGCCCGCGCTCGCGATCCGCCAGCGCCGTGAGCGCGACCTGCGCCGACCACAGATCGCCCCGCCACACGGCGTCCCCGGTCGCGACGAGCAGCTCGTCGCGCGAAGCCGACGCCGACACCGCCGCGCCCACCCAGGGCCCGCCCTTGACCCCGCGCACCGCGACCGGCCCAGGGTTCCCGCGCACGATCCCCCCGGCGCATGAGGCGAGGAGCGCGATCGTGACCGCCGCGACGGGCGCCCTCACAGCATCCCTCCCAGACTGAGCGACGGCAGCGTTCCCCAGACGGAGACGGTCTGCCCCGAGCGCGATTCCCGTTCGAACACCAGCGCGGCATCGATGCGCGTGAAGAGCCGCGGCGTCAGGAAGACCAAGAACCCCAGCCCGGCGTCGGCGGACGGTCCGACGTCTCCACCGTGGTCGTGGACGCCCGCGTGGACGAACGTCTGCGGCTCGAAGTGGATCACGCCGCCGAGGCCGCCCACCATCAGCTTGCCGTAGCCGATCGAATATCGCGCGCCGACCAGCGCCAGCCAGCCGGGCGGATGGCTGTCGGGGATCGCGCCCAGCGTCTCCTTCACCCGTTCGGCCTCGGCGTCGAGCGAGCTCCAGTAATGCGACAGCTGGGCTTCTAGGGCGAGCGGCTCGAGAACGTAGTAGGCGGCGCCGATGCGCGCGCCCGGGCTGTTGTAGAAATCGCCCCGCGACAGATACTCGGCCCCCGCGAAGACCTGGAAGAGATGCGCCTTGACCGCGAACCGCGGCTGGACCCGGATCGCCGTCTGCGGCCGCGGCGCCGGCTCGGCAATGAGACCGCGCGGTGCTGCGGCCGGATCTGGGGCATCCGCGGCGTGCCCCGCCGCGCCGCAGACGCTGAGCGCGAAGACCGCTCCACCGCAGAGGGCGACCGCGTCTCGACACCGCATCAGTCCGCCCCCGCGCAGAGCGGGCTAGACGCCCACGACGACACGCCCGTTCCGGAGGTCGACAGATACGGGTGATCGACGCAGAACCGGCTGCAGATCTGGAAGTCGATGTCGGCGATCGCCTCGACGAAGGAGGTCACCGGCACCGAGATCTGCGTCGGCAACGTGACCAGGTAACCCGGCGGGTCTGTCCCCACGATGGGCCAGCTCGGGCCGCTGAACAATGGTTGGGGCGGCGAGGTATAGGCCGCCTGCGAGCCCGGGCTCGAATAGCAGATCTTGAACAGGTCGCCGTCGTCCTGGGCGGAGTCCGCGGGCGACAGCAACGGCACGGGACTATTCGGGTCGTGGGACTGGCTCTCGTAGGGAAGCGTCTGCTGAACGTACGCCGCCAGGGTCGGCTCGAAGTTCGGATCGTCCGCCTCCTGCCAGGGCGGTTGCGACATCCACCAGGTCGGTCCCGTAGCCGCGGCCAACCCCGGGTTGAACAACCAGGACAGCGTCGCGAGATCGTACGGAGCGGGCGGCGACGCCAGCGCGTTGAACAGGGCGGTCAACGAGTCGGTCAGCGTGGACGGCAGCGGCGAATTCAAGTTGTTGAAGTAGAAGAAGTGAAACTGCTGGTGCGTCTCGGGGAAGGTCGCGATCACCTGCTTGACGGCTTCGGCCATGTCGGAGGCCGGCAACGTCCGCCCGCTCGTCTGCGCGCAATTGGTGGCCCCCCCGGTCGCGTTCGGGTTGGTCGCGAGGTTCATGGTCGGCAGCTTTCGCACCGGCACCTGCACCGAGCCCATATATTTGTCGACCAGCGACTCGATGGTCTGGAGCGCCGTCGCGCAACGATCGGCCAGCGGGATCTCGAGATCGAGCACGATCTGGTAGATGACCGGCGACTGCTCGATCGGCGGGACGTAGGTTTGGTCGAAGGTCGTCACCTCCGGCACCGTTTCGACGCGCGTCTGTGCGATCGCGCTCGCGCCCGCGTCGGACGGAATCGGTCGGACCGCGACGCAATAGATCCCGCTGTCGCTGAGCGGAGCTTCGGGCGGGAACCCACCGGTGGCATCCAGCGGTGAGAAGCTGACACCGTCCGGCGGCGCGTCCGACACGCACAGGCCGTTGGTGGGCCACATCGTTCGCTCGTACGGCCGTGGAAAGACATACGGATCGGCCGAGGCGACCGCATCCTTGATGTTGGCGTAGACGAGATCGTTGTTGGTGTGGAAAAACGAAGCCAGGCTGATCGTCTGCGGCACTGTCTGGGCGGCCACGCGGCCCCCGGGCAGGGTCCCGTACACGGAATGAACCGCGCGGACAGGGTTCGGACGATTCGCCACCGGGTATCGCCCGCGCAGGACGTATTGGAAACAGGAGCCCAGGCCGTCGCTGCACATCGAACCGCCCCCCGGGAAGACCGACCGCGAAAAGTCGACGGGCTGGTAGCCGGTATCGTCGAGAATCTGAAAGCCTAGGTCGCTGCCGAGGGGGGCGGTCGAGGAGATCCGCCAGCGCACGATAGATATGTCCTCTTGGGTGCTGTAAATCAGTTCAACATTCTGCGGGGTGAACGGCGAGGGGACGAAATGGACCTCGCCGCACCCGAGGCACGCCCAGGACGCGGCGAGCAGCATCGGCACGGCCAATGCACGGCAGCGGGTGGACCATGCCCAGGAGGCGGCGAGGAGCATCGGGACGGCCAATGCACGGCAGCGGGGGGACCAACGAAGTTGGCGCCATCCCAAATCTAGTTGGCCAGATCCTTGCTGGCTCGTGTTGTAGGGGGCGGTCATGGGAACGTCGTTCGTTAGCCCCGGCCGCGAACCCAGCAAAAATCATGCCCTACACGAACCAAGATCACCCCCACCGCTTCAACGCTCGACGGGAATGATTGTCTCTCAGTTTTGTGAAAGCATGATCAGAATGTCGCAGGCAAAACGCCCGGCTCTTGTCTTCGCCATGGGCGTCTGGGGCGCGCTCGCCGGCTGTTGCGGCGGGGGTCCCTCCCACAAATGCGACTTTACCCCGCCGACCACTGAAATGGACGCCGCCAGTGATGGGCCCCAGCCGTGTGGCACCGAGATCTGTCAGCCGCCGCAAGTCTGCTGTCTCAAGAAGATCGCCCCGTTCGCGATCTGCATCGATGCGAAGGACTACGTCGCGGATGCCTGCGAGATGATCCCGAAGGACCCTCCGCCCTGCGCCGTGCCGACCGACTGCGACGGCGGGACGGTCTGCTGCCTCCAGGTCACGGCTCAGGCGATCTCCTGTCAGCCGCCACCGCTCTGTCCCGGAGATGGCGTGGACACCTATTTGACCTGCGGGTCGGACCTGGACTGCCCGAGTCAGCAGGCGGGGTCCTGCAAGAACGTCGGCACCGGCACCGCGGGCGTCACGCTCGACGTTTGCGCACCTTAGCCGTGCATGCGCTCCTTCGTTGCGGCTCGGGCCGAGCGCAAGCTGAATCGAAACTGAACCTCGCTACAGCTTGCTCACGTCGAACGTCACGTATCCAGGAGCCCGCGAACTCGTAGCATCACCTACCAGGCTTCGAGCCGCGGGCTCGCTTCGACAGCCAGCTCCAGCCGAGCCACGCACACATCGCCGTCGTACCGCCCGCGAGGCCGAACCAGATCGCCCGCTGATGGGGCGGCGCGTGCTGGCTCGCGACGTCCGCGGCGCCGATGGCGAGCGAAAACGTCACACAGGCTCGCACCGCGAGGCGGAGCGCGCGCTGCAAGGGCGGCGGGTTGTCGAGAGGCGGCACTTTTACGAAGCCTACGGTACCCCACCGTGGTGTCGAAAACGGCCCGTATCGGCCGCGACCTGCACGGTGTCGGCGCGCCTCAGAGCGGCATCGCGCCCGCGCCGTCGGGCTGGCGACCCTGCAACTGAATGGTGAGCGAGTCGCCTTTCATGAGCGGGATCATCGTGACGCCATCGTCACCGCCGGCGTGCGCCAGGACTCGGACGGGGCCAGCGTTGGACGAGCCAACGGCCAGGACGCCGTAAAGAGCTTTCGCGGTGCCGCACCCAGGGGGTTCGAGGACAACGGCCGGAATCAGTTGAGGCAGCGTGGCGTCAACGGTCGTCACCCAAATCGGGTCGTCGATTTCGACCACGAATGAGAAGGCGGTGAAGGTGCTTCTCTCGTTCTCGTAAAAGGTACCGAGCGGCATTCTGCAAATCTAACCATGCCGCCCCCGGGCGAGAAGGCGACCGGTCGCATTTTGCGCCTCCGTGCGGCGGACGCCGGCGTTCTTCCCCTCGGATCGGGGCGCTCAGGCCGTCATCCCCCGCGCGAGTCGGTGATGAGGGCGTCCAGATCGGCATTGAGCAGGCAGTTCTCTTCCGTCTCCAGGTCGACCAGGATGGTGTCGGCGAAGGTGCGCACACTTTGGACCAGGCGGGCCGGTGAGAGGCCCCCGGGTTCCAGCGCCGACATCGCCGAGGCCAGGATCGTGCGCTGCTTCTCGTGAACCTCCACCACCTGCGCCTCGAGCACGAACCCCCAACCGATGACGTCGCGCAAAGCCGTGGGCAGAATTCGTTCCTCGAAGTTCATGTGCTCTTCGAACGCCTCGTAGAGCTCCCGCGCGTGCGCCCGCAGCGGCTCGAAGTCCCGGTCGGACACCGTGGCGCCCTCCGCGAAATGAATCGTCTCGGTGACCAGCCCACGCAGCTCGTCGTGGCACGAAAGGATCGCCGCGCGCGCGTCGCTCGATGACAGCGGTTTCTGTGTCGTCGTTCTCATCTCCCCACCTCCGGTCTGATCTTGGCCAGAGTTGAGCCGACTCGTCAGCGGCGGATCGCGCTGTTTACCCAAGTTCTACGGGCGCGAAACGGTCCCTTGACCGACCCGCGAAGCGCTTGGAATGGAGGCGGATGCACCAGTCGGGACGCCGCCGGCCCTTCTATTGGGACGTAGATCCATGAGCCGCCCTCCGCGCATCTTCCCGGTTTTAGGTGGGGCTCCGGCCCGGGAGCGCTGCGACACCGGACCGCCGCCAACGCGTCGGCTCTTGGCCGCGCTCTCCTTCGTCGTCCTTGTGTCCGCTTGTAGTGCGTCCTCCAGTGGAGGTCCGCCGACAACCGGAGCTGGCGGGTCCGCCGGGGGACAGACTGGCGGCGGAGGCCTCGGGTCGGGGGGAGCGTCCGCGGGAGCGGTCGGAAGCGGTGGCGCCGCCGGCGGGACCGGTGGCAGCGCAGGCTCTTCCGGCACAACCGGAGCCGGTGCCGGTGGCAGCGCCGGTTCCGCGGGAGCGGGCGGCCACGGTGGAAGTGGTGGCAGCGCCGGATCCGCAGGTGGGTCGGCGACAGCGGGATCGGGAGGGTCCGCGGGCAGTGGCGGAACTGGCGGACCGGGAAGCGGGGGCTCGGGAATGGCCGGTGCGGGAGCTGGGGCGGTGGCCTTTGGCGCGGACCGTGTCGTCGTGACCGGGGTCCGGGCGAAGACCACGCCGGCGGCGACCTCGTCGATCAGCCTGCATAACGGAGGGCAGGCCGCCGTTCAGGTCACGGCTCTGGCCATCGGCGGAATAGCTCAGCTCACGCTGGGGCCCAGCGGAGTTGCGGTGACCGCCTCGAGCGCCCCGATCGGCGGCACACCTCTCTTTCAGATCGTCAATCCACCGTCGCTCCCAACGACGCTCGGCCCGGGCGCCGATCTCGCCGTCACGGTGCAGATGATGACGACCGGCGCGAATCTTCCGGCCGCCCCGACCAACAAAGACCTGGGCGTAACCCTGCTGACGGCCAGCTTGAGCGCAACCGCCAGCTCCGGCTCCGTACAGGCGACGGTTTACGGATTCCTGCTCATTCAAGACAACTACGAGGCCACGCTGGGCCAGATTCTGATCGCGCTCGGCTACAAGCTCAACGTGGGACAGGCGCAAAACAACTGGAACCCAAACACGTCGATGATGGCCGCGAACCTCCCGGGTATCGAATCGGGCAGCGACGAAGTCGCCGCTCCACACTTCGTCAAGGCCGGGACGGGCAACGTGACGATGACCCTGGTGGCGCGTTTCTCGCCGGCGGGCGTGTTGCCCTACGGCTGGTATCCCGCGACCAGCTCGACCACGCTCAACACCGTCGGAACCATGTCGATGATCGCGGACGCGCAGACCTCGGACAAGGCCAGGATGGTCTATCCGCCTCTCCAGGCGGGCAGCTCGACGACGTTCGACCCCGGCAGCGCCGCGTTCGGAATCTGGGTCTTCTCGGATCAGAAGACCGAGAAATACGCCGAAGGCGGAAACACCATCAACGGCGACTACGACTACACCCAGGATGCATTGAATTCGCCGACGGGCAGCGTTCACCGCATCAAGAGCTATCCGCTCAAAGACTCGAGCGGCGCCCGTATTGCCCAGCAATACTTGGTCGCGGTCGAGGAAGCGGGCAACGGAGACTATCAGGACTACGTTTTTGTCTTGGGCAACGTCAATGCGGCGCCCTAGGGGATCTACATTCTGAGCGACGCGGGCCGGTCGCTCTTTGTGGGGACGTTCGGCGCGGTTACGCTGGGCGTGATCCTGGCCGCCTGCGGCTCCACGCCCGACCCGACCGGTCAGCCGATGGCCGGCGCCGGGGGCGCGGGCGCCTCGGGCGCCTCGGGCGGTGCCGCCGCAGGGAACGCGGGTCTTTCCGGCACAGCCGGAACCGCGGCCGGTGGCGCCGGATCCGGCGGCATGGTTTCCACCGGTGGGGGTCCGGGCGCCGGGGGCTCGACGGGCGGCGCGGCCGGCGCCGGGGGTTCGACGGGCGGCGTCGCCGGCGTCGGCGGTTCGGGTGGCACGACCGTTGGTGGATCGGGCGGCGCGGCCACTGGCGGAAAAGGCGGAGCGAAAGGAACAGGTGGCATTGGCACCGGTGGCGCCTCCGGTGGGGCCGGCAGGGGGGGAAACGCAGGCACGGCGGGCGCCGGGGGAGCCAACCCCTGCAACCTGCCCGCGACCTTCGGTTTTCAGAAGGACATCCAACCTTTCTTGAGCGCCACCTGTGGAAACGGT
>CALAOV010000121.1 GCA_937889515.1 uncultured Myxococcales bacterium | reverse complement strand
TGAAATCGGGTGATCGATGATCACCTTGGGCGGTCGCGCGGTCAGCTCCGCCAGCACCTTTTCGCGGCTGCCCGGCGGAACGCGATTCGCGCGCGGCTCATTCCAGAAGGGCGGCACGATGCCCGCGATCACGGTCGTGTGCGTAAACATCGAAGCGCACCGGCGCTGGCAGGTGATGTAGAGATCGCCGGCCAACCCCCAGATGAAGATCTCTTCCCGACCGGGGCCGGCGATCCGGTCGATCTCGGCGCAGGCGGCATCGGGGCGCGGGTTGGGCCAGGCCCCGTGCGACCGGTCGTTGGCTAGCTTGTTCAGGCGATTGATTCCGGAGGGCAACAGGAGCGCGCCGAAGACCAGAACGACCAGGGCCTGCGCCAGGCGCGGCTGCGCGGAGCGACGCACCGCGAACCGCTCGACCAGGATGCCCACCGTCATTCCGAAGAAGACCCAGATGGGCAGGAAATAGTGCCCCCATATTCTGAGCGGAATGGCGGCGACCAGGAGCAGGAGGAGCGCCATCAAACCGACGACGGTCTCGAAGGCCGACTCGCCAAAACCTGCCAGGATCGCGCGCAGCGTCGGGCGGGTCACGCGCCCGAGCGCGGGACCGAACGCGACCGTCAAGGCGAGGATCGAACCGAATATCGCCCACGGTTCGCCCATGAACCACTCCATCACCAGCCGCGCCACCCGGCCTTTGAAAGGCTCCATGTAGATCTGGGAGCTCACCCCCAGGGACCAGAAGAAGAAGGTCTTCAGCTCCCCGGCCAGCGCGTACCGGAGGAGCACGAGCAGCACGAGGCCAGTTCCGCCCGCCACGAACGGCAGCGCCCAACCGGCGAGCACCGGCCGCCAGCGCGGGCGACCATCCTCGAAGGTCTCGCCGACCTTGACGCTGGCGTGCAGGACGATCCAGAGCAACATCGGGAGGCAACAGAGCGCCAGCGTCTGCTTGGTCAGCCCCCCGATCGCGACCAGCGCTCCGCCGAGCACGAGCAGAACCAGGCGGCGGCGCGGCGTCCGGGCGCGATAAAGCGCGTAGGACACCAGGAAGAACGCCGTCGAGATGTACGCGATCGCGATCGGCTCGGCGTGGATGCCGATCGCCCCACCGGGATCCATGTACGTTCCGATCACGAAGACATACAGAGCCCCGGCGATGGCGCCGGCCAGGGGCCATCCCGCGGCCCACCCGCTCAGGAAGCTGGTGGAGACCATCGTCATGCAGCACACCAGTCCGATGGCTCTGGTTCCGGTCCATTGAAACCGGCCGGTCAGCAGATGCATGATCGCCAGCGACCAGTAGAGAAACGGCCCCCGGATGCTGACCATGTCGACATAGGGCAGGCCTCTGCCGGAGAGCAAGCGCTCCACGCCGGCCGCCTCGTACCCCTCGTCGAAACCGACCTGCATCGCGTACGGCCTCAAGAAGGACCAAAACACGAGAACGCCGATCACGAGCGCCAGCAAAGCGAGAGCCGCGGGCAAGACGTCGTCGAGAGTAAACCGGCGGACGGTGGGCTCCGGCTTCATGAGGCTCAACCGTTTATCCTCGGGGCGCGCGGTTGTAAAGCCGGTCCTCCATGACGCATCGACGGGGGCCCGGGGTATTGACTCGCACGCAGGTGCCTCATCTCTTTGGGCGCAGGAAGACGCGAACCTCGTGGTAGCTCGTGATTCGTCGGAAGTCGCGGTCGAGGGCCTGTTTGACGAGAGGGTCGAGCTGGTCTTGGTCGGCGGTCACGACCACCGGTACCTGGTCGATCAGCGTCACGAGATTGGGAGCGGTGAGAGCTGGCTGCGGAGAACGCCACATCTCGGCGGGAAGCTCTTGGCACGTGATGAGAGCGCCGATCGGATATAGCCCGTCGCCGTACCCCCTGACACCGATCGTAACCACGCGATAGTCCGGCTCCGCCGGAGGCGGCGGTTCCGCGATGGCCAACAGACTCAATTCGGAGAAACGCGTCTGTGCATAGAGGCTCGCGAGAACATCGAACAGGACCTCCTCTTGGGTGGAATGCGGCTGACTCGAGCCGGGTGTCCAGACGAGATGGGTGACCCCAAGCCGCTTCAGATAGTCATACATCTCGCGCGGCGTCTTGAGTTGGCGGTAGTCGATGAGGCCCTCGAAGCCGATCGCGTCCAGCAATACCGTTCGGTCGATCCCCAAACTGGGGTGGCCGCTGTGGATGACGACTTTCGCGTCCTTGGGCAGCGACTTTCCGAGGGCGACATATTCACTGCGATAGCTCTTGAGCTGTTCTTCGCTGGCACCCGTCACACCGCCCTTGAGGAGGTTCATGGCACCCATCATTCGGCCCGAGCCCTCAAAATAAAGCGGCAGGCCCCACGCGACTTGGACCACGACCAGCAGCGCGACGCCGATTCGGGCCAGCCGTCCTGTTTCCCAGGCTCGCACCAGTAACGCGGCCGTCACCGCCATCAGCGCCGGGGTGAAGGTCTGTAGGTTGCGGTCGACCCGGTAGGTCATGGCCCAGGTCAAGAGCGCCCCCGCCGCTACGGCGGCACCGAGCCAAAGTCGCCCCGCCTTCCGAATGAACGGCAAGAACGCGAGCGCGAGCGTGAACGTCGACCCGAAGACGGGCAGTCCGCCCGTGAAGGAGCAACCCGGAACGAACGAGAACGAGGCCACGATCCCGGCGGCCGCCATGAGCCGCGCGAAGAACGGCTCCATGGCGCGACACTGCCAGGTGATCAGCTCATAGTTGACGTGGACGGCTGCGTCCTTGTAGGTCGGCGTACTGGATGTGATCAGATTTTGAAGCAGGGGATAAAGGGGATTGTGATAAAAAACGAGGTTTCCCGCCAGATGCGGGAATAGGACCGCGATCGTTCCCAACGCCATGAGACCGAGCGTCTGGGCCAGGTCCTTTGGGGTGGGGGTGGCATCCTCGCCCCTCGGACGGCGCAGACCGAGGAAGGCGGCTCTCATCAGGAGAACAGCCGCGGCAGGAACGACGATGTAGGCACCCTGAACCTTGCTCATCAGCGCCCCCGCCGCGATCACGCTCCAGAGCAGACAGACGCGGCGGTCCATTCGGGCAAAGGCCTTGCCGGTCAAGAGCAGCAGCGGCGCCGCGAACAGGGCCACGAAATGATCCGCAGAGCCACCGAGATTGTTGTCGGAAACGAACAGTCCGGGGAACAGAATGAACGCTACCCAGGTCGCACGGACTTGCCGTCCCGCCAACCAGCGTGCTGCCGCGGCAATTCCGACCAGGGTCCAGGCAAAGACCGAGAGCTCATCG
>CALAOV010000120.1 GCA_937889515.1 uncultured Myxococcales bacterium | reverse complement strand
GTAGGTCACGTCGAAGTCGTCCAGCGGCCCGAGCGACAGGTCCAGATCTGCGCCGGCCCAGTCGTCGGGCGGCACCACCTCGCGCCGCAACCAGACGGCGCCGTCGATGGCGAGGCCAGCGTCCTCCCAGCGCTGGGGCAGCTCCATCTTCGGCCAGCCGGCGGTCGAGCGACCGGGGCGGGCGTACCCGAGAGCCTCGCCGCGGTTGCCGGTGTCGCGATAAAAATTGTGCGCCTCCCAGTCGGCCAGCTTGCGCGCCGCCTCCGCCTTCACCCGCGGATCGGCCATCGCCCGATCGAACGCGTCGACCATCGGCTTGAGCGTGGGCGACGCCTCCAGCGCGTCGCGGGGCGTCCAGGCTTCGGCGGGCGTGCCACTCCAGGCGGCCTGGATCAGACCGACGGGCACCCCGAGCGTCCGGTGGATCTCGCGTCCGAAATGAAAGGCCACCGCGGAGAAGGCGGCGGCCGTCTGGGGATCGCAGATCTGCCAGGCGCCCTTCCCTCGAGTTTGGGGCGCGGCGGCGGTGGATCGGTCGACGGTATAGAGCCGCAGCCCGGCGCAGCCCCCGCCGACCGCGTCGTGCGCCCCCGTCGACCGCGACAGCGGCAGCTCCATGTTGGACTGACCCGAGGCCAGCCAGACCTCCCCCACCCAGACGTCTCGAAAGCTGAGCCGGTTCGACCCGTCGATCGTGAGCACGAACGGTCCACCGGTGGCCAGCGCCGGGAGGGCGATCGCCCAGTGGTCGGTCGCATCGGCCCGGGTGGAAGCGGTCCGGCCCGCCACCGAGACTCGAATGGATTCGCCCGCAGCCGCCGTGCCCCACAGCCGGACCGGCTGGCCCCGCTGAATAACCATGTGCTCCCCGACGGGCGCGGCGACCTGCACCTCGGCCCGAACGATCGGCGCGCCGGCGAGGCCGACGGCCGTCGAGGCGAGCCACGCGAAGAGGAAGAGTCTGCGACCGATCACGGAGCCCTCGACGCGAACCTTATAGTGGCGACGGCAGAGGGGGAAGAGTCGGAAGACGCGCGACGCGATCGCTCGGATGGGCACTGGGGATCGGATCGGGTGTCATCCGTGTCGAAGCGGGCTAGCATCGGCCGCGATGCTGACGGGAATCTTTCCCTTGCTGGTGGGAGGCGTTTTGCTGGCGGCGACGCCGCCGCCGATTCCGACGCCGCCGCCGACGCCCGCTCTGGGAACGCTCCGGCAGCAAGTACGTCGCGCCAAACCACAGCTTTCGGTCAGCCCGACACTCGACGACTATCACCAGTCGCCTTTCCAGCCCTCCGAGATCGTCGAGCGCGTCCACAGGCTGGAGAGCGATCGGGCCTGGGCCGAGCTGTGCGGGGAGCTGGCGCTCCTGCCGGACGACGAGCTGGAGCTCTTCGAGGACGAGATCCGCAAGCCCGACCATGTCCGACACCTCTCCTGCTCGCCCGCGCTGCTCATCCGGATCACCGCCTACTGGAAGGAGGCCGAACGACGCCTGGCGACCGCGCACCCTTTGAGTGGCTTCGGAACCCTCCCCAGCGCCGCGATCTCGATCGACACCAGCAAGGATTCGCTCCTGCATGACGGCGAGTTGCCCGCGGGCCAGATCGCGCTCACCTTCGACGACGGACCGCACGCGACCCGCACGCCCCGCGTGCTGAAGATCCTCTCCGACGCCGGGATCAAGGCCACCTTCTTCGAGATCGGACGGAACGCCTCGGCGCACCCGGAGATCGCGCGGCAGGTGCTGGCGGCCGGGCACACCGTCGGGTCTCACACCTTCAGCCACCCCAACCTGTCGCGGATTGCCGAGCCCCACGCCGAGACGGAGGTCGAGTCCGGCGACGCGAGCGTCTCGCTGGCGCTGGGCCTCAAACCCGGCGAGCTGCCGTTCTTCCGCTTTCCGTACGGCGCCAAGACGGCGCCCGAGCAGAGCTTCGTCCAGAAGCGCGGCAACACCACCGTCTTTTGGAACATGGATTCCCAGGACTGGAAGATCCGCGATCCCCACCGGCTGTTCCTGAACGTCCTATCGGAGCTCGATCGGGCCCAGCACGGGATCATCCTGTTTCACGATATCCACGAGCAGACGGTGATCGTCCTGCCGCACGTCCTCGCCGAGCTGCGCGCGCGCCACATGAAGACCGTGTTCTTCGTGGCGGCCCCGGCAAAGCCCGGCACCCCGGCCGTCGTGCCGGCCTGGGAACGCTGACGTCCCCGCGCTCCGTTGGCTCGACGCGGGCGCGGCGCCCGCGTGATATTACGGAGGCCCACCTCGAGGAGTGACGATCATGATCTTTTCCACCGTGACGGAAACCGTCGGCCGCACGCCCCTCATCGAGCTCAAGCGAATGGAGACCGGGGGCGCCCACGTCTTCGTCAAGCTGGAGTCGCGCAACCCCTGCGGGAGCGTCAAGGATCGGGTGGGGGTCGCGCGGGTCGAGGACGCCGAGCGGCGGGGGGTGCTCCGCCCGGGCGCGACCTTGATCGAGCCGACCAGCGGCAACACCGGCATCGCGCTCGGCTTCGTGGCCGCCGCCAAGGGGTACCGCCTGGTCCTCACCATGCCCCAGAACATCTCGAAGGAACGGGTGGCCTTCCTGCGCATGCTCGGCGCCAGCATCGTCTTCACCCCGGGCTCGCTCATGCAGGAGGCCGTCCGGAAGGCAGAGGAGATCGTCGCCCAGACACCGGGCGCCGTGATGCTGCAGCAGTTCCGGAACCCCGCCAATGCGGAGATCCACCGCCGCACGACCGCCGAGGAGATCTGGTCCGAGCTGGAGGGCGAGATCGACGTCTTCGTCGCCGGTGTCGGCACGGGCGGGACCATCACCGGCGTCGGCGAAGTGCTCAAGGCCCGGCGGCCCGGCTGCCGGGTGGTCGCGGTGGAGCCCGAAGGGGCGGCCGTGCTGTCGGGGTGCGCCGCCCGATCGCATCACCTGCCGGGATTGGGCGCGGGCTTCATTCCGGAGATCCTCAACCGCGCCGTGATCGACCAGGTTGTCGCGGTGAGCGGGGAGCAGGCCGTTCGCGCCCAGCTGGAGCTGGCGCGAAAGGAGGGGATCGCGGCCGGGATGTCGAGTGGGGCGGCGCTGGCGGCCGCGCTGTCGTTGGCGACACGCCCGGGAGAAGCGGGAAAACGTTACGTGGTCGTACTGCCCGACGGTGGTGAACGCTACGCGGCCAGCCCCGCCTTCACCGAGATGGTCAAGCGGATCGAAGGAGCATGACGGTCCCGGTCAGGGGAGCATGGGCGGCATCAGGACGTCGGCCGGCGGTGGATCGCAGGCCAGCGACTCCAAGAAAGCCACCAGGGCGGCCTGCTCGTCGTCGCTCAGGTAGAGCGGTTTGTACGACGCCGCGGGGGCGCCCGGGGTGTCCTGGTCGGCGATCCCCTGGTTGTAGTGCCACACGACATCGGCCAGCGTCGCGATCGATCCGTCGTGCATGTAGGGCGCCGTCAACGAGACGTTGCGTAGGCTGGGCGTGCGGTAGGCGCCCAGCGGGATCGTGCTCAGATCGGCTTTCAGGTAGGTCGCTTCGTTCGTCGTGACAGCGGTGGTGTCGTCGCTCCAGGCTGAGGTGCGCAGGAAGCCATTGGCCTGCAGCTTCTGGATCCCATCGCGCGCGCCCCAGGGCAGACAGTTCTTGGGACCGTTCATATGCGTGTCGCTCACGGGCGCGCAATCGCACACCGTGCCCGCCGCGCAATCCGATTCCTTGGGCACGCCGGGACCGGTCTGTCCGACCCCGACGTTGTGGAATTGCCCATCCGAGAGCAGCGGCGTGTTGTGGCAATCGCTGCAGCCCGCCTTGCCGACGAACAGCTGCGCGCCCACCTTGGCCTGATCCGAGATCTGCGTCGACGAGTCGCCGTTGCCGGCCGCCAGATCGGTGACCCAGCGATCGAAAGCCGACGGGCCCAGGATCAGCGTCCCCTCGTAGGCCGCGATGGCCTTGCCAAAATTGACCAGGATCGGGGTGATCGCCATCTGGTCCGCGGGCGCCATGCAGTCGTAGGCGTCGCCGAAGGGCTCGGTGGTGCTGCCCGATTGGCAGCCCGCGGTCTTCCCCGGTTTTCCTTGCAGGGGGAACTGCGGCCAACAGTCCATGCTCCCCGCGTTCGCGGTCGAGGGCACCTCCCGGCATCCCGCCGGACAGACGCCCGCGGCCAGCGTGCACTGTCCGTTGGTTCCGACCAGGGCCGCCACCGCAGACGACGGCCCCGCAAACGGCAGCGGCGTGTCGGCGAAGATCGTCTGATAGGTCGCGCCGTAAAGGTCCGAGATGAGCCAGGCGGTGTGCAGCCGGTTTCCGTTGGTGGTGAGCGCGTTCTCGTTGTCGGCGACCGCCTGCGCCCAGAGGGAATCGGCGCGATTGTTCCACAGGTGCAGGTTGTAAAAAGCCGAGTTGAAAGTCGGCAGCGCGTTGTTGTAGGTCCAGCCGGCGCCCATCGAGACGTCGCCGGGAATGCTGGCGGGATCGGCGCTGCCGTGGCCCGGGCTGTGGCAGCTGATACAGGCCACACCGGCGTTCTGACCGGCGGGCGTTCGACCGAACGGCATCGTTCTATTGAGCCCATCGAGGAGGGTCGACGGACCGGAAAACCGCGTGTCGAAATAGAACGATTTTCCGAGCGCCGCCGCGTCGAGATTTGCCGCATAGACATTGGACGTGTCGGGCGGCGCGGCGGTCGGCAATCCCGCCAGAGCCTCCACTCGAGCGAGATCGACGTCCGTCCAGCCGCAGCTGCCTTTGCCGCACAGGAAACCACCCGCTCCTTGACATCCGGCGAACCCGACGGCGAAACCGATCGCCGCGCACATCCGTGCCAACTCGACGACAGCTAAGTGACGTTCTCTCATCGTGGTCTCCTCGCCCCCGCTTGGTCCTCTCGGTCGCGCCGATAAGCCACTTGAGGCGGTCTGTATGTCGAGGATTTACCGACGGTGGAGGTGATGTCGGAGACTCGCCAGTCAGGAGTTGTATCGCTAGATACCGTCGCCGGAGGTGCAGTTAAGTTTCGATCTTGTGGGTCGATGTCTCTCGATCCCCGTGTTCTCCTGCAAACGACAGTTTTTCGCCGGCGGCTGCGGAGGGGCGGAATTTGTCGACGGCAAGGCGTTCCTCAGCTGCGAGTGCCAACCACGATGACCTCGACCGACGCGCGGCCGCCATTTTGGCGCTTGGGGCGCACGGAGATCCCAGGCGTCGCCCTGGCGGCGACAGTGGGCGTGGGCGCGCTGCTCGCGCAACGGATCATTCCGGCCCGGCTGGCGCTCCCCGACGTGCTGGTGGCGCTGATCCTGGGCGCGGCCGTCGTCAACTCGCCGCTCGCCCGCTGGCTGGGCCTGGCTGTCTATGACCGGGGCCGGAACCGCTACGGATCGGGCCTCAACTTCGTGGGGAAGACGGTGTTGCGCACCTCGGTCGTCCTGATGGGGTTGCGCATCGAGGCCCACCTGTTCGAGTCGCGGCAGCTGCTCGCGATCGCGCTGGCCCTGGTGGCGGCACTGCCGACGACGTTCTTCGTCACCCACGCGCTCGCGATTCCCCTGCGGGTGCCGCGACGGCTGGCGGATCTGATCGCCGCCGGGACGATGATCTGCGGCGCCTCCGCGGTGAACGCCGTGGCACCTCTCATCGGGGCCCGGCGCCAGGAGCAGGGGGTCGCGCTGGCCACCATCTTCCTCTACAGCGCGGTGGCGCTGGTCGTGTTTCGACTGGTGGCCAGCTCGGTCGGTCTGTCTGCGCACCAAGGCGGTCTGTGGAGCGGCCTGGCCGTCAACGATCTGGCCAGCGCCGTCGCGGTTGGCGCGCAGATGGGACCGGGCGGGGCCGAGATGGCCGCGGTGAGCAAGTCGGCTCGGATCATCATGCTGGCACCGATCCTCATTCTGTTTTCTCTGTATCGATCGAACGGCGTCCCGCGGTCGGACATCCGTCGCACCGCCGCCGGGCACATCCCCATATTCGTGATCGGATTTTTGCTTCTGGCGCTGGGGCGGGCGGGTGGCGACGCCCTGTTTGGAGCCGCGACCGCCTGGCGGAGGCTCCTGGTGGCCGACCGTCATCTGGTCGCCTTCGCGACCGTGACCGTCTCCGCCGGTATCGGCCTACACCTGGAGCTCGAAGGGCTGCTGGCAGCCGGTGTTCGCGCGGTCGCGCTGGGGGCGATCGCCGCGACAACAATGTCCGGACTGACCCTGGCCCTGCTCATGGAGGCGATCCGGGGCTCCGGAATTCAGCTGATGGGGACCTGCATCGCCTCGGTGGCCGGCTCGTTCGCACTGCTCCAGCTGGCCCGGCGGGCCAAGAGCTATTTGCAGCAGCCGGTCGGGGTCGCGCGGCGCCGGCGGGTTTCGTCGGCGCTCGGCGAGCCCGCGCTCGCCTCCGCGCTCACGGCCAGTGGCGCCCACCAGCACAGCTCGCCCAGCGGCGAGTACCCCGCCTCATGAGCTTCCTTATGGCAATAGAACCCCGAAATTACGTGACCAGGAGGACATAGATGAGAGGCATCAGGAGATCGGTCGAGGGCGGTCATGGACGGAAGGCGCTCGCGCTGGCCGCGATGCTGGCCGGATGCGCGGGCGCCGGAGATCCCGGCACCCAGCCCACGAAAGAGGACGTCACCTTCGCCGAACCCGCGGGCCTCGATCCGTTCTGCCTGCTTCCAGTCCAGGCGACGGTGGTCGCCCAGGGGATTCCGGGCGCAGGCGCCATCACCCAGGTCGGGACCTTTCACCGGGGCGGACCCTTCCACGACAAGGCCGTCTTTGCGGCGTTGACCGCGCCGGGGATGATCCTGGATCCGCAGCGCCTGCTGGTGGCCAGCACTTCCAGCTTCGGGGCGACCCTGTCGCGCCCCGCCGAGGCGCCTGGCGCCGTGCTGTCCGTCGACGTCGGTCATGGCCTGGTGCAGGTGCCGGCGGCCTTCGCGGCGGCGGGCGGTCAGGCCGCGACCACCGACGGTCTGGCCCAGATCTACGCCAATCAAGATGCGGCCTTCCTCAACAGCATCAATAGTCCGGCCGCGGTGACGGCGGCGCTTCCGTCGTCCAGCCTGCCGCTCGGAATCTCGCTCAACCGGGGATTCGGCCGTCCCTGGATCGCCAACTCGCCCACCGGCGCCACCGGTGAGGGGACCATCAGCGTCGACGATCCGAGCGGCGCGCCGCTGGCGGGCGCGCCCGATCCGGTGGCGGGCGGCGTCTTCGCGGGCAACGAGACCAACCGCAGCGCCGCGTCGACCAAGGGGCTCGATCATGGGGCGCTCGCGACCGCTCTCCTCATGAAGTCTCCCGACGGGACCGGCAAGGCCGTCTTCCTGGCGGCCGAGGCCGACGGCAGCATCGTGCAGGTCCACGTCCTCAAGGGCGTCGACGCCTTCGCGCCGGCTGGTACGTTCTCGCCGCTGTCGAACGTCAGCGTGGCGGCCGCGCAATCGACGGCGCCGGGATCGATCACCCGGGTCGGGCTGGCCTTCAACTGGGTGCCGACCCGGATCGTCTACGTGACCGACCCGCTCCAGGACCGAATCGTCGCGATCGACATGGGTGACGACGGCACGCTGTTCACCGCGGGGGCGCCGCGCGCCATCACCTCGCGCTGGTTCCATCAGCCGGTCGACATCGCCGCCACCGTGCCCGAGGTCGCCAGCGACAACTTCTCCAGCAACACCACGCTGGCCGCCGGGTCGGACCTCTACGTGCTCAACCGCGGGAACAACAGCATCGTGCGCGTCACCCAGGCGGGCAAGGTGATCGATGCGCGGCGAATCAGCGCCAAGCTCCCGCCGTTCCGCGTGAACGGCCTGACGGTGTCCGAGAACGCCCAGACAATATGGATCACCGTCGTGATGGACGGCGGTAATGGCGCGGTGTTGCAGCTGCCGGCCTTCGGCTCGGGCTTCATCACGCCGACCATGGTCGAGCACGCCCGGCAAGCGGGCGCCACTGATCCTGTGGCGATGGGCGCCGACATGTTCTCGACGGATCTGTCGCCCCTTCAGGCGGTGGGACCGCTCTTCAACGGAAGGGGCTGCGCCGATTGCCACAACGATCCGATCCCCGGCGGCATGGGCGCGACGCCCGCCACGTTCGTCACCCGCGTCGGCCGGATCACCGGCGGGGTATTCGATCCCCTGATCGGCGAGGGCGGGCCGGTCGCCCGCGCCCATTCGATCGCCCAGCTCGGGTTCTTCTGCGGCCTGCAGACGGGCGTGCCGCCGCTGGCGAACGTCACCTCGCTCCGGAGCGCGATGACCCTGCGGGGGACGGCGCTCATCGACTTCGTTCAGAACCGCGACATTCTGACGGCGCAGGCCGCCGAGCCGGCGGAGGTACGCGGGACGCTCAACGTCCTGTCCGATGGCCGCTCCGGCCGCTTCGGCTGGAAGGCTCAATTCGCGACGCTGGTCGAATTCATGGGCGACGCGTTCACCCACGAGATGGGGGTGACGAATCCTCTGGTGCCGACCGACGAGGAGCAGGGATGCGGCGCTTCGTTCCTGAAGCCGGAGATCGACGCGGTCCCCGTCGAAGCGGTGACCACCTTCATGGGAACCCTCGATCCGGCGGTCCCAGATCCGACCTGCCTCGCCTCCGCGGGCGCGACGACCTTCGCCAGCCTCGGCTGCGCGGGCTGCCACACGCCTTCGTTTCCCGGTCCGACCCGGACGATCAACCTCTACTCGGACCTCCTGGTCCACGACATGGGCGCGGCGATGGATGACCAGTTCACCGCCGGTACCGCCACGGGGAGCCAGTGGCGAACGGCGCCCCTGTGGCGCCTCGCGGATCGCGTCCATTTCCTGCACGACGGACGCGCCGCCAACGTGACCGACGCCATCGCGGCCCACGGCGGACAGGGCGCGGCCGCGGCCGCCGCCTTCGCCGCCCTGGACGCGCCGACGCAACAGGCGTTGCTCGCCTTCCTGGGCTGCATCTGACGGCGCGGCCGACGTCGCGATCTGAGGTCGGTCTGAAATCGGCCGCCTGGCCGGTCTGAAAACCGCCCCGAAAAGGCCTGGCGCCCGTCCAACCAAAGTCGAGTGGGCGCTTTGTTCGTTGGCAAACGCCCGATCGGCCTTATTTGTGAACCATCCCAAACATCACGAACACCACAACACGTCAGTTGCATTACTTGTTTGAACGAGCGAGTAATGATTGGCCTTTCGTCGTTGGCGCGTTGCCGCAACCGACCGTCCCGATTGCTTCAGTCTTCGTCGATCAATCCGATAGTCATGTCTCTCGGAACATCGAGATGGGCGACGGAGAACAACGGTCGCTCGACGCTGGTTTCGCGGGAGGATTGATGAAGAGAGGGCATCGACAAACAGGCGCCGGGCGACCGCCGACAACATCCGCTCTGCTGACTTTTTCCATGTTGTTCGTTGCCGCGGCGGCCCACGCGCAACCCGCAACTCCGGCGACGTCATCTCCGGCCGCTCCCTCCGAGGCCCCGGCGCCCGACAGCCCCGCACCGGCCGAAGCCGCGCCCGCCCCCGAGGACGCACCGAACCTGGTGCTCCCCGACGATAGCGCCGAGGGGCAGGTGGATCCGTTCGTCAAGATCGCCGAGCTCGAGGCCCGACTCGACCAGATGCAGTCCCTGGTGGCTGGCCGTCAACCCCGGGTGGTCGTCGGCGGCTACATCGATCTGGGCTTCTTCGTGCCCGAAGGAAACGGATCGGGGATCATCCGAGATCAGGGAAACCTGCTGTTCCCCCAGTACGCGGGCCGCTACGGCTGGGTGTTCCTGGGCGACATCCTCTCGACCGCGGTCAATTCGCGGGGCGAGGTGGCGGATCTGGGCGATCCCACCGGCGCCCCACCCCGCTTCGACAGCATCCACTCGGGTGGCGCGCCCGGATTCGTCGCCAACGAGATCAACATGAATCTGACCTCCGGCCTGGGACCGACCGCGATCGCCACGGCGAGCATCAACTTCACGCCCCGCAGCGGCTCGAACTTCAGCCTGGGCGACGTGTTCGATGCCGATATCGCCCAGCTCGAATGGATGCCCACCCGATCGCAGAAGACCTCGATCTTCGTGGGCAAGTTCGATTCGGTCCTGGGGATCGAGTATCGGGATCGTAAATCGAACCAGCGGTACGGCATCACGCCCTCGCTCGTCGCCCGCTACACGACCGGCACGGCGCTGGGCGTGAAGGTGCGCTCCAAGTTTGGTCCCGACGATCTGCTGGTGCTGGCCGGGTCGGTGACCAACGGCTCGTTCACCCAGGAGCAGTTCCATTTCTACGACGAGATCGACACCAACCTGGGCAAGACCGCCAGCGGCCGGGTCTCGATCCATCCCCCGATCCCGCTCGACATGGAGCTGGGCGCCTCCGGCTCCTACGGCGCGCAAGATCGTTCGCCCAACGACGACGGGTACATGTGGTTCTGGGGCGTCGACTATCAGGTGCACCTGCGCCGGGTGGATCTGAAGGCGCAATACCTGCGCGGTGGCGCCCCCGGCGATCCCACCAACCAGGTCTACGGGCTGCAGCTTCACGGCGGCGGCTACGTCGAGCTCGACTGGCTCATCCTGCCGTATTTCGGAATCCTGGGACGCGCCGAGTACCGCGACGCCTTCGTCTGGTTGGGCGACCCCAACGCCCCGGGCGGCGCCGACCGCGCCTACCTGACCAAGTCCTGGCGGGGGACCTTTGGCATGCACGTCAATTTCAGCGACCGGGTGGCGCTCAAGGCCGAATTTCTCCACAACGGCGAATACGGAGGCATTCCGCAAATCAAGAACGACGTATTTACCTCCTCGCTGGTCTTGATGTTTTGACCAACGTAATGAACGTTTTGACGAAGCGGAGCATGAGATGAGAGATCTGAAACCGGTTCTGACGAGTCTCCTGGTTGGTCTGGCCGTCGCCCAGCTGGCTCTGCCGGTGCGCGCCGAGGACAAAGGTGGATCAGACGGTCCCCCGACCCGAGCCGACTTCAACAAGCTGCAGAACGACGTGCGGGAACAGAGGCAGCTCATCATCCAGATGCTGCAGACGGAGCAGCAACGCTACGACATGTTGCTCCACCTGCTGCAGGGACAGGGCGGCGGAACCCCGGTGGCCGGGGTTCCGGGCACGCCCGAGCCGAGCGACACACCGGCGCCCGCCGAGGGGGCGGACAAATCCGCCAAAAAGGGCACGGGCGCGGCCAGTGCCGCGGCCGAGCACCGGGTGGGCGCCATCGAAGGGAAGGTCACCGTGGACGGCGGCGGCCTGACCGATGTCTACGTCTACGTCGAGAACGTCAAGGGCCCGATGGCGCGCCACAAATCCATCGAGATCCGGCAGGAGGGTCGTCAGTTCAGCCCGCGCGTCGCGGTGGTCCAATCGGGGACCAGCGTCGTGTTCCCCAACTTCGACGCCATCTATCACAACGTGTTTTCGAACTCGCCCCGCAACAGCTTCGATCTCGGGAGCTACCAGTCGGGCGACAAGCCAAGGGCGGTCACGCTGACGGGCCCGGGGGTGGTCGACGTCTTCTGCAACATCCACCAGAAGATGAGCGCGAAGATTCTGGTCGTCCCCAGCGTCCTTTTCACCAAGGTCCGCGCCGACGGGACGTTCCTGCTCGAGAACGTTCCGGCTGGGCAGCGCCGCCTGGTGGCCTGGAGCCCCGAGACCAAGCCCCAGCAACAGAAGGTGGCGGTCAACGCCGGAAAGACCGAGGTCTCGTTCGCGCTGCAGCACGAGGATCCGGCGGCGCATCCCAACAAGCTCGGCCAGGCATATGGCTCGTACAAGGATTGATCGCGAAACGACCCTCCAAGGATAGGCATGCACAGAACCAGGCTGCTGATAGGCATCGTCCTCATCGCCACGGCGACGGCGGCGGTCGTGTTCGCGATGCGAACCGCCGTCGGCGACCAGGCCCGCGCCCAGGCCACGCTGCTGGCGGCGGCCACGCGCGAGGCGGAATCGCGCGACGCCGAAGTGCGCCGGTCGGCCGAGGGGCGGGTGTCGAG
>CALAOV010000119.1 GCA_937889515.1 uncultured Myxococcales bacterium | reverse complement strand
ACGCCGGAACCAAGGACAAGCCCTTCAAGTCCATCTCTGCCGCGCAGGCCGCGGTTCGCAACGACCCGAACAAGGGCACCAAGCCCATCACGGTCATCTTCGGCAGCGGAACGTACTACGTCGGCAAGACCGTCACCTTTACGTCCGCTGATTCGGGAACCCAGGCGGCACCCGTCACCTACACCGGGTGCGGCGCGACGGCCACGCTCAGCGGTGGCGTGCCGCTCAACAACCTGACCTGGAAATCGTACAAGAACGGCATCATGCAGGCGGCGGTGCCGTCGAGCACGTTCGCGAATTATTCGTTCGACGATGGCAAGGCTGCGCCGGGGGTGAGCAACGGTCCGGGTTCGAGCGGCAAGACATACGGATTCTCCAGCGTCCTCTTCCTCAACGGACGGCGCCAGCTCATGGCGCGCTACCCCAACTACAAAGACCCGACCTCGGCGTACGGGGGCAACGCCGGCGATGCATCGTCACGCAGCAACGGCTGGTCGCACAAACCTTCATCGGCGCAGCCGGCCTACTTGCACGGCGTGCACAGCTCGCAATGGGGCAGCGAGGACTACATCCTCACGGGCAGTGCACAGCAAGGGCCGCTCTGCAATGGGCGCCCGTCGGGGTTATCCAGCGTGCAGATGGTCGAGAACGCCTTCGATGAGCTCGACGCCACAGGTGAATGGTACTACGACCGCAGCGGGATCGCGGGCACGGCCGGCACGCTCTACTTCTATCCTCCGTCCGGGGTCGACCTCACCAAGCCAAATACGTACACCCTGGAGATGGCCGCGCTCGAACGAGTCTTCGAGTTCGACGGGGGCTGCGGCTCGGGAGCCTCTCGCGCGGGCGCCAGTTTGTCGTCCTATCCGGCCACCAGCGCGTGCGCCTCGTCGCCGCCCGTGCAGTGGGTGACCCTGGACGGATTTCACTACGTCGACACGCTGCGGACCTTCCCCAGCTGCAACGAGCAGATCTTGCGTTCGGATTGGCAGATTTACCGGGGTGGCAGCATCTTCATCACGGGCGGCCAGCACGTGACCATCTCGAACAGCTTCTTCGACCAGCTGGGCAGCGCCGGTGTCTTCGTCAACGGCTACAACGACAGCGTCTCGGTCGCCGGCAACCTCTTCATCGATACGGGCTCGAGCGCCATTCTGTTCATGGGGAACAACAACGCCGTCCGCAACGCCTTGTTCGGCTATGGCGCCTCGACCGTTCCCGTCGGCCAGCTCGACATGACGCCGGGCCCGCAGACCAACGACTACCCGAGCAACTCCAGCGCCACCGAGAATCTGATTCACGACATCGGGAACCCCGAGTTGCAGGTGGCGGGCGTCGCCATCGACATGGCCGACAGCATCACGGTGAGCCACAACAGCATCTACAACATGCCACGCGCCGGTATCAACGTCGGGGACGGATGTTGGGGCGGCCACACGATCTCGTACAACGATGTGTTCGCCACCGTGCTCTTCACCGGGGATCACGGCGCGTTCAACAGCTGGGGGCGCGACCGCTACTGGGACACGAGTACGGGGTCCATCGAGTCTCGGGTTGGCAACCCGCCGAGCAGCCTGCCGCTCCTCGATGCCGTCAAGCCGATCACGATGGCGCACAACCGCTGGCGCTGCGACCAGGGCTGGGACGTTGACCTCGACGACGGCTCGACCAATTACAAATTCACGGACAACGTCTTCCTGTCGGGCGGCCTCAAATGGCGCGAGGGCTACTACCGCGACGGCGAAAACAACGTGCTCGTGCAGCAAAACACGACAGCGTGCGCGCCGAACGCCCCGACCGACGCGGTGTCCGGCTGCTTGAGCGTGCACGTCTGGCCCAAGGGCAGCAGCGACGTCTTCATCCACAATATCTTCTGGGGCATCGCACCCGACAGTCCCGATGCCTACGGCAAGGAGATCGACTACAACCTCTTTCAAAGTGCCTCTCAGCTCGCGACCGCACAGAACACGTATCATACGGACACCCACTCCGCCGCGGGGAATCCCAACTTCGTCGACCCGACCAACGGCAACTTCGCGCTGGGACCGAGCTCCCCTGCCACCGCACTCGGCATCATGAGCCTGCCGGCACCGGCGACTGAACAGTACGGCGTGACCATGCCCGGGCTGCGTGCCCAGGCGGCCACGCCGCCGTTCGGGAATGTCGGCAACAAGCCGGTCGGTACGGACGCCGGGGCACGTGACTGCGCGACGACGGCCACCTGGCGTGGCGCAACCATAGAGAATCTGTGTGCGGGCGAGTTTTCCTTGGTCGGTCGCGGCTACGCCGTGGGCGTCTTCATGCTCGCCGTCCCGGCGGGGAGCCAGGCTGCGACCGATGGCTTTCTGAACAACGACGTCATCGACCAGTTCAATGGCCAGAGTGTGGCCTCCCTGGATGACCTGAATCGCGCGTACGCGGCGACCATGGCTGGGCAGAAGGTCACGGTCGAGATTTGGCGGAACCAGGCGGACGCTGGCATTTCGATGACGCGATGAGGGTCAGACTGTCAGGCGTGGACCTATTCGATCGGCGTCTCGTCACCGGGAAAAAGTAGCCGCCCGGCGCGTCGGGGAGACTTCACCCGGTACACGGCCTCCAGGATCGTCAGCAGCTCCCCTGCGGTTGGAGTCTCTGTCTCCATGCGAAGGCCACTCATCCCGGCGACGCTAGCATTTCGGATGTTTCGCGCGGGACAAGACGGCCGATTCGGTCCTGTCGAGCGCGGCGAAACGGCGGCTGCGAATCCCCGCTTCGCGACGGGCCGACACAGCCGCGTCTCGCCGCGCCCAGAACGGCTGATCGGGAAAGCGGCGCTCGAGCGCGTAGTACATCGCGCGCTCCTCCAGGTAGCGGCCGCATTCGAGATCGCGCTCGGTCTCGTAGCGCGCGATGGGGGCCGTGGACCCGGTGTCGAGGACGGCCAGCACCGCGTCGGCGCCGGCGCGCGCCGTGCGGAGCGCACGGACCACGCCGCTGCCCGAGATCGGATCGACCGCCAGCGCCGCGTCGCCGACGGCGAGCCAAGGGCTCGACCGATCGGGCACGGGCCGGCGCAGGCGGTGGCTGACGGCCGAAAAGACGCGCGGGCCGCCGCCGGGGCGGGTGCCGGCGAGGCGCGCCCGGGTGACCGGCGCGGTCTGCAGGCGCGCGGACCACGCATCGGCCTTGTTCAGCCGCAGGCGCCGGCAGAGATCGCCGTCGGTCATGATCATCGCGATCATCCCTCCGCCCGGAATCGGCGCCGAGTACCACCAACCGTCGGGCGTTGTCTCGACCAGCACGTAGGTCTCGCGCTCGACGTCGACTCCGTCGAAGCGCACCGCGGCGGCGACCAGCTGATCGAGCGGCAGGCGCCATGCGCCCAGCCGCGACGCCAGGCGGGCCGAGCGCCCGGTGGCGTCGACGAGGATCCGCGCCGACATCGTGTGCCCGCGATCAGCCGCGCGCGCGTGCTCGGGCGAGCGATCGTCGCCGCCGGCGGTGGCCGCCCGCAGCGTCAACCGCCAGCCCGCCTCGGATTTCCGCGATTCCTCGCAACCGGCGACTGCCGCGCCGAAAAATGGCGTCGCTCCCGCCTGACGCGCGCTCTCGGCCAGCATCCGATCGAAGGCGAGCCTCTCGACGTGCCAGCCGGAGCCCCAGGGGTTCATGACGTGGGAATGAACCCGCGGGGTCGCTTCACCCCAGTGGCTGCGGGTTCCGAACGACGGCAGCGGCGCGAGCGCCTGGAACGCCTTCCACAGCCCGAGGTCCCGCAGCAGCGGTTGGACCGCGGGGGCCAGCGACTCGCCGACCCGCGGGACGTCGAAGCGCGTCCTTTCGATCAGCGCCACCCGCCGTCCGCGCAGGGCGAGCCACCGCGCGATCGCAGAGCCCGCGGGTCCGGCCCCGACGACCGCGACGTCGAATACGCCGTCCGCGTCGCTCGTGTCCGACACGGCCGCGTCACCCGCGCTTGCAGACGCAGGTGGCGTCACGGCAGACCAGATCCAGGCATTTGCGGAGGGCGGCGGCGTCGATGCCGATCGCGTTCAGTCGGCTCGAAACCTGGGAGCCGAGCGCGCTCTCCTGCTCCAGGATGCACTTGAGGAGCTCGCAGAGACCCGGGCGTCCGGTGCCGCCGGGTCCGCTATTGCCGTTGCCGTCGGTGCCACCGCCCGGCCGGTCACCGCCGCGCCACACCGCCGCCGTCAGCGTCTTCTCGCGGGTGAAGATCTCACCGCGCTGGGTGGTGCCGCGCGCGCGGACGCGGAATCGGTAGATGCCGGCCGTCGTGGTGGTGAACGGCGCTCCGAACTGACCGGCGCCATGCTCGTGCAAGACGACGACGCTCTGGCCCCCGTCCGCGCGGAGGATCTCCGCCCACACGGAGGCGCCCGCGCCGAGCGGGATGCCCGACTGCGCGAGCGACGCGTAAACGTGAACGGTCGCGCCCGGTTCGAAGCTCGCCTGTTCGAGGTGGGCCTGCAGCGACAAGTTGGAATAGGTGTGCACGACCAGGCTGTACGGCAACGTGCGTGCGGCACTGGATGCGGAGAGGTGGGTCCCGTTGACGGCCGCGAAGCTCTCGGCGACCAGGACGCTCGCGCGCTGAGCCTGGGCACCGCGCGCCGGCCGGGCCGGGGGACGCGCGGGCGGCGCGAACATCCCGTGCAGGATCTCGAGATTCACGCCGCTCGGGGTGTCATCCCGTTGGTCGCGCGGCCGACCGATGGTGAGAAGCGCGTGCCAGGTGCCGCTCCCGTCGAATCGATTGGGCAGCAATTGCACCGGCAGCGCCAACCGGTAGTAGCTGACGCCACTCGACAGCACGTACCGCATCCCGGGCTCGCTCTGCGCCAGCCAGGGCTCGATGATGCGACCGCTCGGCGCCTGCAGGCGGAAGTCGATGATCGAGACGGCGGGCGACAGCAGGATGACGTCCACCCCCGCGTCCGCCGACGTCAGCTGAAACGGCACGCGCTGAACCTGGCCGAGGACCAGCTGGCCTTCGGGATCGAGGACGATCTCGGCGTTGCTGACGCCGGCCAGGATTTGCAGGAAGTACTTCTGGAGCAGGAAGCGGTTGTCGGTCGAGATAGCGCCCGTCACCAGCAGGTAGCCGCCGTTGTTGCCCGAGATCGTCTGCAGCGCCGGGACGCTGATGTTCTGCGGCTGGCCGAGGCCCACGGCGTAGGTGAATTCATTGATCTCGCTGGCGACGTCCGCGATCATGCGCGGGCTGTTCTCCATGCCGTCGGTCAAGACCACGAGCGAGCTCACATCGAAGGAGGGGACCTCGTTGTTGAGGAGGTTGCGCCCCTCGAAGATCCCGTCGCCGATCGACGTGTCGCCGTCGGGATCCAGGCCGGTTCCATTGATGGTGTCCTTGGTATTGCTGCGCGCCATGTCGGCCAGCCCGCCGGCGCCCAGCTGAGTGACTTGCTGCAACGGCTGCGCATCCTGGTTGAAGCGCACCAGGCCGATCCCGTCGCCCTCGAGCATCACGTCGACGAAGATGCCGGCCGCCTGCTGCAGCGACGAGTGCTTCGACTGACCGTCGCCGGCGTCGTCGGCCATGCTGCCCGACCGATCCATGACCAGCGCCACCGCGGCGGTCTTGCGCGCCACCGTGTTGCCCAGGATGGTGACGGTCCAAGTCTGCGTGCCGGCCCCGTCCTGCACCGTGACCGTTTGGGGGGGCAGGCTGTCGCCGACGTTGCTGGTCGTGTAGATGATCCACAGGTACGCGGTCGCGATGGCGCTCCCGCTGGTGGGACCCGCCGACGTCGAGGTGCTGTACGCCGTCAGCTGGGGATGGGACGGCGCGCCCCCGGGCGCGTACTGCAGCGTGATCGCGTTCGACGGCGAGATCACCTCGAAGGTGATGGCCAGCGCCACCTCGCGCTGCGTGCCCATGGGTCCCTGGGGGACGTCCTGGAAATTCAACACCGGCGTCGTCAAGGTGATCGAGGCCGTCTGACAGCGACCCGATTCGACCAGTTGGCCCGCCTGACGAACCACGAAGCCGAGCTGATTCCACTTGGTGACCATGTCCTCGTGGCTTCCCACCAGGCCGTCCGTCCAGCCCTGTCCGGGCGTTCCGTTGCGCGTCACCTGGTTGGGTCGCGGAACCGGCCACCAGTTCTGCGCGCAGTCAAAGAAGTCTGCCTGCCACGGCAGCGCCATCGCCGCCGTGATGTCTCCCGCCGACAGGACGGCCGGATTCTGCTGCAGCCGGAACGCCTCGGCGTAGTTGGACGCGGTGGCGATCGGACGTGAGACGGCGCCCAGGCCCGGGTAGTATTCGCTCGCGCTCTGGGGCAATCCGCCCGCCTCGATGCCGGGGAAGAACGATCCGCCGACGCAGGCCTCCAGGTTGGCGCGATCCAGACCGCCGGGCGTAATGGTCGCCTCGGGCGCAGGGGGCACGGTCCAATCGTTGTCGTAGGTGTTGTTGTTCCACCGTTGCATGTGCGCGTACTGCTCGGGCGTCAGGCGGTCGGTCTCGAAGTCGGTCGAGTCGTCGCCCGAGTCCGGCGGGTTCAGCGTCGGCATGTTGCCGGCGTTGCCCCCGCCCGGCACCCGGAGCGAGGCAAAGATGGCGTTGCGCAGGGAATCGCTGGTCACCGGATCGGCCCAGGTCATGGCACCGGCCGGAATATTGATGACCCCCTGGATGTCGCGCGCGCGCTGGAGAATCGGATAGATGTCGTTGGTGTACGATGTGGTGGTGGCGGCCGTGAGCAGCCCGGCATTCACCATGACCTCCCGGACCCGATCGTAAAGCGTCATGACGCTGTCTTGGTGGGGGGCGAACTTGGGGGGCGCGACGATGACCCAGGCGCCCGTCACAGCCGGCGTCGAGTTGTCCGACAAGAGCTGGATGGTCGCGGTCACCGGCCCGTCGGAGACGTCGTCGAACCACTCGGTGTTTTTCCAGAAGTCACCGAGGCCGCTGTCGGTTGGCGACGCCGAATGTCCGAACCCGCCGAGGACCAGCAGGTGGCTGCTGGGATCGGTGCGGATTTCCCCGAGCGGCACCGTCGCAGACGAGCCTCCGAACTTGATTGTCCCGTTGTCGAACAGCTTCGTCTGGTTGGGACCGTTCAGTGTGCGCGGACCGGGGGTAATGCTGAGGTCCGACGCCGAGCCCGAGTTCCCCCGCCCGGGAAAGGCCGCCTTCTTGTTGGCGAGCTCGACGGTCCAGGTGATCGTGGCGTTGGCCGTCGTCATCTCCTCCACCGTGTCGTCGTCGTGATGGGCGTAGATCCGGAAGCGCGCGGCCTGCCGCTTCACGCGGCACTGTGAGTCCTTGAAGCCGCCCGGGGGGTTGGGGTGTTCGCCCACGTGCTCCGGCCCGACGAAGAAGTCGTCGGGGCTGTTTCCGACGCGCGCGATGCCGATTGCTGGATGAATCTTGTACACGGTTGCCATGGTGCCTCCCCGTCCCGACGAGTTTGAGCGGACGAACCAACGCCGGCGCACGCGCCACCGATCGTCCCCGCCCACTAGCAAACGAGGCCGGGGCCCAATCTTCCATGGCGGAGGGCGGAATTGCCTGAGGCAGGTAACGGAATCGAGATTGTCGGATTTCAGAAATCGCCGACTCGGGCGGGGGCGTCGGTCCTCAATTGAACTTCTCGCTCCTGTGCAGTCAACGGAGGTCGATCTTCAGCCCGAGCGCGTCTCTCATGTGCAGGAGCGCCTCGGCGTTGCCCCGGGCGTCGTCGACCGGATTGTGGGTGTGCCGGGACCGGCGCAGGTGCTTGAAGTTCTTTTTGAAGTCCTTCACGAGGCCCTTGTAGAGCGACCCGAGGTTCGTCGATGAGTGCCCGAAGGGGTTCTCGCCCAGGAACGCGTGGAAGTACCAGTTCACGAACTGCCAATCGAAGCCGTTGTTGTCGGAGACGAACATCGGGCGGCCGGTGGTGTTCTCGCCGATCCAGTGAGCCAACTCGCGCATCACGTCACCCGGATTTGGGAACGCCAAGGTATCGGCACGCGAGAATCCGCTGACCGAAAGGGCGATAGGGATGAACTGCTCGGAGATCGGCCGCAGGCGTCCGTAGAACGTGCGCTGCAAACCGGGTTCGACCACCACCGCCCCAATCGCCACCATCGAGTAGCGCTCCGGGATCGGTCCGTCGGCTTCCACGTCCACCATGAAGTACGACACGGCGTCGACCACTATCTCACCTCGGGTCTCGGCCCGAAGTGGCCAACGCTACGACCTCCTTCTTTCTTCGATATCGACGAAGTGACCGACATCTTCTCCTGCGCGTTCGCTTCGTCGTAGCGCCCGCTGTAGGACCACCGAGTACGACCGCGCCATCAGCATCCCCGCCCGCCGTCATCCAAACAGGGCGGCAAGACCGCGCGTTGGCGCGAAAATCGGCCCGGTTTAGAGCGAGTGCTCAGCCCGGCATTTCTCGCCTGGGTGAATCGATGCGGTGGCGCACGGACCGGACTCCACCCTCGCTCCCGGGCACCCCCGCAAGCAGACGAACTCCGTGGCCGCGCACTGGGTCCCCCATCTGTCCCCGAAGCGGGGGCGACACGACGATGGCCCGGTGCATTCCTGGAAGCACTTGCCCCCGTCTCTGTCGACCGGCACGAGCACGCGCCGCGGTGCCGGAACTTCATGCCCGTCCTTCGATTCGATCGCGTGCAGCTGGTCCTCGGCGGCGCGTAGCCGCAGCGCGAGTGGCAGCTTGACGTAAGCCCGGAACGACTCCGCTGCCTGGGCGTTCATTCCCTGGCGCTCGTAGCAGACGGCCAGCTCGAAGAGCACCTCCGGAT
>CALAOV010000118.1 GCA_937889515.1 uncultured Myxococcales bacterium | reverse complement strand
AGGCGGGCAGCGCGCGCGAGTCCTCGCGGGCGCGCCGCCAGGAGGTCGCCGCGCAGGTCCGACGAACGTACGCCAGCTATTACAGGGCGGACCAGGAGCTGCGGCTGCATCTCGAGCACGTCGGGCTGACCTCGCGCGTACTGGACCTGGCCCGTCTCAACCAACGCACCGGCCATGGCAGCCTGCAGGACGTCCTTCGCCTGGAGCTCGAGATGACACGCCTGCATAGCGATGTGGCGCGCATCGAGCGGGAACGACGATCGAGCCGAGCGCTGCTGAACGCGCTCATGGACCGGCCCCCGGAGGCGCCGCTCGGACCGCCGGAGGACCTGGCTGCCATCCTCGGAGTGCCCGCGGTGGAGATCGCGACCCTCGAGAAGAGCATCGACGCGAATCGACCAGAGATTGCCGCCGCCGCTCGCGCCGTTCGCCGGAGCCAGGCGATGCTGGACGGAGCGCGAAGCGCGGCGCGATTCCCGAACGTCATGGTCGGCCTCGACTACTGGTACATGCCGACGCTCCCGGACACGCACCAGGCGTACGGTGCGATGGTCGGCATCAATCTGCCCTGGCTCTCCGGGCGGCATGGGGACGAGGAGCGCGAGGCGGAGCAGACACTCCGCGCCGAGCAAGACGCGTTCGAATCCACACAGAACGCGGTTCGTTACGAGCTGCACGACGCCGCGGCACGTCTGGAGTCGGCACGGCAATCGTTCACGATCATCGACCAGGAGCTGCTCGCGCAAGCGCGGGGCAGCCTGGAGGCGACGCAATCGGCGTACGCCTCGGGCCAGGGCGATGCCATTGGTCTGCTGGACGCGCTGCGGTCCTATCTGCAAGTGAGGATAGAGCGCGTGCGCGCGCTCGCGGAGCTGGCCTCCAGCCAGGCGGATTTGGAACGCGCCGCGGGAACCCTCGCCGTGGAAGGAGCCGCCCGATGAACGCCCCGGAGACGTTCGAAGAAAAGACCCCAGCCGAGCGCTCGTCGATCGCGGAAACTCCGCCGGCCCCACCCCACGGCGTGTTCACGATGGCGATCGTTCGTTGGGTCCTGGTGCTGCTGACCGCGCTGGTGGCGACGGGATCGATCCTCAGCTTTGCCGGCGTACATCTGGGGTCCGGCAAGAGCTCGTCAACTGGCCAGGTTTACTACTGTCCGATGCACCCCTCGGTCGTGCAGGACCATCCGGGCGAATGCCCCATCTGCAGCATGACGCTGGTGCTGAAGACCGAGGGAAAGGCTAACCCGTCCGCAGCGGGCGGTGCTCGCAACGCAGCAATGGCGACGGCTCCGACCGTGCGCGTCCCGGGTCTCGCCGATGTCGACCTGCCACCCGAGCGCATCCAGCTCATCGGAATGCGCACCGCTACCGTCAAGCGGGAGGCCATCGGCGGGGACCTGCGCACCGTGGGTGTCGTCGCCGCCAATGAGCGCGGGCTCGCCCAGATCAATACGCGGTTTGGCGGGTGGATCCAGAAGCTGCTCGTTTCGGAAACGGGCGAGCGCGTTCGGCGCGGGCAGGTGCTGGCGACCATCTACAGCCCGGAAGTGTTCCGGGCCGAGCAGGAGCTACTCCTCGCGCGCGGCTGGAGCTCCGCTGGCGGGGGTGATGCAAAGCCGAAGCATGACCACGAGGACTTGGCCGGCGGGCTCGACACCAATGCCCGTCAACGCCTGGAGTTGCTCGGAATCGCCCCACAGGAGATCGACGAGATGCTGCGAGCGGGAAAGGCCGCCGAGGCAGTCCCGATCCGTTCCCCCGTCGATGGATATGTCGTGGGCAAGAACGCGGTCGCCGGCGTCGCGGTCCAATCCGGGTCCGTCCTCTTCGAAGTCGCGGACCTCGCGCGGGTCTGGGTGACCGCGGATATCTACGAGCAGGACATCTCCCGGGTTCGTGTCGGCCAGCGGGCTCGGCTCGAGCTGGCCTCGTATCCCGGGGAGATGCAGACCGGGAAGGTCACGTTCATCTATCCCATCGTCGATTCGGGAAGCCGGACGCTCAAGCTGCGACTCGAATTCAAGAACACGTCCGACCGCAATGGCCCCCGCCTGCGTCCTGGAATGTACGGGACGGTATACCTGGACTTGCCGTCGACGACGGGTCTGACGGTGCCGACCGAGGCTGTCGTGGACACGGGTGAGACGCATTACCTCTTCGTGTTGAAAGACGGCGGGCGATTCGAGCCCCGGAAGGTCAAGGTCGGGGCACACCTGAAAGACAAGGTGGAGGTCCTGAGCGGCGTCGCGGAGGGCGAGACTGTGGTGACGACCGGAAACTTCCTGGTCGACTCCGAGAGCCGGCTGCGCTCCGCAATCGAGGGTCGCTGATCATGGTCGAGAAAATCATAGAGCTCTGCGCGCGCAACCGGCTACTGGTTCTCCTGGGCGTCGGCTTCGCTCTCGTCGCGGGATTGGTGGCGATCAAGAAGGTCAAGCTCGACGCGATCCCGGACCTGTCCGATCCTCAGGTGATCATCTACACCGAGTGGATGGGGCGTAGCCCGACCCTGATCGAGGATCAGGTCACCTATCCGATCGTCTCGAAGCTGATCGGCACGCCGCACGTGAGAGACGTGCGCGGCTTCTCGATGTTCGGGATGTCATTCGTCTACATCGTCTTCGATGAAGGGACCGACATCTACTGGGCACGCAGCCGCGTCCTCGAGTACATGAACAGCCTGAAGGCGGCGTTGCCGGAGGGCGCCACGCCGACGCTGGGTCCCGATGCGACCGGGATCGGGTGGACCTTTCAGTACGCGCTTACCGACAAGACGGGCAAGCACAGTCTCGACGAGCTGCGCACCTTCCAGGACTTCACGTTGCGCTATGCCCTGGGCAGCGTCCCGGGGGTCGCCGAGGTCGCCAGCGTGGGCGGCTATCAGAAGCAGTACCAGGTCACGGTCGATCCCACCCGGCTGCGCGCCTACGGCGTGACGCTGAGCGAAGTCATCGACGCCATACGCCAGTCGAACAACGACGTGGGCGGTCGGATCATCGAATTCTCCGGACGTGAGTACTACGTCCGCGGGCGTGGGTACATCCACGACCTCGGAGCCATCGAAAAGATCGCGTTGCGGGCGAGCGGTCCGAGCGGTACACCGCTCCTGGTCAAAGACGTCGCGACCGTGCGCTTCGGTCCGGAGATTCGACGCGGCCTGCTCGAATGGAACGGGGAGGGCGAAGCGGTCGGCGCGGTGGTGGTCACCCGCTACGGAGAGAACGCGCTGGACGTCATTGCGCGCATCAAGAAGAAAATCGAGGAGTTGAAGTCGAGCTTCCCGGAGGGGGTGGAGCTGACCGTCGCCTACGACCGGTCCGGCCTCATCGAACGATCGATCGACACGCTCAAGCACGCGCTGACGGAGGAGGCGATCGTGGTCAGCCTCGTGATCCTGCTGTTCCTCTTGCACGTACGCAGCTCGATGCTGCCCATTCTCTCGCTGCCGATTTGCGTGGCGCTCTCCTTCATCCCGATGGTCCTGCTCGATATCCCGTCGACGATCATGAGCTTGGGCGGGATCGCGATCGCGATCGGCGCCACCGTCGACGCGCAGATCGTGATGATCGAGGCCGGTCACAAGAAGCTCGAGCAGGCCGGTCCCGGAGTCGATCGACACCGCATCCTCGTCGAAGCCGCCAAGGAGGTCACGCCCGCGATCTTCTTCTCGCTGCTGATCATCGCGGTGGCGTTCCTGCCGGTGTTCACGCTCACGGGGCAGGCCGGCCGGCTGTTCAAGCCGCTCGCCTATACGAAGACCTTCATGATGCTCATCTCGGCGCTGCTCTCGATCACATTTGCGCCGGCCCTGCAGGACCTGTTCATCCGCGGGAAGATCAGGCCGGAGAAGAAGCACCCGGTGTCGCGCTTCCTCATTCGTCTCTACCAACCCTTCGTGTACGTCGCCCTCCGGCGGCCGAAGTCCACCGTCGCGATCGGCCTCTTCGCCTTGGCGTCCGCGGTCCCCGTCGCGATGCGACTGGGCAACGAGTTCATGCCCCCGCTCAACGAGGGGGATCTGCTCTACATGCCGATCACCTTCCCGAATATTTCAATCGAAGAAGCGAAGCGGCAGCTCCAATACCAGGACCGCATCCTACGAAGCTTTCCCGAAGTAGAGACGGTCTTCGGCAAGGTGGGGCGCGTCGAGAGCGCGACCGATCCGGCTCCCATCACGATGGTCGAGACGACCGTGCAACTGCGCCCGCCGAAGGAGTGGCGCAAGAAGCACCACGACCGCTGGTATTCGAGCTGGGCGCCGAGCTGGCTCAAACCCGTGTTCCATCCGTTCTGGGCCGAAGAGCAGCCCCTGACCTGGGAGGAGCTGACCACGGAGATGAACGGGAAGATGCGGTTTCCGGGGTGGACCAATGCCTGGACGATGCCGATCAAGACCCGAGTCGACATGCTGACCACCGGCATCCGCACGCCGATCGGTATCAAGATCTTCGGCACCGATCTCAACGAGATCGAGCGAATCGGAGCGTCGCTGGAGCACCTCGTGGCCCCGATCAAGGGTACGCGCAGCGTGCTTTACGAGCGGAACCTCGGTGGCCTTTACTTGGACATCATCCCCAAGCCGGAGGAGCTGGCCCGCTACGGCCTCCGGATCGCCGATGTCGAACGGGTGATCGAGAGCGCGATCGGCGGGACGCCGATCGGTACCACCGTCGAGGGTCGCAACCGCTTCTCGATCAACGTTCGCTATCCGCAAGACCTCCGCAGCGATGTGGACTCGCTCAAGCGGGTGCTGGTCCCGATCGGCGGCGCGAGCTCGAGGTCGGACGCGCCATCGATGGGCCCGTCGAATCAGGGCATGGGCAGCGGCGAACCGTTGCCCTCGGGGGCAGGGTCGGACCTACCGGCGTCCATTCCGGGACTGGGACCGAGCGCGGGCGGCTCGGGCCGCCAGACCTTCGTACCGCTCGGACAGGTCGCCGACATTCGCGTCGTCGGCGGCCCGCCCATGGTGCGGGATGAGGCGGGGCTGCTCGTCGGGTACGTCTACATCGACATCGACCATGCCCAGCGCGACATCGGCGGCTACGTGAACGAGGCCAAGCAGGTCGTCGCGCGCGCGACGGTTTCCGGTGACCTCAAGATCCCCCCCGGCTATTACCTCAAGTGGACGGGTCAGTACGAGCAGCTCGCCGAGATGCTGGCCCGGATGAAGATCGTCGTCCCGATCACCTTGCTGATCATCGTCCTGTTGTTGTTCCTGCAGTTCCGGAACTTCATCGAGGTGCTGATCATCCTGCTCTCGATCCCGTTTGCGCTCATCGGCAGCGTCTGGCTGATGTGGCTGCTCGACTACCGGCTCTCCACGGCGGTCTGGGTCGGCATCATCGCTCTGGTCGGCCTGGCCGCGCAGACCGGAATCGTGATGATCGTCTACATCGACCACGCCTTCCAGCGCCGGAAGGCCCAGGGCCTCATCCGGAACCTCGACGACATCGTCGCCGCGCACATGGAAGGGACCGTCCAGCGCGTGCGTCCCAAGCTGATGACCGTCTCGACGATGCTCATCGGCCTCATCCCGCTGCTGTGGGCCACCAGCTCCGGGTCGGATGTGATGAAGCGGATCGCCGCGCCGATGGTCGGGGGTCTCCTGACCTCCGCGTTCCTCACGTTGGAGATCATCCCGGTGGTCGTCACCTACTGGAGGCTCGAGCAGCTTTTGTGGGAGCGCCTGGCGACGGGGGGAGCCGAGCTACTGAGACGTCTCAGGATCGACGCGGCCATCGTCGCAGTCGGAGCAGCAGCCGCGGCGGGGCTCGGCGTGGCGAGCATCTACCTGACCTTCGCAGGTCAGGTCCTGATCCTCGGCGAGATCCTGGCCGGGATGGTGTTTCTGGCCGGCCTCGCCGCCTACATCCTTCATCGACCCGCAGCCCGTCAGGTCGTGTGGCCTGCCGCGAGATAGGCGCGGGACACCGGTCGGCGTTCGCGGCGTCGCAGATGGCACCCTATTGTGGCTCGTATTCGAGGACGGCGATCCCCGATGCGAACGTCTTCGTGTCGACGAGCTTCAGAGTCTTGGCGCTCGGGCCTTCGGCAAACAGCCGCGCTCCGCGGCCGAGCACGATCGGGTGCACCATGAGCCGGTAGCGATCGATCAAGCTCGCGCGCATGAGCGCCGTGAAGAGCCGCCCGCTTCCGGTGAGGAGCAGATCGTTGCCGGGCTGCTGTGTCAGGCGCCGCACCTCGTTCAGGAGGTCGCCGCGGAGGAGCTTCGCACCGGTCCACTTCACCTCCGACAAGGTCGATGAGACGACGTACTTGGGCATGTCGTTCATCTTTTCGCCAAACGCGCCGGTCTGGGCCCGCGTGCCGGGCCAAGCTGCGGCGAAGCCCTCGTACGTCTTGCGTCCGAGCAGCAGGGCGTCGCTGGCCCGAAGCTCGGCCCATTTGAATTGCCCGGCCGCCTCGTCGAAGAAGGGGCCGGACCATTGCCCCGGCTCGTGGAAAAAGCCATCGAGCGACAAATACTCAGTTGCGACGAGTCTCATGGATGCCTCCTGTCGGGTGGATACCCAGGCGACGAACGAGGCTGGCCCGGATCGACAAGCCAGGCAGACATTTGTCGCTGCTGTGCCTGCCCGCGGACTAGGTATTTACGTCGGCCCCCGCCTCTGCACCATCAACACCGGCGTCGAGATCTGCACCGGCTCCCCGGCCTGATTGTAGGTGGTCAATCGCATCTTCACGATGCCAAGCTCCGGCCGCGAGCGCGACGGGCGCGTCTCCAGCACCTCGCCCTCGAGGTACAGCACGTCGCCGGGTCGTACGGGGCGTGGCCAGCGCAAGTCCTCGCCCCCGGCGCCGATGGTGCCGCCGGCGGGGTGGAGATCGCTGTCGACGAAGAGGCGCATGGTGACGGCTGCCGTGTGCCAGCCGCTCGCGGCGAGGCCGCCGAAGAGGCTGCGCTTGGCGGCCTCCTCGTCGAGGTGGAAGGGTTGCGGATCGAACTCCGCGGCGAAGGACTTGATCCGCTCAGCGGTGATGGTCGCCGTCGCGGAGTGGAACTTCTGGCCAACGGTGAAGTCCTCGAAGAAGCGCTCGCCCATGACGGCGAACTCTAGCCGGTGTTTCGCGGCGGCGCAGGAGAACGACGGCGAGCACGGCCAGGAGGAGCGTGGCGAGGTTGCCGCCCGGCGCTTGGCCGCTGAAGCCGCAGCTGCAGCCGCTGGAGTCGGTGCCCTTGGTGTCGCCGCTGCCGGAGGTGCCGGCGCTGCCGCCGTTCGTGCCGCCGGTAGGGGCGGCGCCGCCGCTGCCGGTGCCCGCGCTGCCGGTCGTGCCGGCGTTGCCAAAGACGCCCGCACTGCCGGTCGTGCCGGCGTTGCCGGTGCCGGTCGTGCCGGCGTTGCCCGACGTGCCCGCGTTACCCGACGTGCCCGCGCCGCTCGACGTGCCGGCGCTGCCGGTCGTGCCGCCGCGCCCGGCGCTGCCCGTCGTGCCCGCGCTGCCGGTCGTACCGCCGTGTACCCGCAGGAATTTTTGACCTGCGCTCCCCGCCCGAACGCCTGGTATTACGCGGCACCGACGCCTTGCCGCGGCTCATCAGCGACAGGCGCCAGGGGCGTTCTCGGCCGATCGCCTCAGGCTAACGCGCCCGTGATAACCGTCCCGGAGCTGACGTCCGATGAAATGAGCGCCGGCGCGACGCCCACCGCGGCCAGCATCGTCTGTCCGAAGGAGGCCAACGACCCGAGGGGCTGGACGTCGCCGCTCGTGGAGCCCGTCCCGGTTTTCGAGTCGATGGCCGTGGCGCCGTAGTCCCCCTGAAACGGGGCGACACCACCGATGACGCCGCCCTTGAACGGTTTGCCGATCGTGATCGAGACCTGGTGGTTTTGGTTGTGCTGGCGCCCGTCGGTGTTGCCCGGCCCGATGGTCCGCCCGAACACGTTCAGCGACATGAGCGTCACCTGGTCGGAGAGGCCCGCCGACGCCAGTTCTTGCATCAACGTCGCGATGGTGGCGACGCCCGAGACGGTCTGGGCCGTCTCCGCGGCGAGACCGATGTCGCGGTGGTTGTCGCCGCCAAACGGAATGTGGATCGCGATGACGGGCGTGACCTTCATCTGGATGAGCGTGACCGCCGCGAGTATCTGCGAATTGGCCGTGCTGTCGGAGATCGAGGTCAGCATGTTGAGCAGGCCTTGATTGATGTTCCGGACCTGCGTCTGCGAGGTGACCAGGGAGTCGATATACGCCTGCTGCGCGGGGCTCGCGCCGTTCTTGTAGAGGGCATAGAGCTGATTGAGCGTCTGGTCGCGTAGCGGCTGCAGGTTGGTGAGGGGGCCGGCCGCGCTAGTCAGCGTCGCCTTCAAGGCCAGCGGCGGGATGATGGGGAGCGGCGCGCCGCCATACGAGAGCCCCTCCGACGGGGTGGTCGCACCCAGGCTGATCGGCTGAGCCTGGATCGTGCCGAGGCAAGGGGCGAGTTGCTTGGCCAGCAGCGACGGCAGCATCTCGCCCGCCACGGTCGTCCCCATGAGCTTGAGGACGTCCGGCTCCTTGGGATGAACCGGCGTGTTGGTCATCAGATGCCAAAAGCAGGTTCGATCGAGCACGGTCTGCGGAAGCGCGGCCCAAGGCGCTGCCGCCATGTAGCTCTGCCCTCCAATCGTCAGCGACGTGGGCGCCATGGTCGGATCCGAGCTGTGCACGATGTTCGGATCTTCGTAGGTGCCGGGCACGCTCGCATTGATCGGATCTCCGTTCCCGGAGGTGTTGAAGATGATGTACTGGGCCTGCGCGTTCGATCCGCACATCGGCGTCTGATTGTCCGCCAGCGCGCGGCGCGGGTTCAGCAGGAATGAAGCCGGCAACCCGGTGGCGAGCGCGCGCAATCCGAGCATCCCGCTGCCGAACAGCATCGCCAAGATTCCCTCACGGCGCGTGATCATCTCAGCCCTCCTCACATTCCAATCGAAACCGCGGACGGGGCCAGACAGGCCGCGACGAACGTCGACTGGAGCGCGTCCGAGGCGCTCGAGCCCTGCTGCATCGCCGCAGAAAAATGAGCTTGCAAGAGGCCGGTCGCCTGTGACGCGCGTGGATCGGACGGCACCAACCCCATGATCGTCGAGACAAAGCCGGCGATGGCGCTGTTCGGATCGCTGCTCGACCAATACGCCACGCCCGCGGTCTGCTTGGTCGTCGCGACGTCGATCACCTGGGCGGCCACCGCCGCGCAGATGTTCTCGGTCGCCGCGCGATAGAACAGCGTGGGCTGATTGGGAAGCACCGGAATGGTCGATCCGCGGCCGTAACCGTCGGAGGGAAGCCCCGAGACGATCTCGGGAACGGCCGCCATCAAGGCCTTCTTGGTCGTCGCCTGGAGGCCGCAGAGGTCGGCGAAGCCGAGCCGATTGTCGAGCGCCGCGCAGAGGTGGTCGCGACGGGACACGGCCACCACCTCCCCATTGACGGCGGTGGTCTCGGTCGCGCTGGCGTTGGTGGTGAGGGGAGAGGAGAAGAGCTCGGCGACCAGCGCATTCCACGAGAAGGTCGAGCTCTGGAATACCCCGACGATTCGCTGAAACTCGGGATCATCCGCCAGGCAGGGTGAGGAGTTCGCGTACATGCAGAGCTTTCCGACCCAGGCGGTTGGGAACAGCGGGTGCGCGGCGAGGACGTTCCCGAAATCGGTCATGCTCGCGACCGGTTGAATGATCCCGCGGAAGGAAAAAATTCCGGGCTGGGCGCTCCACGTCGTGTCGAGCTGGCTGTGATAGTTCCAGGAATAGGTGGCCGAAAATATCGAGCGCAGTGGATCCAGCGTCTGATGACAGCTGTAGCAAGCGCCCCCCGCGTGCGCCGCGTCGAGACCGGGCGGTGGATTCCCCGGCGTGACCGTCGGATCCGTCCCGTCCACCGACGAGCCGAGCGCGACGATCAGCGCCTGATTCAGGGTCACGCGCATCTGGTTGCTGATGTTGGTCTGCCAGTTGGCAAAAAATGCGGGCGTGCTGAAAAACCCTATGCGGGGGATCGACAAGACGATCTCGGTGGCCGCGCGCAGGGTCGGCAGATCGTAGAACAGGGTGGTCCGCTCGCCCGAGGCGGGTGGTCGGATGTTCACCATCGTCCAGTCGGAAAAATCGGCCGCGGCGAGCTGGGCCGCGGTCGCGGTGCCGCCAAATTGCGTGCAGCTGGTCCCGTCGCTCAGCTTTCTTCCGTCGAGAGATCCGTAGAGCAGCCAGTGCAGGGTGAGCGCGCTCGGCGGGTAGACGATCGGATCCATCGCGCAGCCCGCGATCGACGAATCCTCGGTCGCGGCGTCGGGATCGTACCAATGCATGTAGTTCGCATTCGTCGAATCGAGCGTGTCGGCGATCGGGATGGGACCTTGCGCCGTCTCGACGGTGATCTGCAGGCCGGGGTTCGTTTTCTTGAAGCGATCGGTGACGGTGCCGCTATCGTCGACCTCCCAGACGTCCAGGAACGCGTACAGCTCCTTGAGCGCCGTCGTCATCATGAGCTTCTGGGTCGTCATCGCCACCGTCAGCGGCTGTCCCTCGGCGATGAGCTCGAGCATCGTGCGCGCGAAGCTCTCCTGCAGGTTCTGAACGAGGAGCGGCGTCGTCGTCGCGTTCACCGCGATCTGACGGGGGTACGCCTGATCGGCGAAATCGGTGGCGGTCACCTGCGTCTGTTGGAACGCCAGCTCGAAGAACCGCTGCATCTTCTGGGTGTATTGGGGCAGCTGCATCCACCCTTGAACGAGCGTCTTCATCTGTGTCGGATCGGCCGTGACGGTCGTCACCTCCGCGTCGGTCGGCGGCAGTCCGACCAACAGATTCTTGATCTTTGCGACATAGATCGTCGGCGGATCAGCCTGGAACGCCAAGACACCGGTGTCTGGCGTGCCCGCGTCTGGCAGCGGCGGTTGAGTCGTAGCCGACCCGGACTTGCCGCTCGAGCAGGCCTCTTGCCCGGCGAAGAGCACGAGAAATATCCGGACGACGGCCTGCTTCGTCGGCATGATTCCTCTCAGACACAGCAACGCGGTTAAAAGTTAGAACGTCCGAAGCTCAGCCGGACGTTCGGCGGTAGATCTCCGCGGCACCCGATAGCGAGGACGATGCCGGAGAGGGCCGCGATGCCGCACGCGGCCTTCACCCCAGACGATTTTCTGACTAGGGGGCGCCCCAGGCGGTCGCGAGCGACGAGACATCCCAGCTCGTGGTGGCCGCCTGATACCCGCTCGGCACACCCGCCGTGACGGTGACGACGCGGTTGAGGATGTGGTCGCGGGTGTCGTACTCGGTCGCCTGGCCGGCGATGGTCGCGGAGGTCTTCGGATCGGAGGTGAGCGCCGCGAGGTTGAGCCCCGAGCACCCCGCCGACTTCCAGCCGACGTAGCTGGAGTCGCCCAGCGAAAGGGGCACGGTGGTGACGTTCCAGATGCCGGCGCCAATCATGCCTGCCCCGCTGAAGACGACATTGATGAGGGCCGCCTGATCGTACCACGCGCCGGCGCCCGCATCGCGGCCGAAGGTGGCCGTCACGTTGGCGTCGACGCTGACGGTGGAATTGAGCAGCACATACCCCTTCGGAACGGTTCCACTCGCGCCCACGGCGATGGTCGCGCCGGTCCGGGCGACGAAGAGGCCGTAGCTGGCTGCCCCGCCGCCGGCGACGTCGTTGATGAACCGCAAGCTGCAGTTCTCGAAGAGCGCCGCATCGGCGGTGCCCCAGATGAAGTCGACGTTGCCCTCGACGTAGCAGTTGTAGAACCAGTTCCGCCCCGACGTCTGGATGGTGTCCTGGTTGCTATAGAAGGAGCTGTTGAAGGCGGCCAAGGTGAACGCCGACCCACCGGCGAAGTAGAGCGCCTCGGCCTGGCTCACGACCGAACGAACCCCGGTGTTCTTCAGGCTGATGTTGGCAAGGACGAGGTTGGTGCCCGTGACGTAGACAGAGGCGCGCGTCGCCGTGCTGCCGTTGATCATGTTGCCGTTCGAATATTGGACGAGGCAGTTGTCCCCCCGGTTGTTCCCGGCCGGCCCGACGATGGTGATGGTCTGGGTCGCGCCGGGGCCGGTGTAGTGGACCAGCTCATTGTATGTACCGGCCGCCATGTTGATGGTGATCGCGGTGGCGGCCGGCGAAATCGTCGCCAGGCCGCCGAGCGCACCCTGCAAGGTGCGGAAATTGGCGGTGCTGGTCTGCGAGCCGTCGACCGTCACGCTGGTCGCGGTCAAGACCGGGGCCGCTCGCGTCGTGAACTTCCAGGTGGCGACGGTGCTCAAGTTGGACAGTCCGTTGAACGTTATCCCGGTCAAGGTGCCGGTGATGGAGGTGGTGGGAATGCCCACGTAGTAGGCCGTGCCATAGAGGAGCTTCCCGAGGTGGGGCGTGAAGAAGACCGTGTTGCCGCTGACCCGGACCAGCTGCGACCCGACGTTGATCACCGTGGTGCCGAAGGTCTGGATCTCGCCGGCGAAGGCGATGCTGTCGACCTGGCTGCCGTCGGCGACGGCGTAGATGTTGATCAGACCTCCCGTATTCAGCGTGGGGGGCGCGTCGAAGGTGAGCGCGAGCTCCCCGTCCGTGTAGGCGTTGGTCGCGCCCGGGGCGGGATAGGCGAGGGTCGCGAGCGAGCCGTACGGATCGGTGGCCTCGTACTCGGCGACGGAGACCAAGATCGTCTTCGTGTTCGTCGCGCTGTTGGCGTCACCGGTATTGGTGACGGTCACCATCGACACGCCGCCCTTGAGGCCGCTGAGCGCAATGGTCGAGTTGGTCGCGCCGTTGGTGACCGTCGCCGTCGCGACGGTCGGATCCGAGGACACCGCCGTCACGCCCGAGACCCCGCCGCCGATCGCGATCGCGGTCGCGGTGACGGACCCCGAGGCACCCTTGGCCAGGTTCACCGTGGTCGCCGACAGCGAGAGCGACGCCGGGACATAGTTGACCAGGGTGCCGGTGGCCGAGTCGTAGACCGTGGCGCCGCTGGCGTCCTTGATCACGAGGTTCGTGATGGTGGCCGCGACGTTGTTGAAGGAGATCGCGGGGTAGACCGCGCCGCTGCCATAGGCCGTCGTTCCGTTGGTGAGGAGGCTGGTGGCGGTGGTGCTGGTGGTCGGCGTGCCTCCGACCGGACCGGCGCCGAAGGTCACGTTGGTGCCGGTGCGACTGAACGTCAGCTGCATCGCCGTTCCGATGGTGAACGCCACGGTGGGCGCGCCCGCCGACATGGTGCCCGCACCGCTGACGTAGTAGCCGTTGGTGGAGTTGTTCGAATTGCGCATCAGCGTGTAGGCGTAGGAGTCGGTCCCGGCGAACCCGGTGGTGATGCCGACTCCGATGCCGCAGGCGTTGTTGGCCTTGGTCTCCGTCGTGATGTTCACCTGGGCCGTGATGCTGAAGTCGCCCGTCATCGGCGTGGGGAACGAGATGAAGCCGTTGCTCACGGTGCCGTAGTTGAGATCGGAAGAGCACACGTCTGAACTCCAGTCACTGACCAATCTCGT
>CALAOV010000117.1 GCA_937889515.1 uncultured Myxococcales bacterium | reverse complement strand
CTGGCGGGGAGGGTTCGGCTTCGTCTGGCCGAAGCGCTGGCCTGGCGGGCCTTCGATGAAGCGAGGCAGAGCCACGACGCCGCCGCCTCGCGCGCCGAGGCGGCGGCCGTTCGCGAGCTGGCACTCTGCGACCGCGGCGTGCTGGCGCCGGAGGATCTCGATCTCTACCAGGAGATCGCCGTGCGGGTGGCGGCCTCGCGCTGGGCCACCGAGACGCCGCCCAAGGACACGGGCAAGCGGACCGTCGCCGTGACGTACGTGCCGCGCGCGCCGGGCGAGACCTGCGTGCGGGTGGTCGAGCGGACCGGCGACAGGCCGGGCGCCGCCGCGTCCAATCGAACGCTCGGCGAGCGGTGCACCTTCGGCGTCGTCTGGCAGAGCGCGCTGCGCTGGGCGCCGTCGGGAACCGCGGCGACGCTGTCGGTACAGCCGCTGCCGGCCTGGACGGAGCTGTGGACCCTGCGCCGCACCAACGACGGCAGCTGGAGCTTCGACACGCTCACCCCCGCGACGACCGATCCGGACGTCGGCTACGTCGAGGGGGCCGGCTTCTCGCCCGACGGCAACCGCCTGCTGGTCGTCCGGGAAGCCCGCAGCGGGGGGCACGTCACCCGCCGGTTTCAGGTCCTGACCACGGCGGCCCTGTCGGTCGAAAAATGGGCCAGTAGCGCCGACAAGCTGGTCGCCTTCAAGCGCTGGAGCGCCCCGTCCTGGCGCGCAGGTACGCTGGCGTTGCGATGAAGCGCTGCCGCGATAACATTGGCGCCGCGATAGGATTGACCGGTGAAGCCGACGGGACGCGAGGTGGCTTTGCTCTTGGGACTGCAACTGGGCATTTCGCTGCTCGGCGCCGGAATCGCGGTGCTCCTGCCGGGGGCCGGGTAGCGGGTCTCTCCCCAGAAATCCGGATTCTAGGTTTGGGCATCGGTACCCGATCGAGGGGGGTAACCCCCAGCGCGCGCCTCGGCAAATCGCAAAAAGCGAAAGCAATTGCCGGTAGATAGCGACCGCCCGCCCGGGGCGCGGATCTTGCGTAGAGCGCGGGCCACCCCCCGACGGAGACTTTATGAATCGCTTGGCGCCCCTTTCGCGAATTTTTTACTTCGGGATTGCCCTCGGCGTTGTCAGTTGTATCGGTGACGGCTCGCCCAACTCGGTTGTGATCGGCGAGCTGACCGGCACGGGCCTCTCCGCGTCGATCGCGCTGTCGAGCGATTGGGGCGCCGGTTACTGCGCGAACGTGACCCTGACCAACACCGGCACCTCCGCGATCACGACCTGGCAGGTCGTGATCAACCTGAACCAGGCGACCGCCGGAGCTCCCTGGAGCGCGACCGCTACCTCGTCGGGTGGTCAAATGACCAACGGGCCACTGTCCTGGAACGCGGCGATCGCCCCCGGCGGCACGACGAGCTACGGATTCTGCGCGACCGCGACCGGCACCAACTACAAACCGACGTTGGTCTCGGTCACGGCCACCGGCGGCGGGGCGACCACAGGCGCCGGAGGGACCACCGGCGCCGCGGGGACCACGGGCGCGGGCGGAAAGGCAGGCTCGGGGGGCGCCTCGGGGGGCGCCTCGGGTGGAACCAGCGCGGCCGTTAGCGGCGGAAAAGCTGGAACGATGGGCGTGGCGGGAACGACCGGGGCCGCGGGCGTCAGAGGAGCCGCTGGAACGACGGGCGCGGCTGGAACGGCCGGGGCCGCAGGCGCCAAAGGGGCCGCTGGAACGACGGGCGCGGCCGGCACCAGCGGCGGCACGCAATGCATGCTTCCCTGGTCCGCCAACAGCGGCAGCGGATCGTTCACCTGGTACTACTTCGGCCAAGGATCCTTCAAGGACGACCTCGGCTATCGAACCGCCTGCGGATACATTGGTCAGGAGCCGAGTGGTCAGGACTCGGACACCATCGTGAACATCGCCACGCCGGGCTACTTCGCGGCCGTGCCCGGCTCGGGGAATTTCAGCACGGTCGATCATTGCGGCGCTTGTGCTCAGATCACCAACGGCAGCAAATCGGTGATCGTCACCGTCGTCGACGAATGTCCGGTCTCGTCGAACCCGGTCTGCGCGAACAATCCGAACGGGCACCTCGATCTGAGCCGCCCGGCCTTCAACGCGCTCGGTTTTTCGGTGGGAAATCCGACCGGAACCACCTGGAAGTATGTCGCCTGTCCAGTCTCGGGCGGCGTGGTGGTTCGCGTGAAAGAGGGGAACGCAAATCAGGTCTATATCGAGAACGTCGTCCTTCCGATCGCCAAGGTGACGGAGAGCGGGACCTCGGCGACGCATCTCTCCTATGGCGCCTGGCAGCTGCCGAGCAACGCGGCCGTTGGTCAGACGTTGACGCTGACCGACGCCTCTGGCCGGGTGACCAACGTCCAGATCGCGAGCACCAGCTTCAGCAGCAACGTCAGCACCGGCACGCAAGAGCCGCTCTGCCAGTAGCCCGAGGGCCGAGCCGAATCAGCGAATCGGATTGACCCGGGGGGTCAGCACGAAGGCGCGGTACACCAGCGCGCCGCTGACCATCTCGGTGTGAAGCGCGCTGCCACGGAGCGCGGCGAATTCGCGAAAGATGCCGGCCAGCGGGCGGTCGCCGAGGCGCGCGATCAGCGAGCGCTTGTTCTCGTCGTCGGCCTCGAGTGCCGCGAGCACACCCGGCGTCAGGTCACGCTCGACGCGCGTCTCGAAGCCCGCTTCGGCCAGCGCCGCCCGCCAGCCATCGACCTCGCCACGGGGGCGAAAGTCGGCGTAGAGAAAGTCGCCGCCCGGCCGCAGGACCCGCCGCACCTGCCGCAGGAAGACCGGCAGCCGGCCGTAGCAGTGCGACGACTCGACGTTCAAGACCGCGTCGAAGGTGGCGTCTCCGAACGGCACCTGTTCCGCGTCCCCCACCTCGAACGAGAGGCCGGGCACGTCGAAGCGTGCGCGGCAGAGCGCCACCGCGCGTGGCGAGAGATCGATCGCGACCATCCGTCGCGGCCGCAGATAGCGCGCGACGTAGGACGCGCCGCCGCCGCGGCCACAGCCGATCTCCAGCACCTCGCGTCCCACCAGCGGAACGGCGCCCGCCACGATGTCGTAGAGCTGAATGCACGATCGATCTGCTTCGTCGGCCGGGTCGAGGGCGCGCGGCGCCGCCGGTGCCATCGCCGGCGAACGGTAGCCGTAGTTCATGAAGGTCCAGCTCGGATCGCGGTACCGCGCCGCCAGAAATTGATACCAGCCCCGCCACAGCAGCCGCTTGGTGGTCGGCGAGCGCGAGGCGAGCGACACGAGACGGCCGATCAACATGCGCGAGCCATAACACCTCGGATCGTCGATTGACAGCCGCCGCCCGCTCGGGCTCTTGCCGACCGCGGGTCGATGACTAGTTTTGCCGCAAGGGGTAAACCATGACACTTCAATTGTTTCTGATCTGGTTGGCGGTCGGGCTGATCGCCGGGTGGTTGGCTTCTGCGCTGATCGGCGGCGGCTTCGGTGTCGTCGGTGACATCGTGGTCGGTCTGGTGGGCTCGTTCATCGGTGGTCTGATCTTCAACGGACTGCACCTTCACTCGCCACTAGCCGGGCTGCCCGGCACCATCTTCGTGGCGTTCGTCGGCGCGTTGGTTTTGCTGGCCATCCTGCGGCTGGTTCGCAGCACCTCGGTCCGAAGGCTTTAGATAAACCAGCACCGGGACAGCCGGAGATCCCGGCTGTCCCGTCTCGTGGCGACTTCACCCGACGGTGGCGGTGCGGGTGATCTCGCCCATGCGGCCGCTCTGGAAGTCGCGCACGGCCTCCGCGATCTCATCTTCGCTGTTCATGACGAAGGGTCCATAGCGGGCGACCGGCTCGCCGAGCGGGACGCCGGCCAGCAGCAGGAGACGTCCGCCGCCCGGCGCCCCCCGCAAACGCACGGCCTCGCCGGGGCCCAGGATCGCCATCTGCCCGTCGGCGACCGCTCGACCGTCGTCGCCGAGGCGTGCGCCGCCCTCGAAGACGTAGACCAGGGCCTGGTGATCGGCGGGAAGAGCCGTCGTGACGTCGGCGCCTTCGTCGATCGACCAGTCCTGATAGACGATCGGCGTGTGGGTGTCGATCACCGCGCGCGCGCCCAGCGCCTCGCCCGCGACGACCCGCACGCGCGCTTTGCCGTCGGGCGTGGCGGCCGTCGGGATCTTCGCCGCGGGGATCTCCTGATAGCGCGGGGTGGTCATCTTGAGACGCGCCGGGAGGTTCACCCAGACCTGGAAGCCATGGACGCGACCGCCCCGCTCGCGCAAGGCGCGGGAGGGCTCTTCCGAGTGGACGATGCCGCCGCCGGCGGTCATCCACTGCACGTCGCCGGCGCGCAGGGCGCCGCGGTGTCCGGCGGAGTCCTCGTGCTCGAGCTCGCCCTCCAGCACGTAGGTGACGGTCTCGAACCCGCGGTGCGGGTGATCGGGCGCGCCGACCGCCTGGCCCGGGGCGTAGTCGACCGGACCCATCTCGTCGATCAGCAAGAACGGATCGACCAGCTGGGCGCCGAGCGAGGGAACGGGACGACGCACGATGAAGCCGCCCCCTTCGCGCTGCTTGTGCGCGGTGACGATCTTGGATACTTCGCGGGTCTGCTTGGTGGTGGTCATGATGGCCTGCTTTCTCCTGCCGCCCGCTCGATCGCGGCGCGGAGGACCTCTTCTTGCTGTGCGCCCGAGATGGCGAACCGCTGGTCGAGCACATAGAACGGGACGCCCGTGATGCCGCTGGCGGCGGCCTCCGCCGCGTCCTGGCGGGTGGTGGCGAGCTCCGCCTCGTCGGTCCCGAGGCGCGACACCTCCGCGGCAGTGAAGTCGTGGCGCGCGCCGATCTCCGCCAGCACCGCCAGATCCGAGATGTTTCGCGCCTCCAGGAAGTTGGCCCGAAAGAGATCGCGGACCAGCGCCCGCTGCGTCCCCTTGCCGGCCGCATGGCGGATGAGCGTATCGGCGCGGACGGTCGGGTAGGAATACCGCACCCTCGACAGGTCGAGCTCGATCCCGCTCTTGCGGGCCTCCCCCTCTAGACGGCTCCAGATCTGGCCGGGCTCGATGCCGTATTTTTGGCGGATCATGGCCGGGATGTCCTTCCCCTCGGGCGGCGTCCCCGGGTCCAGCAGGAAGGGGTGGTGCGACACCACCGCCGCTTGGCCCGACGCCGCCAGCACCCGCTCGAGCCGTTCGTTGCCCAGAAAACACCAGGGGCAAACGATGTCTGTGAACAGATCAATTGCCAGCGGTGCGGGACGTCTTTGGGATTGGGTTTCCATCGAAGTATTTCGATGTATGGGAGCCGCTTCCGGTTACAGGGCAACGCGGGATGGCCGCCGGTGGGCGCGGTTCAACCCCAGCCGCTGCTGACCCGTCGTTCGGCGTCGATCGGGAAGATCAGCAAGGGCCGGGGCAAATTGGAGGCGAGGGCCGCCCGAACCGGCGTCTGGCGGAGCCCCGGCTCGGTCGGATCGACGACCGATTTCTTGAAGCCGATGATGAGCAGGGGGTCGCCGTCGCGCAGCACGAAGGCGTGCCAGCCGGCCGGGGCCGCGCCGGCGGGGAGATCCAGCGAGGCGACCAGCAGGCGCTGCTCGTGACCGCCGCCGATGTCGGTGTTCGCCTCGCCCATCATGCGTCCGCCCGCAACCTGGATCGGGATCGACTGCCCCGCCTCGTCTACCAGGTCGAAGTCGTTCAGGCTCTCGAGGACGCCGGGGTACGCTTGCTGGCAGGGGAGGGCCAGGCCGATGCAGGGCTCGCCCGCCACCGGGAGCGGAAACCGGACCCGCGCCCGCGCCCATCCGACCACCGAGACCAGTTGGTCCTCGGGCGCGCTCGCCAGCTCCGTCCAATCGTCGATGGTCTGGGCTTCGGCGGGGGCGGTCTGCCGGACCCAGGCCGCGATGCGGACGCTCTTTTGCCGCAAGATCGCCCGCCGCACGGCCGGTCGGACCGCCAGGATGAGCGCCCCCAGCGGCACGTAGACCAACCGGCGGGGCAGCAGAAACAGAATCGGGAAGGAGACCATCAGGATCGAGAAGAGGAGCTTCACGGTCACGACGGAGACCACGAACGCCCCCCACCCGAGCACGCCGGTCAGCCCGACGCGCATTCGTCCCGCCGACGAGAGCCAGGCCGCGGCTGGGTCCTCGAGGAGCGGCGTCATCCGTTGGAGCGGCCTTGGGACCTCGGTCGACATGGGCGCCTCCCCCTTGCAGAACGATATTAACACGACGTGGACACCCGGGAGAGCACCCCGGCGCCGCGCGCGATTGGCGCCCGGGGACGCTAGGGAACGGCGTCGATCGCTTTTTGCAGCAGCAGCCCGGCCTGGTGCTCGTCGCACACCTTCTTCGAGACGTGGAGGCCGACGATCCGTCGCCCGCGTCCGGCCCACAGCACGGTCTCGCGGTCGAGCAGTCCGGGCTCGCTGGAGGCGGCGGCGGCCTGATAGCCGAGCGCGTCCCGCAGCGGGATCTTCTTCCAGTTCCAGTTCAGTAGCGGGTCCGGCGCCACGGGCGCCGGTGTGCCGGTCGGGATCAGGGGCCGGCTGACCATCACGTAGGTCTGTCTGGGGTCGTTGCCCGGAGCCTGCCCCGAGGCCTGGAAGTGAAACCGGCAGGCGGCGCCGTCGCGGGTCTGGCCAAGGTAGCTCTGCGCTGGCTCTCCGCAGATGGACAGGATGTCCTCGGCCTTCAGAAGACCCGCGGTCGGATCCAGGCAACATCCGGAGCCGCCGTGCACACCCGGATCTTGGAAGACTTTCCCGCAGGCCGGGGTCGGGGCCGGCTTCGGTTCGTCGGTGGGTGGAGGTGGGAGATCGCGCCCGGCCGGGCAGCCGGCCAATAAAAGGCACGGCACCACGAAAAGGAGACGAATCATGGCTAGGTTTTACAATGTTCGTGTCCGCAAACCTAAAGACCCGCTGGAGATCGACGATGGCTACTGGAGAGATGAGTGACGTCGAAGCCCTCTTGAGCGTCGACAAAGGTCGGGTACCGCCTGGGACGATCGCGTTTTTCGCGCGCGATCCCGAGGCGTCGCGGCGGCGGATGTTCGCCGTGTTGGCGCTCTTGGTGGGCGGGTCGGCGATCGTGATCGGCGTCCTGATGTTGACCGGCGCCGTGGTGGGGCTTCATCGGCTGCCGGTGGCGCTGCTGGCGCTGGCGGGGATCGCGCTCACGATCGCGGCGCTGCCGCCCGAGCGCGATCCGCTCATCTCGCGCTTCAAGCGTCCGGCACTGGTGCTGACCCCCACGGGCATGATCATGCGCGACGGTTCCGGCCTGCGAAGCTGGAGCTTCGACCAGCTGTCGGACGTTCGGCCCTACCTCCATCACCAGCGGGTGGGGCTGCTCATCACCGGTCGTGACGGCAGCCGCGACTTCGTCGACACGCTCAGCTTCGAGCGCGGCGAAAAGGTCCGCGAGCTGATCGGCCGCCGCCTGAACCTGCGCGAAGCCTAGATCGGGATGGCCAGGCCGAAGTAGCCGCCGATGTCGGTGAGCTTGGCGCTCTCGCTGGCTGCCGCACCCGCCTTGAACGTGCCCCAAAGGCCGATGTCGAGAGCCGGTCCGAATAACACCACGAGGCGCGGCGAAACGACGAAGGCTAGATCGCCTTCCAGAGTCAGGCCTAGGTACTGGAGAGTCCTGCTGTTGCCCGAGGCGTGATTGTAGGTCACCCCTCCGCGGGCCCAAATGCCCAGCCAAGGACCGACCATCGTCGCGTAGCCCAGCCGGGGAATCACCTCGAAGCCGGTCGTGCCTACGCCCGCTGAAGAGCTTCGATAGAAAGAGGCAGATCCACCCAGGCTGAAGCTCTTGGCAGCGAAATAGTCGAAACCCACTCGCGGCCATCCATACGCACTCGAGGTGTCACCGAAGGGATTCGAAAGCAGCGAAAAGGTCGTTCCCGTCGCGGCAGGCGCGGTACCGAATGACTGATGGGTGTACGTGAATCCGAACAGCCGCTCGGCCGAGATGGTCAGCTGGCCGGCATCGCCGAAGCCCGCCGGTCCGGAGGGCGCAGCCGCGGCGGCCGACGTGTCGGGTGCCGGGGCTGCGCCGGGCTTTTCGAGCTTCTGCGCGCGCGCCTCCGCCGCTGAAAATACGACCGCCAACGTCAACATCCCCCCCAACGTCCGTTTCAGGTTGCTGGTCATAGTCTCGGTCCTTTCTCCCGTTGCGAGTGGGACGCCGGATAGGGGACCATCGCCCAACCGTGGGTTAAGTCAACTGTTCTGGTGGAGCGCCGCGAGGTCGGTCGCGCCCGCGAAGCGCTCCGCCGCGGCCTGCAGCGTCTCGTCGCGCTTGGCGAAGCAGAAGCGGGCCAGCGGCGGGGCCGCCGCGGGATCGGCGTAAAACACGGAGGTCGGGATGGCGGCCACGCCGATCTCGGAGACCAGGCGCCGGCAGAACGCGACGTCGCTGGTGTACCCCAGCCGGCCGACGTCGCTGAGCAGGAAATAGGCGCCGTCGATCGGCAGCGGCGTCAGACCCGCGGCGCTGAGGATGCGGGCCAGCAGATCGCGCCGGCGCCGGTAGTCGGCGCGGAGGCGGTCGTAGCTGCCGTCGCGGGCGGCGATGGGCAGGACGTCGGCCAGCGCCTCTTGAAAGGGCGCCGAGTTGGTGAAGGTCACGAACTGGTGGACGGCGCGCACGGCGGCGGACAGCGGCGCGGGGGCGATCGCCCAGCCGACCTTCCAGCCGGTGACGCTGAAGGTCTTCCCCATGCTCCCGATGGTGATGGTCCGCTCGAACATGTCGGGCAGCGCCGCGATCGGCAGGTGGGGCGCGTCGAAGACGATCTCGGCGTAGACCTCGTCGCTGACGATGAGGACGTCGTGGCGGGCGCAGAGCGCCGCGATCGTCTCCAGCTCGTCGCGCCGGAACACCTTCCCGGTCGGGTTGTGGGGGGTGTTGAGGATGAGGGCGCGCGTGCGGGGGCCGAAGGCCGCGGCCAGCGCCGCCGGATCGAAACGCCAGTCGGGCGGCAGCAGCGGGACCGAACGCAGGACGCCGCCCGCCATGGCGACGTCCGGACCGTAGGCGTCGTAGCTGGGCTCGAAGACGATCACCTCGTCGCCGGGATCGACGATGGCCAGCAGCGCGTCGTGGAGCAGCTCGGTCGCGCCGGCCCCCACCGTGATGTCGGTCTGGGGATCGACGGCGGCCGCGCCCGGCGCGACCCGGCGCCAGTCGTCGGCCAGCGCGCGGCGCAGGCGCGGCAGCCCGGCGCTGGGCGCGTACTGGTTGCGATCCTCGCGAATATGCCGCGCGGCCGCCTCCTTGACGAAATCGGGGGCGGGAAAATCGGGGAAGCCCTGGCCCAGGTTCACCGCCTGATGCTGCACCGCCAGCGCCGTGATCTCCGTGAAGATCGAGGTGCCGATCTCGGCGA
>CALAOV010000116.1 GCA_937889515.1 uncultured Myxococcales bacterium | reverse complement strand
CTCTTTCCCTACACGACGCTCTTCCGCTCTCCGCTCGGCCCGCCCAGCGGGGGGACCCCGACGTGCAGGCGGACGCCCAGCCCGGCGTGGGCGTCGGGGACCACCGGCTTCGTCGAGGCGACGAAACCGGCGCCGAGGTTGATGCCGCGCCCGAGAAAGTTGGTCTCCGCCAGATCGGCGCCGCCCCAGAACAGCGTCGCCCGACTGGTGGCCGGGAACAGCTCGTTGACTACGAGCGTGCCGCGTTCGTCGACCTCGACCACCAGCACGGCGCCGCCCCGCTTGGTCCCCCGGGTGACGGACAGGCGCACGTCCAGGAAGTACCCCAGGGCCAGCAATCGGTAGCGGGCGGTCTCGACCCGCGCATCGGACGCGTCGACGCTCTCGCCCGGCGCCAGCCCCAGCGCCGCGAGCTCCCGCAGGAGCAGCGACTTGGCGGTCTTCCGGTTGCCGCGCACGACCACGTCTTCGATGATGTAGCGGGGTCCGAAGCGGGCGTCCGGGAACGACGCGGCCCGGTCGTCGGTGACGAGGTCGTCGGTGGTGTCCCGGTCGGTGGCCGGCGCGGCGGGGAGATCCGCTGCGACCGCCCGCGCGCCCGTCACCACCACCACGACGGCGAGGAAGCGCGCGCCGGCTCGGCCGATCATGCCGGCAGGATAACCCGACCCGGGAGAACTGACTGTGATCAGACCCGACCGTCGCCCTCCGCGTCGGCCGAGGGGCCGGCGGCGGCCCGCACCAGATCGAGCAGGAGCTCGCCGTAGAGCTCCAGCTTCTTGGGGCCGATGCCCGAGATGCCGAGCAGCGCCTGGCCCGAGCGTGGCCGCTCCTCGGCGATGCGGGTCAGGGTCGCGTCGTTGAAGACGACGTAGGCGGGAACCCCGCGGGCGGCGGCCAGGGTCTTGCGCAGCGCCTTGAGGCGATCGAGGAGCTCCGCTGCCTCCGGCGGTAGCTCCGCCGCGAGCGCCCCCCGACCGGGCGAGCCTGTCACCGTCGGCTGGGTCGGGTGCCTCGGCTCGCCACGCACGGCGTGGCTGGCCGCCAGCACGTCGAATCCGGCGCAGGCGTCGCAGGACTCGCCGCAGGCGTCCATCTGCTCGCCCAGGTGCCGCACCACCAGCCGGTGGCGGCAGTCGCGCGCCGATGCGAAGGTGAACATCTCCCGGATCTGCGCGCGCTGGCGGGCGGCGGTGGCCGGGTCGCCCTCGTCGCCGTAACGGTCGTTCCCACTCGCATTCAGGTTCGATCGGTCGCTGAAGCGCTCGTACGCCACCACGTCGGCCCAGGAATAAAACAGCACGCAGTCGCTGGGCAGCCCGTCGCGACCCGCGCGTCCGATCTCCTGGTAGTAACTCTCCATCGAGCGCGGCATGTCGCGGTGGATGACGTAGCGGACGTTCGATTTGTCGATCCCCATCCCGAACGCGACGGTCGCGACCACCACGTCGATCTCGTCGCGTGAGAAAGCGTCCTGCACGCGGGTGCGCTCGGCCGGCTCCATCCCGGCGTGGTAGGCCGCCGCCGCGATGCCGCGCTCACGCAGGAACTCCGCCAGCCCCTCGCAGGACTTGCGCGACAGCGCGTAGATGATGCCGCTTCTCCCGCGCCGGGCCCGCACCAGGCTCAAGATCGCGGTCCGCACCCCCTTGGCCCCCGCGCCGCGCGCATTGTCCGCGCCGCCCTCGGCTTCTCCCTTGCGGTAGATCGAGATGCGCAGGTTCGGGCGATAGAAACGGCCCCGGAAGCAGGCCGGGTCCGCCATCGCGAGCTGGGCGATGATGTCGGCGGTGACGGCCGGGGTCGCGGTCGCGGTGAGGGCCAGCACCGGGACGCCGCCGAACCTCTTCTTGAGGCCGGTGAGGTTCCGGTAGGCCGGCCGAAAATCGTGCCCCCACTGGCTGATGCAATGGGCCTCGTCGACGGCGATGAGGCGCAGGTCGAGATCGGCCAGCACCCGGCCCACGGAGGCTTCGATCCCTTCGGGCGCCGCGTAGCAGAGCTCGTATTCACCCGCGGCCAGCGCCCGCACCCGCCGCTGCCGTTCGTCGGATTCGAGCGACGCGCTCAGGTAGGTCGCGCGCAGGCCGACCTCGTTCATGGCGTCGACCTGATCCTTCATGAGCGCGATGAGCGGCGACACCACCAGCGTCGTCCCCCCCAGCACGCGCGCCGGGATCTGATAGGTGAGCGATTTGCCTGCCCCGGTGGGCATGATCCCCACGCAGTCGCGGCCGCTCAGGACCGCGTCGATGATCTCCTGCTGGCCGGCGCGAAACGAGGGGTAGCCGAACACGTTCTGGAGAATCTCGATGGGGGGCGGGCCCGAGATCGGGTAGGCCGGGCGGCCCGGGCGGGCCGGGCGCGCGGCCACCTCGCTCGCGATGGTGCGCAGGGAGGCCACCGTCTCGGGGCTGAAGGCGTCGGGGCGCAGTCGCCAGATGCCGCGAAACTGGGCGAGGGCGGCCGCGCAGGCGGCGCGAAAGGCGGGATCGGCCCGGTCGCCGTCGCGCCAACGGGCGCCCAGCAGCCGGGCCTGGGTGTTCATATCGCCGTCGTCTCCCAACGGCACAGCTTCGGTGCTCATGCGCGATTATCGGCGGCCACGTTAGCGAAGTGGCTTGTTGTCGTCGAGGGAGACCTTAGGTTTTTGCTGAAAGCGAGGAGCACCATGCGTCAGACAGCGTTCTTGGCCGGCAGGGTCCTGCTCGGGGGTTACTACCTGATGGGCGCGTTTCACCACTTCGCGGGCGTCGGGACGATGGCGCACATGGCGGCGGCCCACGGTGTGCCGATGCCGGAGGTGGCGGTCGTCGTGGCGGGCATCCTGCTGGCGGTGGCCGGCTTCTCGCTGCTCCTGGGGATCTATCCCGGGGTCGGGGTCGCGTCGGTGGTGCTGTTCCTGGTTCCGGTGACGCTCAGCATGCACGCGTTCTGGGCCGACCACGATGCGCTGATGCGGCAGATGGACCTCATCAACTTCGGCAAGAACGTCGCGCTGCTGGGATCGTCGTTGATGTTCCTGGCCATCCCCCGCCCCTGGGCCTACAGCGTCGAGCAACACGTTCACCTGCCCATTCGGGCTCCCGTGGTTTAGCTACTGGCGGACGTATAGAGGGCGAGCGCGCGCCGCCAGACGCGTCGGGCGATCGCCGCAAACGCCAGGCCGCCGGCCAGGGCGGCGGCGGCGGTCTTGCCGTCCAGACGGCCGAGCAGCGCCATGGCCGGGTAGGTGGTCAGAATCGCGATGGGGAAGACGAAGGTGAAGACCACCCGCAGCGCGCCGCGAAAGACGGTGATCGGCCAGCGGGCGGCGTCGAACAGCGAGCCGAACAGGTAGGAGAGGTTGTCGACCTTGATCACCCAGAACGAGGCGCTGACCACCAGGATCCAGATCGAATACAGGATGATGATGGCGAGCCCCAACGACGCCACTCCCGTCCCCAGATTGAGCAGCGACGGCCAGCGCCCGATCTTGCTGAAGGCGTAGATGAAGATCGCCAGCGAGCCGAACACGTCGACCAGGTGCCAGGGCTCGATCTTCGCGGTGGAGACCAGGAACTGCGCATCGGCCGGCTTGAGCAGCACGAAGTCGAGCGTTCCGTGGCGGACGTGCTCGACCACGGCGGTGAGGCTGGGGCTGACGGCGCCCTCCAGCACCGCCCGCAAGAGGGTGAACCAGCCGACGACCACCAGCGACTCGGGGAAGGTCCACCCGGCGACGGTCTTGCGTACGCCGAAGACCACCAGCACCGGCACCAGCGTGACGGCCATCCAGAGCACCGCGATCAGACCCTTCACGACGAAGTCGGCCCGGTATTGCATGGCCGTGAGCATCGACATCGACAGCTGCACCCGGAAGAGGCCGGCGTAGCGTCGCACCAGCGCCGCCGGTCCCGTCCGGCGGGGTCTGACCTCGTTGGCGGCGGCGGTCATCCGTCAGCCCCCATAGGCCGAAAAATGGCGGACGCCCACCCGCCAGACGCCCACCGCGGCGGCGCCGAAAAACGCCACGTATCCAAACTGCGCGGCGAGCGCGACGAGCGCATCGTGCCGCGACAGCAGACCGACCAGCGCTTCGACCGGGAATCCCAGCATGAACCGGAACGGCAGCACGTCGGCCGCCGATCGCGCCCAGTGCGGCAGCGCCTCCAGCGGGACCAGGTACCCCGAGAGGATCGCGTGCACGCCCAGCCACAGCTCGAAGATGCCCAGCGAGCTCTCGATGAAGAACGCGATCGCGCCCATCAGGATCATGGTGAAGAAGATCAGCAGCCAGGCGCCCACCAGCGAGGCGAGGAACACCAGCAACAGCACGCCGTCGTGTCGCAACAGGCGATCCCATCCCACGTACGCCAGGATCGCGGCCGCCGGCGAGATCACGAGCGCCCGCATCGGGACCGCCGAGAGGTGGTCCGCCGCCAGCGCGTAGATCGGGTGGATCGGACGCAGGAGCTTGGCCGACAGCGTGCCGTCGCGGATCTCCATCGAGAGCTGCCAGACCACCCAATTGCTGGTCAGCAGGCGGACCGCCAGCACGCCCAGGTAATAGGTGGTGAAGGCGCGCTGATCGAAGTGACCGACCGGGCCGTCCGCCGCGACCGCGTGCCAGATGGCCAGCATCACCAGCGGCATGTTGGTGGTCAGGATCCAGACCAGGAACTCCGCCCGGTAGGCCACCACTTCCGAGACGCCGACCCGCAGCAGGGTCGGAAACGCCTTGGCCACGCGGGCCAGATCCGCCGCGAAGCCCGGGCGGGCCGGGACCGCTTCGCCGCTCACCCGTGCGCGCGCGACGCCTCGCGCGCCTCTTTTTCGCGGGCCCCGAACAGCTCGCGCATCACCTCTTCGAGCGGCGCCTCTTCGATGGTGAGGTCGACGATCGGCAGCGCCGAAAGCGCGCTCTGCACGACGGCCGACAGCCGCGCGTGGGGCACCGAAAGCACCACCTGCGCGGCATCGGCCGAGACGACGGTTCCCAGCTTCTCCAGATCGGCCCGGTCGACCAGGCGCGACAGGCGCAGGGTCATGCGCTTGTCGGGCCGCACGCGGCGCGCCAGCTCCTGCAGGTTGCCGTCGTAGATGAGGTGCCCGTGATCGATCACCACCACCCGCGGGCAGAGCGCGACGACGTCATCCATGTAGTGGCTGGTGAGCAGGACCGCCGCGCCGAAGCGCTCGTTGTAGTCGCGGATGAAGTCGCGCATCTTGGCCTGCATCGACACGTCGAGGCCGATGGTCGGCTCGTCGAGGAACAGCACCCGCGGCCGGTGCAGCAGCGCCGCCACCAGCTCGCACTTCATCCGCTCGCCCAGGGACAGCTGGCGGGTCGGCTTGTCGACCAGGTCGCCGATCTCGAGCAGCTCGACCAGCTTGCGCACGGTTTCGTCGGCCTGCGCGCGCGGGATGTCGTAGATGGCGCGGTTCATCGCGTAGGTCTCCGACGGCGGCAGATCCCAGAGCAGCTGCTGTTTTTGTCCCATCACCAGCGTGATGAGTTGCAGGAAGCGCGGGTCGCGCTCGTGCGGCACGTACGAGCCGACGCGGACGCTGCCGGAGGTCGGGTGCAGCAGGCCCGCCAGCACCTTGAGGGTGGTGGTCTTGCCGGCGCCGTTGGGGCCGAGGAAGCCGACCCGCTCCCCTTCCGCGATCTGGAACGACAGGTCCTCGACCGCTTGCACCACCTCGTACTTGCGCCGCAGGACCGACCGGAGCGCCGCGCCGAGGCCGGGTGCGCGCTTGTGCACGCGGTAGCTCTTCGAGAGGTTGCGGACGTCGATCATGGCATTTTCACGCATAAGCGAGGGGGGCGGGGGGCTGGGGTCGGCCTGGGTAGCCTTCCCGGATCTCAATCGTACACGGGTAACCGGAGGGTGGGCGTGCGGTTACGTCGGTGTAACGGATCGGGGGGCTGCCCGCAATGATTCCAGATTCGGTGGCGGATCGGCGCCGTCTTCCCAACGGGTCTCGACCTGGTTTCTTTCTTGCAAACCCCCTCGGTCATGAAAACGAACCCAAGAGTCGCGGCGCCACAGAAGGTCGTTCTCAAACGGCGATACCGCATTCTGGTCGTCGACGACGATCAGGACGCGCGCGAGCTGGTCGCATCCGCGCTGATCGCTATGGGCTACGCGGTCGAGGTTGCCGCCGACGGATTCGAGGCGGTCGCCAAGCTTCAGGAGACGATGGCCGATCTGGTGCTGACCGATCTCATGATGCCCGGGATGCATGGCGTGGACCTGGCCCAATGGATTCGCACCTACAGGCCCGGCCTGCCGGTGATCGTGATCACCGGCAAAGAGACCTACGGTCTTCGCACCGACGCCGAGGCGTACGGGGCGATCGCCTGCCTGGTCAAGCCGGTCAATCTGGAAGAGCTGCTCTGGACGATCGATCGCGCGCTGGCCCAGAGCGAGGCAGAGCGGCCCCAGATTCCGCCCCAATATGCTTGAGCCGCCTTGGCGGCGGACGGGGCTAGCGGGTCGCGTGCTGGGGAACGATCAGGATCGGGCAGGGGGCATGTCGGACGACGTGCTCGGCGACGCTGCCCATGAGGGCGTGGGCCAGGCCGCTGCGGCCGTGGGTTCCCATCACGATCAGATCGGCCTTGGTCGCGGTGGCGTGGGCGACGATCTCGGTGTCGGGCCGGCCGAAGAGCGTGGCGCTTTCGCAAGCCAGGCCGGCGGCCCGCACCCGGGCCTCCTCGCGTGCGAGGCCAGCGTTGGCCTGCTCCAGCGTCTTGGTCATGTCGATGGGAATGGTCGCCAGATCGATCGGCGGCGGCAGCACATAGGGGCTGGCGAGCGCGACGTGGACCAGGTCCAGCCTCCCGCCGAACGCGCTGCCGAAGGCCATTGCGGCGGACAGGGCCTCGTGCGAAGGGTCCGAAAAATCGGTGGGTACCAGGATTCGCTTAATCGTACGTAGCTCCACAGGGTAAAGGTAGTCACGCGCTGGCGAGAGGGAAGGGCCGCTTGACGCCCCGCCGTGGGTTTGGCAGGAAGGCGCATGCCCAAGCAGATCGTCAGCCCGCGCATCCGCAGCTTCATCTGCCTCAACGCCCACCCGGCGGGGTGCGCCGCCAACGTCGACACGGAGATCGCCACCGCCACCGACGGCGCGCCGGGCACGGGTTTTCGCGATGCATTGGTAGTCGGCGCCAGCACCGGCTACGGCCTGTCGAGCCTGGTGAGCGCGGTGTTCGGCTACGGCGCCCGCGGCACCGCCGTCTGCCTGGAGCGGCCTCCCCAAGGGGAGAAGACCGCGTCGGCGGGCTGGTACAACCTGGCCGCGGTCGAGCGGCGCGCGCGCGAACGGGGGCGCCAGGTGTCGGTCGTCAACGGCGACGCCTTCAGCGACGAGATTAAACGCGAGACCTTGGCGCGTCTGTCGCGGGCCGGGGCCAAGCTCGACTGCGTCGTCTACAGCCTGGCCAGCCCCAAGCGCCTCGATGGGGCGAGCGGCGTCACCTACGGCTCGGCGCTCAAGCCGATCGGCGCGACGTTCCGGAGTCGGAGCATCAACCTCGGCAACGACCAGGTGACCGCCGTCGAGATTGGGCCGGCGACCGAGGCCGAGATCGAAGCGACGCGCAAGGTGATGGGGGGCGAGGACTTCGCGGCCTGGACCCGCGCGCTCGCGGAGGCCGATCTCCTGGCCGAGGGCTGCCGGGTGGTCGCCTACAGCTACATCGGACCGGCGCTGACCTTCCCCATCTATCGATCGGGGACCATCGGGAAGGCCAAGGAGGATCTGGAGACGACCGCCCGGACGCTGTCGGTGGAGCTCGGGGCGCGGGTCCACGGCGCGGCCTACGTGAGCGTCAACAAGGCGCTGGTGACCCAGGCCTCGGCGGCGATTCCGGTGGTTCCGCTCTACATCAGCCTGCTCTACAAGGTGATGAAGGAGGCCGGGACGCACGAGGGAACCGCCCAGCAGATAGCGCGGCTTTTTCGCGATCACCTCGGTCCCGGGCGCAGCCCGGTGACCGATGAGGCCGGCCGCATCCGCATCGACGACCGTGAGATGGAGCCCGCCGTCCAGGCCCGCGTCGCCGCGCTTTGGGAGACCGTGACGACCGAGAGCCTCCACGAGGTCGCCGACTACGCGGGCTTCCGGACCGACTTTCGCCGCCTCTTCGGGTTCGAGGTCCCCGGCGTCGACTATGCGACGCCCGTCGAGACGGACCTCCCGATCGCCTCTATAGCGGCGGTATAATCCCCCCATGCAGCGGTCGGTGTCGCTCCGCGTGATCGTCCACTGCCCCCACTTCGGGCGGCCGGTGACCGCCACCCGCAACCTGGCGATCGACAAGCTGGTGGCCTGCGCCGACAGCGAGCGCTGTCGGGATCCAAACCCCGATCCCGCACCGTCCGAGCACGCGCGGCCGTTTCCGCGCGGCTGCCCGGTGTTTCCGTCGCTCGCCAAGTAGCGAGCGACCCCAGTCCCCCCCGCGAGCTGCGACGGGCGTTCGGCGACCGGCGTTCGGCGTTCTACTTGGGCATCGGTTCGTCGTCGGGCGGCGGCGCGGCCACCTTCTTCTTGCCCTTGGGCTTGTCGGCCTTGTCGGCGGCTTTGTCGGCCTTGCCTGCGGCCTTGTCGGCCTTGCCCGCCGACTTGTCGGCCTTGCCTGCGGCCTTGTCGGCCTTGCCCGCCGACTTGTCGGCCTTGTCCGCCGACTTGTCGGCCTTCTCGGCTTTGTCGGCGGCCTTGTTGGCCTTGTCGGCGGCCTTGTCGGCTTTGTCGGCCGACTTGTCGGCCTTGTCGGCCGCCTGGTCGGCTTTGGCCTTGCCGGCCTTGCCCGCTTTGCCCGCTTTGCCGGCCTTGCCGCCGCCCTTGGTCTTGCGATCCGGGGACGGATTGATGTCCTCCGGCTCCGGCTGGGTCTGGATCTTCTCGCTGCCGGAGAGCAACCGGAACTCGATGCGCCGGTTCTTCTCCGTGCCGTCCTTGGTGTCGTTGTCGGCGATCGGCTTGTCCGGGCCGTAGCCGATGGTGCCGATGCGGCTCTCGTCGATGCCGGCCGAGACCAGGAACGCCTTGACCGCCTCGGCGCGCTTGCGCGACAGCTTCATGTTGAAGTCGCGCTTCCCCTCGGTCGAGGTATGGCCGGAGATCTCCACCCGCAGGGCCGGGTAGTCCTTGAACACGCTGATCGCCTGCTTGAGCAGCGGGAACGAGGAGGCTTTGATATCGGCCGAGTTGCGCCGGAAGTTGATCCCTTTGACGACGCCGCTGAACTGCTTGATCGCCACCGGGACCTCGTCGGGGCAGCCGTCCTCGTCCTGGTATCCGTTCTTGGTCTCGGGCTCGTTCGGGCACTTGTCCTTCTCGTCGAGGATGCCGTCCTTGTCGTTGTCGGGATCGGGGCAGCCGTCCGCGTCCTCGAAGCCATCCTTGTCCTCGGGGTCGTCGGGGCATTTGTCCATCGAGTCGACGATGCCGTCGTGGTCGCGATCTTCCTCGGGGCAGCCGTCGCGCTCCTTCGGGCCGGCCTTGTCGGGGCACTTGTCGAGGCGATCGATGACGCCGTCGCCGTCGCTGTCCTTGTCGGGGCAGCCCTTGTTCTCGCGCGGGCCGGCCTCGTTGGGACAGTTGTCCTTGTCGTCGGTGATGCCGTCGCCGTCGGTGTCCTTGATCAGCTGAACCACCGGCAGGGGCGGCGGCGGGGCGTGGCCGCCCAGCGTGACGCCGAAGCCGAGCGTGACCTCCCAGTCGGGCGAAAAGCCGTTGTTCTTGGTGTTGGGCGCGGCCAGCGCGCGGCCATCGAGCCGCAGGTGAAACAGATCGGTGAGCGCGTACTTGGCGCCCAGGCCGGCGTAGAAATTCGCGTCGGTGTCCTTCTTGATCGCGGTGTAGCTGCCGTCGCCCTTGGTCGAGAGCACCGAGGTGTTGCCCACGCCGATCAATACGAACGGCGTCACCGGTCCACCGAGAATGATGTTGTAGCGAAGGTGCACGCGCAGGGCGCTCAGGAAGAGGGCGTTTCCCTGCTGGTTGTCCTTGGTGGGGAACCCCAGCGCTTCACCTTCGATCGCGAGCATCGGGATCGGCACCAGGGCGGCGCGAATGCCGAAGGCCACCGAGCTCTTGGGGCTGGGCAGCGTCGGGTCGTCGGCGACGCCGAGCTCCAGATCCTTGGCGAACCAGTGGTAGCCGCCCGTGACGCCGAGCTCGACCTTGATCCCTTCGCTTTTGTCGCCGTTGTCCTGGGCCGCCGCGGTGCGCGCTCCAAACAGCGTGCAAACACCCAGCGTCGCCAGCAGGGCGACACGCGATCTCCACTCCAGGATCTGTGCCATGGCCGGTGACTATAACGCGTTTGGCCCTCGCCGAAAATTCCGCCGCGCCGTCGGGCGAATATTTTGTCCGGGAGGGTTGTGGGGAGCTGGGTGGCCGAGCTATAAGCTCTGGCGCTCGACGGCCGGTCCGTCTCACAGACCACACCAGGAGAATCCATGCCCCGTTTTGCCGCTCAGCTATCCGTCGCTGCCGTCGCCGCGCTGCTGTTTCTGTCGATCGGAACCGCCGGTGCCGCCGACGAAGGCAAGTGCACGATCGCGACCAAAGGCGACTCCCCGACGGCCCGCGCCTGCGCGAAGGGCGGGCGGGCCGAAGCGAAGAAGGTAATGAAGGACATGGTCAAGCAGGCCAAGGTCGGGGGACAGAAGTTCACCTGCGATGGTTGCCACAAAGACTTGGACAACTACGAGCTGACCAAGACTGCGAACGATGATTTCAAGAAGCTCGAAGCGGCCCAAAAAACGAAGTAAGGCCGGCGCGGCGTAACGCCCGCGCCGCGGACAAACGATGAAAACTGTCACCGAGTTTCCTGGAATCGTCCTGCGCGAGGCGGCGGCCATCCGGCGCCTCTATAGACCGGCGCCCGCACCGGCGACCGTGGTCCCACCCGAAGCGGACCCCGCGCCCGGCGAGTCGCCGCCAGCCGACGTGCCACCGGCTGAGCTTGCGGCCGATGCGCCGGCCGAGCTTGCGGCCGATACGCCAGCCGAAACCGCAGGCGACGCTGCGGCGGAGACCCAGGCCGACGCTTCGGCTGAGCTTGCGACCGACGCGCCAGCGGCGACCGAGCAGACGCCGATCGGCGATCCGCCCGCCGAGGAGGCGCCTCTCGTCGATCCGCCGGCGCCCGATCCGACCGAAACCGAGACCTCTGCGGGCGAGTCGCCGGCAGCGGACGCGCCGGCAGACGACGCGCCGGCGGCGGATGCGGCGCCCGACGAGGGAGCCATCCGTGCGGCCGCCGAGCTGGAAGAGAAGCTCAACATCAAGGGGGATCGCCTGGCCCGCCTGATGGAGGCGCTCGACGTCCTCCGCGATCGCGCCGACAACGTGCGCCTGATCCGGGTGATGAGCGGCGAGGATCCGCCGCCGGGCGCCAAGAAGCAGGGCGACTTCCACTATCTGGTCGATCTCTTGCCCCGCGCGGAACAGCGACGGGATCGGGGGCATCGCGACGGCGGCGGTGGGGGTCGACGCGAGCGCGGCGGCGGTGGGGGTCCTGGCGGCGCCGGCGGCGGTCGCGGCGGCGGTGGTCGTCCGGGCGGCGGCCCAGGCGGTGCGGGTGGTCGTCCGGGCGGTGGTCCCGGTGGCGCCGGCGGTGGCCGTCCGGGAGGCTTCGCCTTCGGCGGCCCAGGCGGCGGCTTCGGCGGGCGCGATCGCGATTCGGGTCCCGGCACGCCGGCCGCAGGTCCAGGCTGGATGGTCACCCGCGATCGCGGTGGTCCTCCGCTGCCCGACGGTCGCCCAGGACGGCGTCCGGTCGCCAAGCGCGTCGATAGCGACGCCGGCGATCGCCGTCCCGGCGGCGG
>CALAOV010000115.1 GCA_937889515.1 uncultured Myxococcales bacterium | reverse complement strand
TTTTTTTTAATGATCCGGCGACCACCGAGATCTACACCTTTCCCTACACGACGCTCTTCCGATCTACCGCCGGGCGCCGGTTCTCGCCGCGCGAAATCAACCCGTCCCGAGCGCGCGATCTTCACGAAGTAGCCCTCCTCCGATCGCAGGCCCACCTCGACGCAGGCGCTGGAGGTGGGTTTGCCGATCGCGAAGAACCACTGCCGATCGTGGCGCTCGATCCGGTGATCGAAGTAGCTGTGCGCGTTGGTGCCGTCGAAGAGGCGCCCGCTGATGTCGTAGACGCGCACGTTGAGCCAGGCCGAGGCGCCCGCCCGTCCGAGCCCGGCGCGGGCGGCCCCCAGCGCGTCCTCGGTGATCTCCCAGTAGGCGTAGAGGCGATCGGGATCGACGGCCATCGCCGTCACCCGGTCGTCGCCGTAGCCCCAGGGGATGTGGTCCGGCATCGGCTCCACTTCGGCGTCGGGGCCCAGATCGAACTTGGGCGGAAAAGGGGCGGAGGCGAGGGCGGGGGCGGGCTTGGCGGCCAGGACAGTCGGCGTTTGGCGAAGCCCCTGGAAGGCGCTCTGGACCCGTTCGGCCAGCTGGTCCTTGTTGGCCTTGGAGACGCCCGTCAGGTCGAGGCGCTGCGCGCAGTCAAGGAGCTGCTTGCGGGTCGCGCGCCGGAACAGCTCGGCCGAGCCGCCCGACGGTGGCGGAGCCTTGGGATCGTGACCCACCAGAGTGAGAATCTGGGAGGCGAGCTCGGCGCCGGGTGTCAGGGAAGGTGGCACGGTGACCTACTTCGACAGCTTAGTCTTTGCGTGGGCGCTTGGGGCGGAAAAAGTGCGCGCGGACGCGTAAGCTGCGGCGCGATGAGCGCGCGGGAGAGTTGGGCCCACGAGATGGAGTCGGTCTTTCTGTACGGCGTGATCGCCGAGGTCGAGCCGTCGGCCGAGCGCCGGGCCCTGTTCACCAAGCTGGGCGGGGAGGCCCGCGGACAGGCCGAGCTCTGGTCGGTGGAGATCCGGAAAACCGGCGGGCCGGCCCCGGAGGCGTTCATGCCCTCGGCGCGCGCCCGCGTGGTGGCTGCGCTGGTGCGGCGGCTCGGGCCGGCCCGGATGCGGGCGGTCCTGTCGGGGATGAAGGTCCGGGGGATGTCGATCTACCGATACAGCTCGCCGCCGACGGGACACGACATGCCCCACTCGGTCGACGAGATCGGACTACGACATCGCGAGGGGATCGCGAGCGGCAACCTGCGGCCGGCGGTCTTCGGGGCCAGCGACGGCCTGGTCTCGAACCTCTGCCTGATCCTGGGCGTGGCCGGCGCGCGCGCGAGCGGCCACACCGTGCTGATCTCGGGCGTCGCGGGCCTGCTGGCGGGCGCGTTCTCGATGGCGGCCGGAGAGTACGTCTCGGTGCAATCGCAGCGGGAGATGTTCGAGCACCAGATCGGCGCCGAGCGCGACGAGCTGCAGCAATACCCGGCCGAGGAGGCGGCGGAGCTGTCGCTCATCTACCAGGCGCGCGGACTGCCCGCGGCGGACGCCGACCGGATGGCGACCCGGATCATCGCCAACCCGGAGATCGCGCTCGACACGCTGGCGCGCGAGGAGCTGGGGCTGGATCCGGGGGCGCTGGGATCGCCGTTCGGCGCGGCCTTCTTTTCCTTCGCCGCTTTCGCGATCGGTGCCGCCATCCCGCTCGTGCCGTTCGTGGTGGCCGGCGCCGGTGTCGCCTTGCGGGCCTCGGTGGCGCTCACCGCGCTGGCGCTCTTCGGCGTGGGGTGCGCGATCAGCCTCTTCACCGGCCGCGGCGCCCTGCGCAGCGGTGCGCGCATGCTCGCGATCGGTGCCGCGGCCGGAACGGTCACCTACACGATCGGGCACCTCCTGGGCGGCGTGGTGGGGTAGGGCGCGGCGGCCGATCTCCAATTGGCATCTTCCCGCCGGCGCTGCTACACAGAGGTCATGTCTCAGCACAAAGCCACGGTGAGCTGGAAGTCGGACAACGAGAATTTCTTGGCCGGGAAGTTCACCCGGGTGCACAGCTGGACGTTCGACGGGGGCGCGGTGGTCGCCGCGTCGGCGTCGCCGTCGGTGGTGCCGGCGCCGTACTCCAGCGCCGCCGGCGTCGATCCCGAGGAGGCCTTCGTGGCCTCGGTCTCGAGCTGCCACATGCTCACCTTCCTGCACGAGGCCCGCAAGGCCGGCTTCCGCGTCGACGCCTACGACGACGAGGCGATCGGCGAGATGACCAAGAACGAGCGCGGCGTCCCCTGGGTAAGTCAGATCACGCTCCACCCCCGCATCGTCTACGGCGGCGACAAGCGTCCCACGCCCGAGGACGAGGGGCAGCTGCACCACAAGGCGCACGACTTCTGTTTCATCGCGCAGTCGATCAAGACCGAAGTCACCGTCGCCGCCGCGGCCTGATCGCGGTCGCGGGCCGCTCGGTCGCGTCGCCGGGCGCTCGGTCGATCAGTGGGGGGGACTGGCCCCGTCGAACGCCAGGGACAGCCGCCCGGCCATGTCCTTGAGGGTCTGGTCGAACTCCGCCCCGCGTTGCGGGGAGTAGGGGCACTGCACGCCGCAGCCCGGCTCGCGCGCCAGCGTCTCGAGCTCGAACTCGCAACGGCCGCCGGCCACCGGCAGCCCCGACCCCGACCCCTTGAGCCAAACGGCGATCCCCCAGCCCAGCCCGACGTTGGCCGTCGCCGAGATCCGCGGAGAATAGAACAGGCTCGGACCCGAGATGTCGCTCCGCCGTTCGTAGGCCGCGCCGAAGAACACCCGATCGGCCGTCCGTGCGCAATCGAGCGTGGTCGGCGGCGACTGCACGCTCACGCGCAACGCGGTCGCCTCGTAGCAGGCGGTCGCGGACAACGAAGCGAGCAGCAACGCGAGAAACGGCTTGGGGGCCACCATTGCGCTCTCTAGGATAGCAAGATAACACCCGGCAGTGGGCACGACGCGCCGGCTGGGCACCGCGCACGCCGCGGCGTTGATCGTCGCCAGCATGGTTGGCACGGGCATTTTCACCACCACGGGCCTCCTGCTGGCTTCGCTCCGCTCGCCGCCGCTGGTGCTGGTCGTGTGGGCGCTGGCCGGCCTGCTGGCCCTGTGTGGGGCCGCGGTCTACGCGGAGCTCGGCGCGATGATGCCGCGGGCCGGGGGCGAGTACGTCTACCTGTCGCGCGCCTTCGGACCGCCGATCGGGTTTCTGTCGGGGTGGATCGCACTGTTCGTGGGGTTTGCCGCGCCGACCGCCGCGGGGGCGCTGGCGTTCGGAAAGTACCTGCACGTGGTGGCCCCGTGGGCGCCACCCAAGCTCGCCGCGCTGGCGCTGCTCACGGTGCTCACCGCCGTGCACATGGTCGACGTGCGATTCGGGGCGTCGTTGCAGACGACGCTGGCCGCGCTGGTGGTGGCCCTGGCGGTGACGTTCATCGTCGCAGCGCTCGCTTCGGGACAGGGGCACTGGAGTCGACTCATTGCGGGCGCAGAAGGCCCGGGCGCCGCTTTCGCGGCCGGCGGCTCGACGGCCACGGCGGGCGCGATCGCGGTGGGTCTGGTCTATGTGTCGTACGCGTACTCCGGCTGGAATGGGGCCGGCTACCTCGCGGGCGAGATCCGCGATCCCGGGCGGTCACTGCCGAGGGCGCTGGCGCTGGGGACGGGGCTGGTCACGGCGCTCTACCTGGCGCTCAACGCCGTGTTCTTCTGGTCGGCGCCGCAGTCGGCGCTGGTCGGGCAGGTCGAGGTCGCGAACGTGGTGGCGCTGGCGCTCTTCGGCCCGCGGGGCGCGATGTTGCTGTCCTCGCTGGTGGCGCTGGCGCTGGCGGGGTTCGTGAGCGCGATGCTGATGTCGGGGCCCCGCGGCACGTTCGCGATGGCGGAGGACGGCCTCTTCTTCCGCGCCCTCGGGCGGACCAACGCGCGTGGCGCGCCCACCCTGGCGGTCGGCCTGCAGGGCGCCCTCGCG
>CALAOV010000114.1 GCA_937889515.1 uncultured Myxococcales bacterium | reverse complement strand
CGGGGGAGGGCGAGCTCTGCTCGCCCGAGCCCATCGCGGGGGGCGCGGGACCCTTGAGGGTCCCGAAGATCGCGTCGGGGGAGGGCGAGCTCTGCTCGCCCGAGCCCATCGCGGGGGGCGCGGGACCCTTTGAGGGTCCCGATCCAATCGTCCCTACGTAATGCCGAGCTTGCGGATCATCTCGCACATCGTCCGGTAGGGGACGCCGGCGCGACGGGCCGCTTCTTGCCGGCTCCCGCTCTGGGTCAGCAGGCAGCGGATGTAGCTCTCGCGGAACTGCATCTCCGCGGTTGGCAGCGGCATTCGCGCGCGCCCTTCCGCGACGGTCATCAGCGTCGGAGGTTGCGGCGCGGCGGCAATCGCGGCCGCCGCCGCCCGCCGCAGGAACGCCGCCCGCGCCAGCAGGCCACCGGCCCGCGTCAGCCAACCGGCCATCTGTTGCGCGGGAACGATCCGGGTGATGCCGAGGACCCCGGCGGCCGCCACCTCGGGCGCGGTCGGATCGTCGCAATAGAAGATCACCTCGGTGTAGGGATTGCGCTGTACGGCTTCGGCCCCGGTCGCCAGCGCGGAGACCTGCCGGCCCCCGAGCGCCAGCAGCACCAGGTCCGCCGGGAACAGGTCCGCCCGCACGGATCGATCGTCCGGCGCCGTCACCATGATGATCATGTCCGACGCCCCCTTGAGCGCGGCTGCCAAGGCCGAAGCGCGAAGCTGGTTGTCGTCCACCAACACCACGCGCGCCGTCTCCGGCAGGCGTTGTGGCTCGAAGTCGCGCTCGGTCACCGGTTGCGTCGTCGTCAGATTCATCAGGCCCTCCATAAACAAGGACGACGGCCCGGCAATTTAATGCAGATTTAGTGACGCACCACGGCGGATGGCGGGACCGAGCCTGGGAAGCACCGGCTTTCATGAACGAAAACGAAGGCTGGCCGGACGCCCCGGATTTGGCTAGTCTCCGCCGGCATCACGTTTTTTTCGGGCGCGTAGCTCATCTGGATAGAGTATCGGCCTCCGAAGCCGAGGGTAATGAGTTCGAATCTCATCGCGCCCACCGGAATCATTGGGTTTTTTCCAGCCGGTTGCCGCGCCGGCCTAATCCGTATACCCTCTGTATACCATTTGGACCGACCAAAGGGGGTATACGGCGATGGCGACCATTCTCAAGCGTGGGACCCGAACGGCGCCGAGGTTCTTCGTAAAGTACGACGCCGGCGTCACGACGGACGGCACACGGGTCCAGCGCATGAAACTCCTGCGCGGCGTCCAGAACGTACTGCAGGCCCGCCAGGAAGCGGCGCGCGTTGAGAGGGCGGTAGGAGGCGGACACGACCCTTTCCCCGGACCCGCGATCGTACCCGGCGCGGCGCGTGGTCGGCTCGAACACTGGGCCAAGGGCCTGACAAACAGGAACGCCGCGAGCGACCGGTCGATGGTGACCAAGCACCTGATTCCCCCGTTGGGCCACATGCCGATCGACCAGATCACCCTGCCCGTGGTGATGAGCTGGATCGACGAGCTGGCCGCGTCTGACCTCTCGCCGCAGACCCAGCGCCATGCGCTCGGCACGCTGTCGAGGTTCTTCTCTTGGGCGATCGAGCGCGGCGAGGCCGTGATGAACCCGGTCAAGATGGTGCCTCCCAGCAAACGCCCGGTCCTGGCCATCGACCGCGACCAGCCCTGGCTCGAAGACGAGGCCAAGGTGCCAGAGCTGGTCGAGGCCCTCGGCTCCGACGTCGGCCTGATGTTCTACCTTGCGAATCGGTCTGGTCTGCGGCTGGGCGAAGTGTGCGGCCTCCGCTTGGGCGATCTAGAATTCCTGGGCGATGGCGTGATCCGCGTGGGGCACAGCTACGGCGGGCCGCTCAAGGAGGACAAGCGCAGCCAAGGCAAGGTGAAATGGGTTCCGGCGCCCATCGACGCCGAGGAGGTTCTGAAGCTCCACCTGAAGCGTCGGAAGCTCCATAGAGCGAAGGCCGAGGACCTCGTGTTCATCCCCGTGAAGCCGCCGAGACGGCCTCGGAAATCGAGCTGGGCAGGATTCAGGAGGGAGCATGTTCACGAGGTTTGGGACTCCGCCCGGAAGGCGGTGGGCGTGTCGATGACGTGGTACCAGGCCACGCGACACACGGCGGTTTCGCGAGCGCTGAAGGCCGGCGTGCCACTCGACGAGGTTTCGGCGGCCGTCGGCCACTCGTCGCCGGAGGTCACCGGCCGGCACTACGCGCATTTCGTGCGCAAGGCATTCGCCGCGGGCCTGCGCCTCCCGATGCAGCCGAAGAAGGTGCAAAACAAGACCTAGGATCTGGCTCCGAAAGGAGTGCAGGTTCAAGTTCCCTTCCTCGCGCTGAGATGAAATCCGGACGATTTCGCCATCTTCTCCGTCGGTGCGTACGCCTGCCTGCCAGCAACGCTTCGAATTTGCAGACCGCTTAAGACGTTATGGCGCTCGAAGCAGCGTCTGCTCGCGGCGGAAGGAACCGGCGCCAGCGCTCGCCCGAAATCCGCGTGCCTTCCTGCGCGACCCGGCTCAGCTCCACCAGATCCTGCTTCATCAGCAGCGTCAAGCACTTGCGTGATCAGCTGGTCGCCGCAGGCGTGCTCCTCACTTCGGGGACGCCGATTGATTCCCGGCGAGGTCCTCGGATCGCCGGCCTGTGCCCCGCACCCGTCACAGGAGGTGACCCGCTTTCCGTCTGCGGAGTGACTCCAACTGGGACAGCTCCGCAGTTTGGGGAGGGGGATGCCGTGTTTGCAACTCTCGCGCTTTTGCCCAGAGCTCCACAATGACGCGCGCATCCATGGTCCTCTTGCTGGCGACGACCGCCGGTTGCACTGGCGTGATCGGAACCGCTTCCGGCTCGAGTGCACCCGGCGGAGGGGGACCGTCCGCGGGAGGGACCGCCGGGGTCCCTAGCGGCTCCGCAACCGGAGGAGGCGGCGGCGACGGCCACACGCTCGGCACGGTCCCCATCAGCAACCCGGCAGACAAGGCGATCGCACGCCTGACGAACTCGCAGTTCTTGCATTCGGCGGCGGCCCTGGTTGGAGACGCGCCGACCAACGGTGTCGGCGCGCTTCTCCCGCTGCAGGACATTCAGGATGGCCTTTTCCAGAACACCGGATTTGCTCAGGAGGAGCTCTACAGCACCGTGCAGGGGTACGACGCCGCTGCGACGGCGATCGTCAACAACATCACTGACTGGGCCGGTTTTAGCGCGCGCTTTGGCGGATGTGCGCAGATTTCGTGTATCAACGCGTTCCTGAGCACCTTCCTCGAAGCGGCGTTTCGTAGGCCGGTAACGGTTCAGGAGGTCAGCGCGTTCAAGCCGATCCTCGACGCGAGCGCGGCGGCGGCGCTGTCATACAACGACACGGTCGCGCTGTTGATTCGGGCGACGCTGCAAGCGCCCGAATTCCTCTATCTTTTCTTCGACGACTCGCTAAACGACTTCCAGCTCGCGGAACGCCTGTCCTACGTCATTACGGACGGCCCCCCCGATGCGATGCTGTACGCTGCCGCCAAGGCAAACCAGCTGCTGAGCAACCAGTCCACGTTCGACGCTCAGGTCGATCGTCTTCTCGCCGGCGGCATGACACCTTTCGCTCAGGCGTTCGCCTTCGATTTTCTCACCCTGCATAAGGCTCCCACGCGCAACGTGAACGCGACCTCGGTCAGCACGGTGGCCGACGCGACGACGGTGGCGGCGCTCGTTCAATCGGCAACCGACTCATTCGCCGCTCTTGTCAGCGCTGACCAGCCGATCAGCGCCGTGCTCACCACCGACACGTTCGTGGTCAACGCGGCGGCGGCGACATGGATCGCCGGTCAGACGGCTCCCGCCGGAACCGTCAATCCGACCGGGACATATCCGTTTATGGGCTTGCTCACGCACCCCGCGACGCTCATCGCGGTGAGCAACGCCGTCTTCGGCTCCACCGTCAGCCGAGGCCAGTTCATCGCCAATCAGCTCCTTTGCGTGCCGCCGACGCCGCCGCCGCCGCCCAACATTCAGCAGACCGATCTCAGCGCTGAGCTCCCCCCGAATCCAACCGCGCGCGATTACGGCGAGGCGCGGATGCGCGACCCACGCTGCGCGGGCTGCCACACGCAATTCGAGCCCTACTCGTTCGCTCTCAACAAATGGGGCGGTGATGGCCTGTTCAAATCTGATCCGAGCCTGAAAGACGACGGCCCGATCGTCACGGGGCTGGGCACCCTCTCATTCAATGGCTATCAAGATTTCCTTCCGATGGTGGCGCAAAGCACGCAATACGTGCGTTGCATGACCGATCACGTCGTCCGCTACGGTCTGCAGCACACGCAGTACACGGCCGATGTCGTGGACTCGGTCCTCGCGGCTGCGCAGTCCGCTGGCGCCCCGATCACGTTTCGTGGGCTCGTCAACGCGCTGGTCCATCAGCCCATCTTCCGCTCGCGATAGGAGTCGAGCCATGAAATATCACCACGTGATCAGCCGAAGGGCGGTCCTGCGAGGCGGCACGATCGCGATCGGCCTGCCGTTCCTCGAGTCGATGATCCAAAGCAGTGCGCACGCTCAGACGATGAACGCGCCCATCGGCATGCTCAGCTTAATGTATGGGCTGGGCACTCCGGACATCTTCCTGGATCGCGGCCTGGCTGGAACCCTCCAGTACTACCAGAGCCTGATCAGCGCCAACAAGATCTCGATTTACACGAACATCGACAGCTCGGCCGCGGCGGACCAGCCGGTCGTCGCTCAGCACCACTATGGACAGCCGTATCTCTTCAGCGGCTATAGGACGCAGCTCGCGCCCGGCTTCAACGTCATCCCGCAGGGGCCGACCTTGCATTTCTCGATCATGAAGCAGAACTACCCGCAAGGGGCTCCGACCCCGTTCCGTATCATCGATACGGGAATCTATTTCCGACGCGGCATCAACTACCAGTACAAGCGCATTTGGAATGATCAGGGGGCGAATGCCGCCGACTTCGAGGATCTGGCGTCTCCGGTGGACTTTTTCAACAAGATTTTCGGCACGATGCCGGCGTCGATCCAGCAGGATCCGAAGACGCGCGCTGCGCGCTCGATCCTCGATTACCTGGTCCCAGCGTATCAGAAGTACACCGGTGCCGCCTCGCCGTTGCCTGCCAGCGACGCCGCCGTCCTCAGCAACCACCTCGATCGCGTCCGCCAGCTTGAGATGTCCGTTTATGGCACGGGAACCGGCGGCATGCCCGCCACTCAGCTGCCCACCGTGACTAGCCCGATGCCGCCGCCCCTCAATTACTATGTCGACGGGGCCAGCTGCGGGGATCCAGCCGATGTCTACAAGGTCAGCCCTGCGGATTTCCAGACAGCGTACCAGATCCTCGCGGATCTGTGGATCGCCGGTCTAGAGTGTGATTACTACCGCTTTGGTAACCTTTCTTTCGACTCCGGCGGCGGCCAGACCAATTTTGTCGGCCCGCTCGGGAACCCGGACAATCCGAGCTACGTGATCAACGGCAACCCTCACGCGAACTATCACGCGTGGGACCCGTCGAACGCAGCGTGCGTCGCGATGGCCACCGCGCACAACCACTTCGTCCATAAGAACTTGGCGATGGTGCTCGCCAAGCTCGATTCGATGAACTTTCCGGGCCCGAACGGCAAGAGCCTGCTCAACAACCTTCTGGTGGCGGTGGGAAGCGAGGTCGGAACCAACCATTCCGTGGTGCGCATGTTCCACGCGATTGCTGGCGGAGACGGCCGCTTCAAGCTCGGCGTCAACTCGAATGCTCATATCAGGGCAATCGAATTCTACAGCACCATGGGCAAGGCCTACGGTCTGGCCAAGGTCGGCGACGGTACTGGCTATATTTCGGACGCCGCAATTTAGCTTGGAGCGCCTCCCGGAACCCGTGATACCAACACCGACTCAGAAGAGGTGGTTCCGCAGGACACGACTCGATAGAAACCGAACGCTGAGCTGAGGGGGTCAGGCGGCGGATTTGACCTCTACAGTGATGCCAAGATCCTGTAGGCGCTTGATGAGGCGTTTGTGGGCATCCAGATCATGGGCTTAGGCTGAGGGCCTCTCAGGAAACTGAGATTCTCGAGGTTCGGGGACCATGATCCTCGCGATGAGCCCAACCGACCAGTACGTGATCCTGACGCCTCCCTGACCCGGTGTGATGGTAAGTCCCTGTCACGACACGAATTGGGCGATCGCCTCGACGCTGTTGTCGGTCTTAGCGAACCGCTCCCGGACCCGCTTCTTGTTGAGTTGCATGACGCCTCGGACTACAGAGACCTGACCGCTTTGACCCGTCAGGTGTTCAACTTCACGGGCCTCTCCTGGCGCTCGACCCGACCCTCCGGTGATCCCGTTACCAGTCCGTCATCGACGGCTCGATTCGCAACCAGTTCGCTACATCCCAAGAGGGATTGCTTCGCGACAATTTCACCAAGACTCTCAAGTCGCTGACGACGTCCGGAAGTGCGACTCCGCCGCCGCTCAAGAGATCGCTGCGGGCGGCGGACAGTGAGCTCAACGCTCTCTACAAGGCCGACGTTCGCGGGTACGTGTCATACTGGGAGAAAGAAGCTGCGGAGACCTCGGAACGCGACCTTTGTGCCCAATACACAGGCTGGGCGAACGATTACAAGCGCGACACTCACGCCGCGCAGCATCAGTGGATCCTCTATCGCGACTCCATGGCCAAGCTCGCCGCGGCGCGCTGGCCCACCGTTCATGAGGCCGAGGACGTCGCCAAGGCGCTGGTCACCGAAGACCGCATACGGGAGCTGAGCAACGGCGTCGGTGAGGGCCAATAGAGGGCGGCGAAGCGGAGCTACGACGGAAGATGCACGGCGCAGGCGCGGCCGAGCGGAACGTTCGTGAACCGAGGGGCGCGCGACCAGGGCCTCTCCTCCGTCGCCAAGGTGGGGAAGCTCAAGTCGGCGATGGCGAGATGAGCAGCACGGGTGACCCACGATCGCTCGCGCAGCCACGGTGTCCGTCGGTTGAAACGCCGGCGGCCACTCAGAGCTGGCAGGTGCCGTTGAGGCAGAGGTGGTAGCCGCTCGCGGGTGCGTAGTATTGCCAGATGAAACAGGTCTCGTCGGTCGAGGCGGTGCCGAAGCTGACAGTGCCGAAGGTGTTGTTGACCCAGCTGCACTGAAAAGCCAGGCCGCTGCCGGCGGTGGTGAAGGTGAGCGGCGTGGAAAACGAATGCATACCGGGCGAGACGGCATCGGTGTCGTCGACGATCGCGGTCTGTGAGCTGGCCGCAGCCGAGGTCCCTTGCCAGATCTTGAGCTCGACGCCCAGGTGATGCTGCATGGTCGAGAGGGCGAAGATGTCGATCGCGCTGTCGACCGGTTGGAACAGCACGTTCGTCTGGTACAGGGAGTCCTGCGCCGGAATCGAGAGGGTGGTCGTTCCGGTCAACATCAGGTCGCTGGCGACCCCGCCGGCTGGGAAAGGAAGGACGTCGATGTCGATCTCTCCCGAAAGCGAGAGTGGGGTGCCCGTGGTGTCGCCACGGTCGCTGCCGTGGATCTCGATGGTGACCATCTGCCGATCGACCACGTCGGGTCCGGTGAGATTCGGAAGGCTGGGGAAATCGATCTCGAGCGTCGCCTGATTGGTCTCGAAGATCGGGTACAGCGCCGCCGAGGCGCCGGTTGCGCCTGAGAGATCGGTGCAGGGCGCCAGCGCCGAAGGGGTTGTCGCGGTGCTCTTGTAGACGATCGCATCTACCAGGCCGGCGCCGAAGGTCGCGTGGATCTTTCGAATCATCGCGTGGCCGGTATTTCCCAGCGCGACCGTGACGCATTGGGTGCTCTCGGCGCTCGAGGGTACCGTCATCGGGCCGACCGGCAGGACCAGCGTGACGGGCGCTGCCGAGCCGGCCGAGCCGCCGTGGCCGCCCCCGCCGAGCCCGCCCGAACCGCCGCTGCCTGAACCGCCGTTGCCGGCGCTTCCGTCCGCGCCGGTGTCCGGTTGAACGCAGATCTGACTGAGGCAGACCAGCCCCGCGTTGCAGCTCCCGTTGCCGTAGCACGCCTGGCGCAGGCCGCCGGACGCAGAGCTCGAGGAGCACGAGAGCAGCGCGGCGGCCAACAACAGGAAGCCCGCCCAGGATGCCGTTCGATCGCTACGCATCATGGCCCGCGATGATATCGAGACCAAAGTCCCAAGTCGATCGGGCGCGTTTCGTGTGCGGATCGGGCGCGTTATAGTCGGGCCATGGTTGCCGCGCCTGCCGACGCCACCGGGCCGCGCGTGCCGGTCGTGCGCGGCAGCTTCGTCGCGGGAGATGTCGGGGACTGGCGCATCACCGAGATGCGGACGATCTGCGGCGACGGGTTGCCTCGGGCGGCGGCGCTCACGCGCGTCGAGGCGGGCAGATTCGCGGCCGCGCCGGAGACGGGGTCCGGTTGGGTGCTGCACGGCGTGCGCAGCAACGAGCGCTACACCGAGTGCGACGAGAAGGCGCGTCTGACGACCCTCCAGCCAGGACTCGGTCGGCCGAACAGTCTGGTGGCGGCGCTGATCCCGATCCGGAAATCCGACGCCTGGTGGGTTCTTCCGCAGGACGAGCGGCGGGCGATCTTCGAGGCGCAGTCGCGCCACATCGCGATCGGGTCGCGTTTTCTGCCGGCCGTGGCGCGGCGGCTCTACCACAGCCGAGACCTCGGCGAGTCGTTCGACTTTCTCACCTGGTTCGAGTTCTCGGAGGCCGACGCCGGCGTCTTCGAAGAGCTCGTCGGCCTGCTGCGCGAGACAGAAGAATGGCGCTACGTCGCGCGCGAGGTCCAGATCTCGCTCCGGCGGACCCCCGTCGCTGGGTGAGATATTTGCGTACCCGCGGCGAGTCCGAGGAGATTTGCGACGCTCAGCGTCTCCGACGGTGGTCTGCGTTTCTTTAGAAGGTTCGTAGACCCGCCGACCCTGTTACCCTCAGTACAGCGTCGGGGCTCAGTTTCTTCGCGCGGCGCGGACCGGTTTCGGCAGGAGCCGGAACTGATGAGATAGGAAACGCCAGTCTCGCCTTCGGGAGGTTCTCCGTGAGCGATTCGTCGAAGATTGCCAACATCCGATCCGTCTTCCGCGGCAGCGCGGCCGGTGCCCTCGTCTGTGCGGCGGCGGTGGTCTTCGGGCCCGGCTGCACCGGCAAGATCGGCGCCGGCGGCGGATCGGGGACGGGCGCCTCTTCCGGAACCGGCGGGACCGGCGCGTCGACGGGCACTGCGGATCCCGCGGCCGCCGGCCTCTTGCCGCTCCGCCGGCTGACCTCGCGTGAATATCTGAACACCGTGCGCGATCTCCTGAGCGACACGACGCTGGGGGTGGCCGACGTTCCCGGGGAGTCGGACGATCTCAGCAACAACGCGTTTCCGTTTCGGCAGCCCAACGTGATCGGCACGCTCGACGCCGGAAATCTCCAGGCGGCCGCGGAGGCGCTGGCCACCAACATCACGACCAAGCTCTCGACGGTGTTGCCGTGCACGCCGGCGAACGCCGCCGCGGAGGCCGGCTGCGCCAGCCAATTCATCGCGACCTTCGGCCCCAAGATCTATCGGCGCCCGCTCGGGACGACGGAGGTGAGCAACCTGACCGCGCTCTACCAGACCGCGCGGACCACGCTGGCCCTCGATTTCAACGGCGCGATCGACGTGCTCATCGAGGCGATGCTGCAGTCGCCGGGCTTCGTCTACCACTGGGAGATGGATCCCGGCGCCGCGATCAAGGACGGCAACGTGGTGCAGCTGGGGGACTACCAGATCGCCAACCGTCTCTCGTATTTCTTGTGGGGGACGATGCCCGACGCCGCGCTGTTCACGGCGGCCGCCGGCGGGCAGCTCGCGACGGTGGACGGGGTGCAGACGCAGGTCGAGCGGATGCTCGCGGATTCGAAGGCGCAGGACATGGTCGCCGACTTCATCGACGACTGGCTCGACGTCAACGTGATCTCGTCGCGTCCCAAGGATCCCACCATCTACAGCATGTGGAATCAGGATCTGGCCACCGACATGGAGAACGAGTTTCGCAGCTACGGCAGCGGCGCCGTGCTGGGAACTGGGCTGTTCTCCGATCTGCTGACCGGGACCAAGTCGTCGGTGAATCAGGCGCTCGCCACCATCTACGGCGTCACCGGCGTCACCGGCACCACGCCCAAGCCGGTGACCTTCGACTCCACACAGCGCGGGGGCCTGCTGACGCTGGCGGGCTTCCTGACCGTGACCGGCGCGACCGACGGCTCCTCGCCGGTGCGGCGCGGGCACGCCGTGCTCACCCGCCTGCTGTGCAACACCCTGCCGAACCCACCCGCCAACGTGCCGCCGCCGCAGCCGCCGATGGCGGGGCTGACCACCCGGCAGCGTTTCCTCGCGCACGATCAGAACGCCTGCACCGGCGCCTGCCACAGCGCGATGGACCCGATCGGCTTCGGGTTCGAGCACTACGACGGCATCGGGCAGTACCGGACCACCGATCAGAGCCTCCCGGTCGACGCGAGCGGCTCGATCGTTCTCGACGGACAGACGCAGACGTTCAACGACGCGCTCGGCCTGGCGACCATGCTGGCGGCGAGCCCGCAGGTGCAGGCTTGCTTCGCCACCCAGTGGATGCGGTACGCCCTCAACCGCTGGGATTCGTCGGCCGACCTGGCGTCGATCCAGGGCGCGACGGCGACCTTCCAGGCCGACGGGCTCAACATGCGCGATCTGATCGCGGGGGTGGCCACCTCGCGCACCTTCCGCTACCGGGCCCCTGCGACCGGGGAGGTCCTTCCATGAAGACCGAGTCCAAATACTCCCGGCGGGCCATCCTCAAGCGGCTCGGCATCGGCGCCGGGTTCCTGCCGCTGCTCTCGACCGACTGGAGCCGGAGCCGGGCGGCGTCGGCCGGCGGCTTCCCGCTCCGGTTCATCGGCATCACCTGGACCGACGGGATCTGTCCGCCCGACTTCTATCCGACCGGCGCGGCCGGGCCGCTGTCGGGGACCCTGCCATTCAGTCTGACGCCGCTGGCGGCCTGGAGCTCGAAGCTTCTCCTCATGCGTTCGGCCAACAAGCAGCAGAGCCCCATCGATCTGAACGTCATGATCGACCTCGGCGCGCCCTACGGGGGTCACTTCACCTATCCGGCGCTCCTTACCGGTGGCGTGAGCTCGCCCGACGGCACCGACTCCGTGCCGACGGTCACCGCCACGACGCCGTCGATCGACCAGCTGATCTCCGACAACCTGGCGTCGACGGCCGGGATATCCAACGCGCAGCTCAACGTCGGCTGCCGCCCGTACGCGACCTCGACCAGCTGGCGGTCGAGCGGCATCAAGAACACCTCCCAGACCGATCCGTACAAGCTGTTCACCAGCCTGTTCGGCGTGACGGACATGTCGGCCGCGCAGCTGGCCGCGCTCCACGCGCGCCGAAAGAGCGTGCTCGACTTCGTCGGTGGCGAGCTGACCAACTTCTCGACCAACCTGGGGACCGACGACAAGGTCAAGGTCCAGAGCCATCTCGATTCGATTCGCGCGCTCGAGGCGCAGCTGCAATCGTCGGGCATGTCGACGGCCGTCTGCACGCCGCCGACGATCACCCCCGCCGGGCTCAACTTCAACACCATCACCAACTACCCGGCCCACGTGACGTTCATGTCGGACCTGGTCGCCGCCGCCGTCATTTGCGGCAAGGCGCGCGCGGTCACCATGGATCTGATCGACAACGGCGGCGGCAACAGCCTCACCTTCCCCTGGCTCAACATCCCCAGCCCCGATCTCCACGCCATCGCCCACCAGGGCTCGACCAACTACGCGCAGAAATCTCTGATCGACCAGTGGTTCTACCAGCAGTGCGTGGCCGAGGTCGTGGCCAAGCTGGCGGCCGCTCCGGAGGGGAACGGCACGGTCCTCGACAACACCGTGATCCTGGTGGCGAGCGACATGAGCGAAGGCTCCGCGCACTATGTGGGCAACATCCCCTACGTCCTGATCGGAGGCGGCGGCGGCTTCTTCAAGACCGGCCGCCTGGTGACCTTCCCCAGCCAGGTCCCCAACAACTATCTGCTGACATCGATCCTGCACGCGATGGGCATGACCGACGTCACCGGTGTGGGAGACCCGAAGTACGTCGGGAACATCGACGCCCAGCTCACGACCTAGGCCGAGGTGAGGCGCGCGTGCGGGCAGCGGCGGTCGTCGGGGTCGTGATCGCCAACCTCGGCTGCGGCGCCACCGCGACCGCACCCGCGTCGCCGGCCGGACGGCTCTCGGCGGGGGCCGGTCACACCTGCGCCGTCGACGGTGCGGGCGACGTGTCCTGCTGGGGGTCCAACGCCGACGGCCAGCTCGGCGACGGCACGGAGGTCGACCAGACCGTGCCCGAGCACGTCCCGGGCCTGGCGGGTATCCGGGAGATCTCGGCCGGCAGCTATCACACCTGCGCCCTCGGCGACGACGGCGCCGTGCGCTGCTGGGGCTGGAACGTCGGTGGACAGGTGGGCGACGGAACAATCACCAACCGTCTCGGCGCCTTCGAGGTCCCCGGCCTGTCGTCGGTCGCCGCCATCGCGACCGGCAGCTACCACAGCTGCGCGCTGGGTCGCGACGGGAACGCCCGGTGCTGGGGACAGAACGACGCCGGGCAGCTCGGCAACGGCTCGTCGCTCAACAGCGGATCGCCAGTCGGCGTGTTCTCGTTGCCGCCGTCGGCGGGGCTGGCGGCCGGCGGGCGCCACAGCTGCGCGCTGATCCTGGATGGAACCGTCCAGTGCTGGGGGGGCAACGACAACGGCGAGCTCGGCGACGGAACGACCACCGCCCATCCGTTTCCCGCGCCGGTCGAGGGGCTGACCGACGCGGTGGCGATCGCTTCGGGGTTCAACCACGTCTGCGCTTTGCGCGCCGGTGGCGCCGTGGCTTGCTGGGGCTCGAGCTCCAATGGCCAGCTCGGCGATGGCACCACCGACGACAGCCCGGTTCCGGTGGCGGTCGCCGGGCTACCGCCCGCCGCGACGATCGCCGCAGGCTACAACCACACCTGCGCCGTGCTGCCCGACGGTGAGGCCCTTTGCTGGGGGTGGAACGCTTCCGGGCAGCTGGGCGACGGAACCACGACCGACCGATCGATGCCCGTCGCCGCCTCTGGGCTCGTCGGCGTCGCCACCCTCAGCGGGGGAGGTTTTCACACCTGTGCGGGCGGCGTCGACGGTGGGGTCAGCTGCTGGGGCTCGAACGATTCGGGACAGCTGGGCGACGGAACGACGACCGATCACCTGGCGCCGGCGCCGGTGGCCGGCATGATCTTCTGAGCGACTATTTTCTCAACCAGGAGGACTCCCATAATGCGCCTTTCGACTCGATCTGCCGACGCTGCCGACGCCCGATGGACGCGCCTGCCATGCTTGGGCGTACTTCTGCTCGGCCTCACGGTGGCGTGTGCGAAAGAAACCGCATCCGGGGGCTCTGGCGGTTCCGGAGGAACCGCGACGGGATCGGGGGGCAACGGAAATGCCGGAACCGGCGGCTCCCCGAGCGGCGGAGCCAGCAGCGGAACGGCCGGCTCGGTTGGAGCGGGCGGCAGCGTGGGCAGTGCGGGCAGCGTGGGCACGAGCGGTAGCGCCGGAACGACCGGCACGGCCGGCACCAGCGGCACCGCCGGAACGACGGGTAACGCGGGAACCGGCGGACGCGCAGGAGCGGGCGGTGGAACAGCGGCCTCCGGATGCGCCGGGAAAACCTACAAGTTCTGTGAGGACTTCGAGACCGGCAACGCGGGATCCATCCCGACCGGGTGGACCGCACTAAACGGGTTCGGGTCCGACTCGATGAAAGGGGTCGGCCTGGCGACGGACCAGTGGCACTCCGGGAGCAAGGCCCTCAAGAGCCAATCGATGGTGCCCGGCGAGGAACGCATCCAGAAGAGCCTGGCGGCCCTCGGCGCCACGGCGACCAAGCACTGGGGCCGAATCTTCTACCTGGTGCAATCCCCGGCCCCGCGACCGGCGAGCGGCGCGGTCATTCACGTCACCTTCGCGGCGCTCGAGGGGACGACCGAGAACCGGATCGTCGACACGGTCGAAGCTTCGAACGGCACGCACCAGTTTCTCTACAACGTGCCGGACGACTCCTGTTGCAACGGCTCGGCCTACAGCTGGAGCTTCGACGCCAAATGGCACTGCGCCGAGTGGTACGTGGACGTCGCCAGCCAGAGCTACCGGTTCTTCACCGACAACACCGAGGTGACCTCGCTCGCGTTCACCGGAAACGCCAACGCCAAGATGTCGAATTACACCTCGCTCGCGGTAGGCGCCCAGTTCTTCCAGGCGCCCCCCACCCCATTCGTCGTCTGGTTCGACGATCTGGCGATCGACGACAACCAGATCGGCTGCCAGTGACGGACGCTAGCCGAGGTGGTGCTGGGCGGCGATCCGCGCGTGACGGCGGAGGCGTGAGACGCGGGCCAGGCGCTGCTTCTTCTCCGCCATCGCCAGCTCGTGCGTGATGGTCTGGTCGGGCGGCAGCACGTAGGCGCGCAGGAAACGCGCCGGATCTCTGAGCTCGCCGTCCTCGTGAACCTCGAAGTGCAGGTGGCTGCCCGAGACCTTGACGCCCGTCCGGCCGACGCTGCCGATGATCTGGCCCGCCTGCACGGTCTGACCGGCGACGACGCGAAAGGAGTTGAGATGGAAGTACCCGCTGCGCACCTCGCCCGCGTGCATGATTCGGACGAAGAAACCGCCGGGCCCCAAGTCTCGATTGCGCCAGCGGCGCAGCTGTCGCGGGAACAGACCGATGGCCGGGTGATCGCCCGGCATGTCGACGCCGGCGAACTGGACGACGCCGTCGGCGACGGCGCGCACCGGCTCGCCGATCGTCGCGTCGATGTCGACGCCGCGGTGGGACCGTTCGCCGCCCTCGCGATCGGCGCCCAGCCCGCTGGTGCCGAGCCGCGGCGCTCCGTCGAGCGGCGACACGATGTCGAGGCCCAGCGACGACGGCTGATAGGCGATGGGCGGGTTGGCATAGGCCTCCAGCAGACGCCGTCGCGCGGTGAGCGTCCGATCCTCCGAGGTGGTCCCCCAGACGTGGTCGCCCCAGAAGAAGTGCGCCACGGCGGTGCGGTGGGGGGTGCTCCCGAGTGCGCGATCGATCGCGACGTGGTCGGTTTCCCACATCGCGAGCAAGGCCGCACCGACGCGCAGGCTGTGCGCCGGATCGAGCAGACGGTCGCGGTCCAGATCCCGACGCGCGAACGGAAGCTCGGCGGCGGCCGCGAACATCGCGGGCTGGATTTGCAGGATGCCGATTCCGGCCGGGCTCACCAGCGACGGCCGGCAGCGGCTCTCGCGGTACACCAGGGCCGCCAGCAGGAAAGGATCGCTCTTCGTCTCGGCGGCGACCTCGCGCACGACGCGCGCCACCGCGGGGAGCCCGGCGGCCGGTGCCACCTCGCCGCAGAGCGATTCCACCGCGGCGTCGAAGCGCTCGGCGTCGACCGGTCCGATCGCGGGCGCCGCCTCGGCCGGCCATCCCGACGGATCCTCCAGCTCGTGGATCCCGCGTCTGGCCGGACCCTCGACGTGGCGCTGGCGCTGTCCCTCGACCACATGGGCCGGCGCAACCGGCGCCAGGCTGCCCGGCCGTTCGACCGCCGCCAGCGCCAACCAGAGCGAGACAAAAGTTATCAACATGTCGATCCATGCCGCACATCGGCGGCGATCGCCAAAATCTGTAATGAATTCAGGTGCCCGTCCGGGGAGCCGAGGCTAACGCTTCGCGGCGTCCCCAAATCTTGACACTGCCTTGACCCAGCGGGCGGGTCGCGGTTTGATAAGGGTGTGGGGATGCGTGGGTTGAGTTTCCTGGGGGCGATTGCCGGTCTCGTATTGGCCTTTGCGCTGGCCGGGGGCGGATCCGCCACGGCAGCGACGCCCAACAAGTGCGGCTGTTACAAGGACACGGCCGGAACCTGCTTTTGCGCCAAGAAGGGCAAGTGTGGCTGCCCGGGCGACTGCGAACCGAAGGGCTGTGAAGAGCAGCGCGACAAGGAGATCCAGAAAGAGATCGAGGCCGAGACCAAGAAGGCGGAGGCCTCTCAGAGCAAGCGATCGGCGGCCGGCGAGGAAAAGGAAGGGTCGAGAGCCGAGCGTGAATCGCCCAAGACCGCGACCGGTACGTCCCACAGCAAGATGACCGCGGCACAGGCGAAGCAGCTGGCCAAGCTCATCGACGTCTATCTCGCCGACCACCCCGAAGCCCGCGGCAAGACCGTCGAAGACGTTCGCAACGACATGGGACGGTAGCTGTTGCGCTAGCTCGAACCGAGCAGCGTCGCGGCCTGAGCGGGCCCGGGTGCCGGGCTGCCCAGGAGGTCACCGATGATCTGCGACCGCGCGGCGTAGCGCAGCCCGGATGCCTCCCAAGCGCCCTCGAACACGAACGGATCGAACGGGTCGATGAGCAGGAGGTTGGCGCCGGCCTCGCCGGCTTCGGTGCCCAGCAGGCGCGCGACCCGCTCCGGGTTGTCGACGTACGCAGCGACGACGCCGGGCAGGGCCGTGCCGAGGAGCGCGGCCGCGCCGACGCGCGCCGTGAGCGCGTAGGGGACGCCGGCGTCCCGCAGGCCCGCCAGGGCGCCCGGAACGCCGTGGGGGTGGGTCAGCGGGACGAAACGGTGGGCGTCTGCGAAGCGGTAGTCTTCGGTCCAGCGCCGCAACAGGCGCTCGACCTCCACGCCGACCACCGGCCCGCGGACCTCGCGCTCGATCAGCTCCTCGCGGTCGAAGATGTCCAGGAGGCGCGACACGTAGCCGGGGTCGGTCCCCGCCAGCACGGCCAGCTGGCGGACGCCGAAGGGGGGCGGTCCGTCGACCAGCGCGCGCACGATCCGGCTGGCCTTGGCGGCGTGCAGGGACCGGGTCGCGCGCGGGCCGGCCCAGGGGCTCTTGTCCTCGCCGCGCGCCGCGATGAAGACCGTCGGGCGATCGAGGACCAGGCGGATGTTCCCCACCAGATCGACGAAGCCAAGCCCCTCGTCTGCGAGGCGCTCCCGGGTGCGCGCCCCCAGGAACGGCGCGACGATCAGGAACGCGTCGGCCGAGGCGGTCTTGAGCGCGCCCGCCACCTCGCCCACCAGGCGCGGATCGAGCTGGCGGCGGGCCCCGATCGCCAGCGCCGCGCTGGCGCCCGCCGGGGTCTTGATGGTCAGCCGGGCGTCGGCGGCGTCGTTGGTCTTGGTCGCGACGCTGGTCGACCAGTGGCTGGGCAGACAGCGCTGAATCTGCTCCACCGCGTGGCGAAGGACCACGTTGTCACTGGGCGCCGGGTTGTCCATGCTGGACAACAGCCTCCCCCCAGACAACACCCCCGTCAAAAATTTCCGACGACTACCGGGCGGTTCCCCCTAATCGCGTGGGCCTGACTATCGAGCGGGCGGGGTTCCCATGATGGCGTGGGCGTAGTTGGGCTTTGCCCAACGGAGCCCATCGCGGGAGGGTTTGGGAACCCTCCCAGGGTTCCCATGACAGTGCTAAGTTGATGGGCTCGGGATGGCGAAGCACGGGCGATACAAGATCCTCAGGCGCGTCGCCGACGGCGGGATGGCGGAGATCTTTCTGGCCACCCAGATGGGCCGCGAGGGCTTTCAGAAGCCCGTGATCTTGAAGCGGATCCACAGCACCATCTACGCCGACCCGCAGTTCCGCAACATGTTCATCGACGAGGCGCACATCTCGATGAGCCT
>CALAOV010000113.1 GCA_937889515.1 uncultured Myxococcales bacterium | reverse complement strand
GATACGGCGACCACCGAGATCTACACTCTTTCCCTACACGACGCTCTTCCGATCTGAATGGTCCTGCCGCTCGGGCTCGTGATGGCGCTGGCCAGCGTTCGCAGAAGGCGCCGCCCGCGTCGCTGACGACGCCGATTGCCTGGCGCCGGATATTTGCGATCCCGTTACCAACCTTTGCGGCGGCAACCCGAAGCGGCTCGGTCAGAGCTGCACGGCAACCAGCGACTGCCTCACGGGGATAGCTGCGCCGGTGGCGTCTGCTGCGCCAGCGCCTGCCAGGATCCGTGCTTCGCCTGCAACCTCCCGGGGTCGGCGGGTGCGTGCGTGCGACTGCCAAATCCAGACGCCGGAAGCTGCGGCAGTTAGACCGACCTCACCCGGACGGCTCACAGCGCCGAGCGGTCGACCACAATCCAGTGTCCGAAACGCTCGCCGCCGCCGCGTGGCCAGTCGGGCAGTCGCTCGGGCCAGCCGCCGGGGCGGTCGTAGCCGACGATGAATTGGGCCCCCGTCGTGAGCATGCTTTCCCGCATGGTCGCGCGCGGCGTGCGGGTGACGATGAGGGTGACCGCCTCGGTCCAGGGAATCCCGGCGGCGTGGGTGATGCCGATGTCCGCGTAGGAGAACGGCTCGATCATGACGGGCGCGCCGGGCGGCCGGACGGCGCGCAGGTGGGCGGCCAAGGCGCGGTCCTCGCCGTCTAGGCGGGTGAGCGCGCCCATCGATTCGGCGCCGGCCCAGATCCGCTCGCGACCGACGGTGGCCACCAGCCACACGGCGATCGAGAAGGCGGCGGCCGACCCGAGGGTCGCCAGCCGAAAGGCGCGGGCGCGTTCGAGCGAAATCGCGGCCACGCCGATGGGCAAGAGCAACGCGCCCGGGACGAGCGCGAAGCGGGCCAGCGGCTCGAAGCTCTGGAAGACCAACCCGCGCCCGAGGTAGAGCGCCGGAGGACCGAGCGCGGCCACCAGGACGATCCAGATCTCCCCTGGCAGATCGCGCCACCGACGGCCGAGCGCCCTGCTCACGACGAACAGGCCCGGCAGGGTCATCGCCGCCACGAACGACAGCGACCAGACGCCAACCTGCCGCGCGCGCCCGGCAATCGCGCCGTAACGCGCGCTCGCGGTCGCCGCCAGATTGGCGTGGTCGCTCGCGATATAGTGCGCGAAGAACAGCGGATCGCCGCCCGACAGGGCGCCCCACAGCAGCCAGATCGCGGGAAACATCGCGGCCGTCGCGGCGAAGATCGCCAGACCACCCACCGTCGCGCCCGGCCTGCCCGCGCGGCGAATCCGGCGTCCCAAGAGGCCAGCCGCGCCGACGATCAGCGGTAACGCGATCCACGCATCGTACCGCGTGACCGCCGCCAGCGAGGCGCAGAGCCCCGCCAGCGCGAACCAGCGCCGGTGGCCGGTTGCCAGCGCCGCCAGCAGGCGCTCGAGCGCCAGTACCCAGAGCAGCAGGTAGAGCGCTTCGCTCGAGGCCGTCGTCGATGCCTGCAGGTGCAGCGGCGAGACCGCCAGCACGAACGCCGCCAGGGCCGCCCGCCGGTCGGTGGACGCCGGGGCGTGCCCGGCCGCGTCTGTGCGCTGGAACAAGCCGATCAGCCGTCGCGCGAAGGCAAGGAACGGAAAGAAGACCGCGAGGCCGGCCAGCAGCGACAGGACGCGCGACGAGCGCGGCGCGAACCGGTCGAGCGCGATGAACGGACGCATCAACGTGGTGTGCAGCGGCCCGAACTGGCAGTAGGTGCGCGGCACCGCCGCGCTGGCCGGGTCGAGGACCATCCGCTCGGCGATGAGGGCGCGCATGGGCGCGTCGCCGTGCTTGTTCTCGGCGAACGGAAACAGCGCCACCCGGAGGACGACCGCCAGCGCGATAACGGAGAGCGCTGGTCGCGACATCAACGGCGCGGCAGCGCGGCCCGCACGCGGGGCAGCGCGGCGTCGATCTCGGCCAGAGAGACGGCGCCGACGGAGATCCGGAACCAACCACTGTCCTCGCGCAGCCCGAAGGCCTGGAACGGAACCACCGCGAAGCCTGCGCGATCGAGCAGCAGCTTGCGGGTCGCATCGTTGGTCTGTCCCGGGATGGCGAACCGCACCGAGAGATAGATCGCCCCCTGCGGCGCGATCACCTCGACCGGGTATCCTTCCTTCTGCATGGCTGCAAAGCCGCCCGCCAGCCGGTCGAGGCGCTGCTGCACCCGCGGGCGCATCTCGGCGAGATAGGTGGTGACGGCCGCTTCATTGTCGAGCAACGCCGCCATCGCGACCTGCTCCGGGCGTGGCGCCCAGGCCCCCACGTGCCCGAGGATGTCGGCCATCCGCTGGCGCGCCGCCGGCGGCATCACCGCCCAGCCCACGCGCAGGCCGGTGGCCGCGAAGCTCTTCGACGCCGCGTCGAGGATGATGGTGTAGGGCGCCACCTCGGCGCACACCTCGGGCGGCGTCACGTGCTTGGCGCCGCCGAACACCAGCTGCCAGTAGACCTGGTCGTAGCAGAGCCAGATCGCCTTGCCGCCGGCCCGCTCGCGCCGCCGGTTCTCCCCCACGATCATCTCGCAAATTTGCTGCAAGACCGCCGCATCGATGGCGGTGCCGGTCGGGTTGAGCGGCGAATTGATCAGGATCAGCCGGGCGTAGGGCAGATGCGGGCGGAGATGGTCCGGCGTCGGAAAGAAATTGGTTTCGGCGCCCACCGGGATCTCGATGGCGCGCGCGCCGCAGAGATAGGCGTAATGGTTGTTGTTCCAGGACGGCACCGGATAGATCGCCGCGTCGCCCGGATCCAGCACGGTCTTGTACGACCCATACAGCAGCGGCCGCGCGCCGCCCGTGATGAGGACCGACTCGACCGGATAGTCGAGACCCAGGTGCTTGGCGTAGTAACGCGCCACCGCCTCGCGCAGCGCCACGACGCCGTCCGACGGCGGGTAGTTGGTCTGCCCGGCGGCCAGCGCCGCCCGCATGCCATCCAGCAGCGCCGCCGGTGCCGGAAACTGCGTCGGATCGAAGTCGCCCACCGTGAGGTTGCAGATCTCCGCGCCCTTGGCCTTGAGCGCCCGGATCTCGGCGGCGATGCGCAGGATCTCGGAGCCGATCACGCCGCGCGCGAGATCCGACAGCGACGCGTCGACGGTGGCGGGCTCCCCGAGGTCGAGACCGGGCGACATGGCAGGCCGCATCTTACACGATGGCCCCACGGGCCGCCCGGCCGCGGCAGATCGGTCGGCGATCGAGGCTGCCCGGGAAGACGCCCTCCCAAGCTCCAAAAAAAACGTTTTCACTTGTCGATCTGCCGGGCCGCGGGTCGTCGAGACAGTATAGGGAGGGAACACCATGCGATTCATGATGCTGATCAAGAGCGATTCGAAGGCCGAGGCGGGCATTCTGGCGGACCCAGGGCTCCTCACCGAAATGGGGAAGCTCAACGAAGAGATGATGAAGGCCGGGGCGCTGCTCTCGGGGGAAGGGCTCCGCCCGAGCTCGAAGGGCACGCGGGTTCGGCTGTCCGGCAAAGGCTCCGCGGGAACGTCCACCGTGATCGACGGGCCTTTCGCCGAGACGAACGAGCTCATCGCCGGCTTCTGGTTGATTCAGACGAAGTCGAAGGAAGAGGCGATCGAATGGGCCAAGCGCGTGCCCGGCCAGGCGGGGGAGATCGAGATTCGCGCCCTGTTCGAGGCGTCGGATTTTCCGGTCGACTCCAGCGAGAAACCGGACGGATGGCGAGAGCAGGAGGTCCGCTTCCGGGAGGCCGCCCAAGGGGCGCCGGGATCCGCGCCAGGAGCTCCCACCGCGCCAGCCCGCAAGCCCGGGACGACGCGGTTCATGGTCATGCTGAAGTCCGATCAGAGAGCCGAATCGGATGCTCTGCCCAGCCAGGAGACCCTGACCGCCATGGGTGCCCTGATGACAGAGTACGCGATGAGCGGAGCGCTGCTCTCCGGCGACGGGCTGAAGCCGACCGCGAAGGGAGCGCGAATCAAGCGCGCGGGCAGCCGCCGCACCGTGATCGACGGCCCGTTCACCGAGACGAAGGAGATCATCGCCGGGTACTCGATGATCCAGGTCGAGTCGATGGACGAAGCGATCGACTTCGCCAAGCGCTGGCTCCCGATTCACCTCCGAGGGGCCGGGGTCGCCGCGGGCGAGATCGAAATCCGGCCGCTCTACGAGCGGTCGGACCTGCCGGCCTGAGCGGGACGACCCAGGGGCGTCGCGGAAGCGGGCGGGGTGTGTTTCGTCAGGCGACCCGGAGCAGATCCAGCACCGGCGCGTCGGGCGAAGCGGGATTGGGACGCAATTCGCGCGATTTCGGATCGACGACGAAGTCCATCTCTTCGAGGGGGATCTGTCCGACGAGCGGCATCGATCCCGCGGGCCCAACCAATGCCGAAACGAACGCCTCTCGTCCGCGGATTTCGATCTTGATGCCGCCGACGATGGGCACTTCCTCGACCCGCGAATCCGCGTAGCGCACCTTGCGATAGCCCTTGATGGCCACTCCGAGCCGCTCGACCACGTCCGCAGGTAGCATCAGCATGGTGGCGCCGGTATCGATCAACGCCTCGACTTCTACAGTCCGGACCTTGTCGGGATCCAGCGCGCCAGCCTCGGCGAGCGTCAGATCGTAGTCGTTCGTTACCTTGATCGTCTCCATTACTTTTCCCATCCCCCTTCTTCGGCGGTGGCGGCCGCCTGTTGCGGGATCTTGCCACGAGATCGTGACGCCGGCGCGGGGACGCGTCGCCCCCTACGGCGCGTGCGCCAGCAGGTAGTTCTGGACCAGCGTTCCCCATGCCGTCGGCGTCAGGTTGCTCGCGCTCTGGTTGACGGTGACCAGGTCGGGCGCGCAGTTGCTGAATGAATCGAGGTCCCAGGCCAGTGTCGGAATTTTTTTCGACTCGACGTCGGCGAAGAAGGCGGGCGCGCTGCCGCTGTCGAGCGTCCCGTACTCGCCGACGATCACCGGGATGTTCGAATAGGTGTAGGAGGCCGTGGTGGGCGGATAGCCGTGAACCTCGTAGACGACGTTGTCGTACGGAAGGGGCGTGGTGGCGTAGAAGCTGATGTCGCCGGTCCAGCCGTTCCCCTGGACCGAGACGACGTGGTGGGGAACGCCCAGCCGATCTTCTTCGGCCCGGATGGTGCCGACGGCGTGGGACATGGCCGCGCTCAAGGTGGCGTTGCTGCGCTTGTTGCCGCCCGGCTCGTTGGTGAGGCCGAACAGGACGAAGCTGGAATTCGCGAAGCTGTCGACCAACGCCACGTACACGGCGTCGGTTCCCGTCGGAAACGAGGTCGCGTTCGGCGTGGTGGTGCTGTCCGAGGGGACGCCGGTGGCCTCCGCGTCTCCGTCGGTGGTGTCCTGCAGGATCATCGAGGCGTCGCTGCGCAGCGTGACCAGGACGTAGACCCCCGCGTGGGTGCCGATCGCGTTGATCACGTTGGTCATGGGCGTCTTGTATTGCGCGTTGGTGGCCAGCCAGCTGCTGACCGTCGGATCGCTGTCCATCGAAAGGGAGAGGCGAAGGAAGGTCGGCTTCCAGCCGGAGAGGATGCCGGTGACCATGGTTTCGAGTGTCTGGTCCGGCGAGGTCATCCACAGCGTGTTGTTGTAGCCACAGAGGTAGATGTCGTCGGTGTTGACGCCGCGGCCGACCCAGACCGTGCCGCCGCCGTTTCCGTTGGAGACGTAGACCTTGCTGCCACTCGTGTAGAGCCAACCGGCCGGCGTCGTGCCGCCCGTCCCGGTCGTGCCGCCCATCCCCGTCGTGCCGCCTGTCCCCGTCGTGCCGCCCGACCCCGTCGTGCCGCCCGACCCCGTCGTGCCGCCCGACCCCATCGTGCCGCCGGCGCCAGTCGTACCGCTGCTTCCACCGTGTCCAGCGGCGCCACCGCCCGCGCCGGTCTGTCCGGCACCGCCGTCATCGCCGGCCGATTCGTCGGTCCCGCAAGCGCCGGCGCCCAGCGCCCCGGCCGCGAAGAACAGAATCAAAAGCAGGTGTCGCGAAGCGCGACGTTCCACGGCGGTCGAAGCGGGATCTGCCGTCATCCGGGCACCTCGCCCCCTTTTCGGCAGGTCGCCGGAAAAGCTCAAGCCGGCGACCGGGAATCCCCGACGTCACGCCCGTTCGAGGTAGGTGTAGCCGGCCAGGCCCTCTTCGTACAGGCGCAGCATGGAGCGCGTCTCGTCGAGGGTCATCCGGTTGGCGCGCACCGCCAGCTCGGCGAAGCGCCGGATCCGCGCCACCAGCTCCTCGCGCGAGTAGCTGACGTATTTGAGCACGTCGGTGACGGTGTCGCCGGTGACCACGTGCTCGATCTGGTAGCCGCCGCCGGCCGCCAGCGATACGTGCACGGTGTTGGTGTTGCCGAACAGGTTGTGCAGATCGCCCAGGATCTCCTGGTAGGCGCCGATCAGGAAGATCCCCAGGTAGTAGTCGTGGCCGTTGACCGGGTGCAGCTCCAGCACCGGCTTGACGTCGCGCCGGTCGATGAAGTGATCGATCTTGCCGTCGGAGTCGCAGGTGATGTCGGCCAGCACCGCCCGCCGCGTCGGCTCCTCGTTGAGGCGGTGAATCGGCATGATCGGGAACAATTGATCGATGGCCCAGATGTCGGGGAGCGACTGGAACATCGAAAAGTTGCAGAAGTAGGTGTCCGACAGCGCGCGCTCGAGCCCCTCCAGCTCCTCGGGGACCTCGCGCAGCTCCCGCACCATCTTGAGCAGCTTCTGGCAGACCCCCCAGAAGATGTCCTCGGCCACCACCCGCTCGGGCAGCGATAGGCTCCCCAGGTTGAAGAGCTGCAGCGCCTCTTCCTTGTATTCGAGCGCGTCGTGGTAGGTCTCGAGCACGTTCTTGCGCGAGACGTCGCGGTGGGCCTCGAAGAGGTTCTTGATGACGCGCGGGACGTCCGGCCCGATCTGATCGGGCGCCTTGCCGACGTCGAACTCGCCCACGCCCAGCACGTCGACCACCAGCATCGAGTGGTGCGCCACCACCGCCCGGCCGGACTCGGTGACGATGGTCGGGTGCGCCACCCCGCCCGCGTCGCAGATTTCCTGCAGCGAAAACACGATGTCGTTGGCGTACTCCTGCGTCGAGTAGTTCATCGACGAGGCAAAGTTGGTCTGCGAGCCGTCGTAGTCGACGCCCAGACCGCCGCCGGCGTCGAAGTACTTGAGCGGCGCGCCCAGGCGGCAGACCTCGACGTAGAACCGCCCGGCCTCGCGCAGCGCGTTCTTGACCGCCCGGATCGCCGAGATCTGGCTGCCCAGGTGAAAGTGCAGCAGCTCGAAGCAGCTCAGCAGGTCGTTGGCGCGCAGGAAGTTGATCCCTTCGACCACCTCGCGGGTCGACAGGCCGAACTTGGACCGGTCGCCACCCGAGGCCTCCCAGCGGCCCGAGCCCTTGGCCGCCAGCTTGACCCGGATGCCGATCCGCGGCCGGACGCCCATCTTCTTGGCGGTCTCGGCGATGAGCGACAGCTCGGAAAACTTCTCGACGACGATCAGGACCGTGCGCCCCAGCTTGGAGGCCATCAGTGCGGTCTCGATGTACTCCTCGTCCTTGTACCCGTTGCAGACGATCAGCGCTTCTTCGTCGTCCAGCATGGCCATGACGGCCAGCAGCTCCGGCTTCGACCCCGCTTCCAGGCCATAGTTATAGGGACGCCCGAATTGAACGATCTCCTCGACCACGTAGCGGTGCTGGTTGACCTTGATCGGGTAGACGCCCTTGTAGTTGCCCTTGTAGCCGTACTCGGCGATCGCGCGCTTGAACGTCTCGTTCAGCTCGACGATGCGGCTCTTCAAGATGTCGGAGAATCGAATCAGCAACGGCAGGCCGATTCCGCGCCGCGCCACCTCGTCGACCAGCTCTTTCAAGTCGATGCACGCGCCGTCGCTGCCGGCCGGGTGCGACTGCACGTTGCCCGCGTCGTTGATCGAGAAGTAGTTGTTGCCCCAGGACTTGACCCCGTAGACCTCTCCGGAGTCGCCAATCGTCCACTTGCGGGGGATACCCGCTGCGCTGCTCATGAGGCGTCCTACGTTGAAGAAGTTTTAGGCTGCGCGCCAGTGAAAATATTGACGTTTCGCGATCAGAACTTCAGCGACACGCCGAGCGTGAAATAGAAGTTGGGATCGCTCGAGCCGATCAGAGCCTGGTTGTAGGTCCCCTCGAAGGCCTCGCGCGGCGTCAGACCGTAGTTCTGGGTGAGCGGCACGAACTCGAACTGGAAGAACAGCGAGGTCAGGCGGTCGAGGGCCGCCGACGCCGCGAACCCGACGTAGAAACGGTGACCCGTGAAGGACCGGGCCGGATCGCCCGTCCCGAAGAGCTGCATCTTCTGGGCAAAGTCGTTGGCCGGGGCATAGCCGCAGTAGGCGTCGGCGGTGGTGCCGTTCTGCAGCTGTCCGGTGGTCGGACAGAAGTGGTCATCCCAAGCCGAAAAATGCAGGAACGCCGATACGGTGGCGATGTCCGCGAAGTCCAGGGAAGCGGTGGCGCTCCAGTCGAAGAAGAGGGAGCTGCGGCCGTTGACCCCGGTGCCGCCGCCCAGATTGCTGTCGGTGGACAGGGCGAAGGGGCCGAAATCCAGCAGCTGGAGGCGTCCCCGCAAGGCGAAGTCGGTGATGTCGAACAGGCTCTGCATCTGCACGCCGACGTCCAGGCCCATGCTCCGGAGCGCCAGCGCCCCCACCATGATCCGGACGGTCACGTAGTACGGATAGCCCAGGCCGAAGTCGGCGGTCACGCCGCCCACCGGGTTGGCGCGCGCGCCGAACGACGACATCCCCTGCTTCCGCTTGGCCACCTGATCGGGCGAAGGACCGGTTGGAATCAGCTTGAGGTCGACGGAGAAGACCTTCTCGCGCCCGCCTTCGACCTTCATGGTCTCCTTGTGGTCGAAGTAGCCCTTGAGGCGGAACTCCACGATGTGGTCGCCCGAGCCGACCCCGTCGTGCTGGACCGGCGTGCGACCGACCAGCTCACCGTCCAGACGCACCTCCGCCCCCTCGGGGGTCGACAGGATGCGTAGCGAGCCCGTGGCCGTGAGGTCGGCCACCAGGACCACCGGCTGGTTCTCGACCAGGACCACCTCGCGCTTGAAGTCGGTGTAGCCGTCGCGGTGGACGACCACGTAGTGCTTGCCCGGGTCGAGATCGTTCCGATCGACCGGGGCCCGGCCCAGGCTCGATCCGTCGACGAACACCTCGGCGTTGGGGATGGTCGACTGGATCTTCAGCGCCGCGTGGGGGCGGTCGGGCGGCGCGACCTCCATCCGGAAGCTGACGATGGCGCTCTCGCCGGCCGAAACCCGCACGGTCTGCTCCTGCGACTTGAACTGCTTCTTGCGCCCGCCGACGATGTGCTCGCCCGGCTTGAGGTCGGTGATCGTGACCGGCGCCTTCCCCTTGTCCTCGCCGTCGATGAACACCTCGACGTCCGGCTCGTTGGAGATGACGCGCAGGCTGGTGGCGCCGGCGGCCGCGCCAAAGGTCGCCCCGACCTTGGCCTGCTGCCCCGCCACGATGGTCACGGTCTGTCGCCAGGCGGGCAGGCCGTCCTTGCGCACTTCGACCACGTGATCGCCGGCCGGAATGCCCGGGATGATCGCCGGCGCGACGTCCTTCCGCGCGCCGTCGATGTAGACGTCGCCGCCCTGGTCGGAGGTCACCAGCAGCGTGCCGGATGGCGCCTCGGCGCGCTCGAGCGAGACGTCGCGCGTCCGCCGCTCGCCTTCGGCCAGATCGAACCAGTCCGAGAATGACTTGTACCCGGGCTTGCGCACCTCGACCTGGTGGCGCCCGGCCGGCAGCTCGAACGAGTTCGGCGCCGTGCCACGATCGGCGCCGTCGACGAAGACCTCCGCCCCGGCGCCTCCACCGTCGGCAGCGGCCTGCAGATCCAGCCGGGCCATCCGCGGAGCGCGATCGAGCGTCACCATCAGGCTCTGGCTCTTGCGCACGTCGAGGGTGCGCTCTTCGGCCTTGAACCCGGCGAACTCGACCACGATCTTGACCGAGCCCTTGGGGACCTTGAGGGTGAGGGGCGTGTAGCCCGCGACGCCGAAGGTCTTCGGGTCGGGCTTGTCTCCGGCATCCCAGAAGACCGTCGCCTGCTGCGGCGAGCTGTCGACCTTGAGCCTATAGGCCCGACCCCGGATCCGCGGGCGCGCCGCCGGCGATTGGGCCAGCGCCGTCCCGGCGTCGAGCCCTGGGACCACTCCGAAAATGGCGGCGCCAAGAGTGAGCGCAGCCGCGGCCAACATCGGGGGGCGGATCATTTGCGGTGCACGAGGGTACCGGTGGACGCGGCGTGGCGTCAACCACCGCTGGACGTTTCAAAGCGCCCCTCGCGGCCTTGTTCAAATGCTTGGGAGCCACATCTTCGAGCGGATGGAGCGGACTTGTTCCACCGTGGCGGCGGAACCGCCAAAACCGAAGAGTCTGCTCCGAAGCAAGTTTTTTTTGGAGCTTTGGCAAAAGCGATAGCGTACGCTCGTGTCGTACGCTGTGGGATGGGCGCGGGCTTTGTACGAGTTCAAATCGGTTTTTCCAAATAATATATCTTTGCGATGCGTCGCGCTAGCCGCGGCATTGCTGGCGTTCGGAGCACTGGGGGCCTGCAGCAGTCACCACGGCTTACCAAGCCCGATGGAGGGTGGCACCCCGCCTACCGACGGCCCCGGCCACGACGGGTCCGACGGCGGCGCGAAGACGGACGGACCCGCGAGCTCGCACGACGCCTGCGGATCGAGCGGCACCAAGCAGGCGCTGGGCGCCACCTGCGCCTGCAGCGGCGAATGCCAGAGCGGATTCTGCGTCGACGGCGTCTGTTGCAACAACGCCTGCAGCGGCGGATGCCAGACCTGTTCTGGAGGCGGTCAGCCCGGCACCTGCACGAAGCGCACGGCCGGCGCCAGCCCCCGCAACGCCTCCGACTGCGCCGTGCAACCCGTCGCGACCTGTGGACAGGACGGCACCTGTGACGGCGCCGGCGCTTGCCACAAGTACATGGGAGACATTTGCGTGCCGGGCACCTGCAAAGGCAGCGCGGTGGCGGGCGCTTACGCCTGCGACGGAACGGGTCAGTGCAAACCGGGCGTGACCACGCTCTGCCTGCCTTACGCCTGCGACACCACGACCAACAGCTGCTTCACGCATTGCACGGCCAACAATCAATGCAGCGCGCAGGTCTGCGACTTTGCGACCGGGAGCTGCGGCAAGGGCGGACCCGGCGCGAACTGCAGCGGCGACGACGGTTGCATCTCGGGGTTCTGCGCCGACCATATCTGCTGCAACGTGGCCTGCCTGGGCGCTTGCGTGGCCTGCAACCTTCCCGGCCGCCTGGGCACCTGTTGGCCGATCGACTCGGGCGCGCCCGATCCGCGGGGAAGCTGCAGCGACAAGGGCGCGTCGTCCTGCGGAGACGACGGAACCTGTGACGGCGTGGGGGGCTGCGCCAACTATGTCCAGGACATCCAGTGTCTGGCCCCCACCTGCACCGGCAACCGATTGAACACCGCGGGAACCTGCGATGGGCTCGCGACTTGCCGGCCGCCCGGCGTGCAGGACTGTCACCCGTTCCGCTGTCTGAGCGGCGCTTGCACCAACACTTGCAAAGTCGACGCCGACTGCGACACCGGCGCCGCCTGCGTCAACAAGACCTGCGGGCCGAAGCCGCTGGGACACGCCTGCGGCGCGGCGGGCGAATGCGCCTCGGCCTTTTGCGTCGACGGCGTCTGCTGCGAGAACGCCTGCGCCGGCGGCTGCCGGACCTGCAATCTGCCGACCTCCCCGGGGTCCTGTCTGATGATCGCCCCCGGAAACAGCGATCCCCGGAGCGTCTGCGCCGACACGGGGGCCACCTCTTGCGGCACCGACGGAAAGTGCGACGGCAGCGGCAGCTGCGAAAGCTACGCCTCGGGAACGGTCTGCGCCGGCGAGACCTGCGCCGGCGGCCTGTACACGCCCCCCTCGACCTGCAGCATGAACGGAAAGTGCGTCGCGCCCGACTCGCGCGCCTGCGCCCCTTACGTCTGCAACGGGACGACCTGCTTCAACGCCTGCGCCACCAACGACCAATGCAAGATGCCCAACAGCTGCAACGCGAGCTCCTGCGGTCTCAAGTCGAGCGGCGCCTCGTGCGGCGCGGCGGTCGAGTGCGCCAGCGGCTTCTGCGCGCAGGGGATCTGCTGCAACAAGGCCTGTACGGGGGCCTGTCAGTCGTGCGCCCTGACGAGCACGCTCGGCACCTGCACCAATGTCGTGGTCGGCGCCTCCGATCCGCAGGGGACCTGCCACGACGCGGGCGCCGCGTCCTGCGGCACCGACGGAAAATGCGACGGCAAGGGGAGCTGCGAGAAGTACGTGCAGGGGACCACCTGTCTCGGCTCGACCTGTCCGAGCGGGACGACGGTCTTCACCGCGGCCGCCACCTGCGACGGCGCGGGAAAATGCATCACGCCCAGCTCCATCCCCTGCTTCCCCTACGAGTGCGGCGTCAACGTCTGCAAGGGCTCCTGCAGCGCCAACGCCGACTGCGCCGCCCCCGCCATCTGCAACACCGGCGGCTCGTGCGGCCTCAAGGCCAACGGCCAGGACTGCGCCACCGCCGCGGAGTGCTCGTCCGGGCTCTGCTCGCAAGCGACCTGTTGCGCGACCGCCTGCCAGGGCGCCTGTCAGTCCTGCGCGCTCACCAAATCGCTCGGAACCTGCGCCAACGTCGCGGCGGGCGCCTCCGATCCGCAGGGGACCTGCCACGACGCCGGCAAGGCGACCTGCGGCACCGACGGGTTCTGCAACGGCAGCGGCGCCTGCCGCCTCTACGCGGCCGGCACCTCCTGCACCGCGCCGGTCTGCGCGAGTGGAAGCTCGACGCTCACCACGGGCCGCACCTGCGACGGCAAAGGAACTTGCCAGGCCGCAACGACCATCGCCTGCGCCCCCTACCTTTGCAACGGATCGACCGCCTGCAAGGCCGCCTGCACGGTCGACGGCGACTGCCTGTCGCCCGACATCTGTGATCCCAAGACCAACCTCTGCGGCACCAAGAAGCGTCTCGGGCAGGGCTGTACGGCGACCGGCGATTGCCTGACCGGCAACAGCTGCGTCGATGGCGTCTGCTGCAGCGCCAGCGTCTGCGGCACCTGTCAGGCCTGCAACGTCACGGGCAGCGCCGGCAATTGCGCGCCCGTCGCCGCCAGCTCCACCGAGCCCCACGGGCTCTGTCCCACTTCCGCCAGCGCTCCCTGCGGCAACACGGGCGCCTGCAACGGCAGCGGCGCCTGCCAGCAGGCGGGCACGGGCGTCGCCTGCGGGAGCGCGGCCTGTCCGGCCGGATCCACCTTCACGCCCGTCTCGCATTGCACCGGAGCGGGCACCTGCGCCGTGGCCACGCCCTCGACCTGCGCGGGCAATTTCGTCTGCGACACCACCAACAAGGTCTGCAAGACGACCTGCGCGGCGGACACCGACTGCGTCGCGCCCACCACCTGTCAGGGCTCGGGCACCGCCAAGAGCTGCGCGCTCAAGCCGAGCGGGCAGACCTGCACCGCCGCCAACCAGTGCATCAGCGGCTTCTGCACCGACGGGGTCTGCTGCGGCACTGGGCCGTGCGGCACCTGCAAGGCCTGCAACGTGGCCGGCAGCCTCGGCACCTGCGCCGCGATCGCCTCGGGAACGACCGCGCCCTCTGGGCAGTGCGCGGCGGCCCCGCCCTGCGGCAACACCGGCACCTGTAACGGCGCCGGCGCCTGCACGCAAGCCGCCAGCAGCGTCAGCTGCGGAACCGCCTCCTGCAACGCCACCACTTCAATCTTCACGCCGGTGGCGAAGTGCTCCGGCGCGGGAGCCTGCGTGCCGCCCACCACCTCGAGCTGCGCGCCTTACGTCTGCAGCACCGCCGCCTGCGCGACGACCTGCAGTGCCGACACCGGCTGCGCCGCCGGCAACTACTGCAGCGGCACCGGCGGCAGCTGCCTGCCGGTGAAGGGCATCGGCGCCACCTGCGCCGCCGCGCACGAATGCAGCGGCGGCAACTGCGTCGACGGCGTTTGCTGCGGCAGCGCCAGCTGCGCCACCTGCCTGGCCTGCAACGTGGCGGGCAAGCTCGGGACCTGCAGCAACGTGGCCAGCGGCGTGACCGATCCGCACGTGCGCTGCGCGGCCAATGGAACCTGCGGCAATACCGGCACCTGCAACGGCGCCGGCGCCTGCACGCAGGCCGCCAGCACCGTCGGTTGTGGGGCCGCCTCCTGCGTGGCCACCACCACCAGCACGGTCTTCACGCCCGCCGTTTCGTGCACCGGAACCGGAACCTGCCCCACCCCGACCACGTCCAGCTGTGGCGCCTACCTCTGCGCCTCGGCGACCGCCTGCAAGACCAGCTGCACCGCCGACACCGACTGCGTGAGCGGCGACTACTGCACCGCGAGCGGAGCCTGCAGCGGCAAGAAGGCGCTCGGCGCCACCTGCGGGACCGGCCACGAATGCGGCAGCGGCAACTGCATCGACGGCGTCTGCTGCTCGTCGAGCACCGCCTGCGGGACCTGCCTGGCCTGCAACGTCAACGGTCTCGGGACCTGCGCAGCGATCCTGGCCAACACGACCGCGCCGGCCGGCCAGTGCGGGGCGAACGGGACCTGCGGCAACACCGGCACCTGCAACGGCGCCGGCGCCTGCACGCAAGCGTCGGGCAGCGTGACCTGCGCGCCGTCCTCCTGCAGCGGCACGATCTTCACCTCGGCCGCCGTCTGCACCGGCAGCGGCAGCTGCCCGACGGCCACCACCAAGAGCTGCGCCCCTTATCTGTGCACGGCGTCCGGCTGCCCCACCCATTGCAACGCCGACGGCGATTGCGTCGCCGCCGACTACTGCACCGGCCTGCTCGGCAGCTGCGTGGCGCTCAAGACCGCCGGCACCTCGTGCACCGCCGACGACCAGTGCGGGACTGGACACTGCACCGACGGCTTCTGCTGCGGCTCCAGCCTGTGCCCCTCCTGCCAGAGCTGCGGCGTCGCAGGCTCGGAGGGAACCTGCAGCAACGTCGCTGCGGGCAGCGTCGACGAGACCGGAACCTGCAAGGATCAGGGCGCCGCGAGCTGCGGCAACAACAGCCTGTGCAACGGCGCCGGAGGTTGCCAGGACTACGGCACCTCGACGGTCTGCGCCAGCAGCTGCTCCACCGACGTCATCCCGGCGTATCTCGCCAGCTTCTGCGACGGCGCCGGGAGCTGCGTCCCGGGCCTGCCGACCATTTGCTTGTCGCTGGCGTGCGACCCCACGCTGGGCTGCCAGTAGCCGCACGTCGTCCCGGATAGCTGGCGCCGACCGGGTCGGGCTATAGTTTCCCCGTCGGTGCTTCGCGCGCGCTTCAACGCGATCTCGATCGCAATCTTGGTCGCGGTGGCGGCGCCGCGGCCCGCGTATGCCTATCGGCCCTTCGACCAGACCGACGCCGACGTCGCGGAGACGCACACCATCGAGCTCGAGCTGGGGCCGGTCGGCTATATCCATCTTCCGACCGGCGGGACCTTCGTTCCCGGGTTCATCCTCAACTATGGGCCCGTCGACCGGATCGAGCTGGTCTTCGACGGGCACAAGGCCTTCCTCTTCGGCGGCCCGGACGTCGAGGCCCAGCGGCGGCAGCTGGATTCGGAGCTGCTCATCAAGGGCGTCTTGCGCAAGGGAACGCTGCAGGGAGAAACAGGGCCCAGCCTGGCCGCCGAAGCGGGGGCGATCTTGCCCACGCTGCCGGCCTCGGGGGGCCCGGGCGCATCGCTGGCCTTCATCGCGTCGCAGCGCTGGCCGGCGCTGGCGATCCACCTCAACCTCGAGGGGGACCGGACCCGGGACCACCGCTTCGCCTTCGTCGGAGGCGCCATCGTCGAGGGACCGGACGCCTGGACCGTCCGGCCGGTGGCCGAGTTCTTCGTCGCCGGGCAAGAGGACTCATCGACGACCGTATCCGGGTTGGCGGGCGCCATCTGGCGCTGCCGGCCGGACCTCGCGTTCGACGCCGCGGCGAGGCTCGCGTGGCAAGCCGACCAGCGCGTGATCGAGATTCGGGCCGGCCTCACCTGGTCGCTCGGGATCTTTTAGCGATCCGCCGCCGTCAAACCGGCAAGACGGGACGCTTGCGGAAGTAGCTCGCAACGCTCTTGCCGCCGGTGGCCGCCAGGCGGCGCAAGAGCTCGGCCCGCAGGTCGTCGCCGGGAACCACCGCGTCGACGTGCAGGTTGGCGGCCAGCTTCGACAGATCGATGTCCGCGCGGTACTGCTCGCGCAGCTCTTCGACGTAGGCGGCCCGCTCCGCCTCGGGCTTCTCCGCGATCTTGTTGGCGTAGACCGCGTTCACGGCGGCCTCGGCGCCCATCACCGCGATCATCGCCTGGGGCAGCGCGATCGTCGCGTCGGGTTCGAACCCCGGACCGCACATGGCGTACAGGCCCGCGCCGTAGGCCTTGCGCAGCACCACGCAGATCTTGGGCACCGTCGCGTCGGCGACCGCCGAGATCAGCTTGGCGCCATGGCGGATGATCCCCTGCCGCTCGACCGCCTTGCCGATCATGAACCCCGGGACGTCGGCCAGGAAGACCAGCGGCAACCCGAACGCGTCGCACAGCCAGATGAACCGCGCCGCCTTGTCGGCCGAGTCGACGAACAGCACCCCGCCCTTCCATTTGGGCTGGCTGGCGACGATGCCGACCGCCCGGCCGCCCATGCGCGCGAAGCCGGTCACGATCTCGCGCGCGTAGAGCTTCTTGAGCTCGAAGAAGCTCCCCTCGTCGACGAGGGCATCGATCACGGCCGCGATGTCGAAGGCCTGGTTCTGGTTGGCGGGGAGCACGTCGTCGATCCGCTTGGCGTCCGCGCGCGGCGGCCGCGGCGCCGCCTCGGCCGGGGTCTCGCCCGCCCGCTGCGGCAGATAACCGAAGTAGTCGCGCGCGGCGGCGATGCAGCTCCGCTCGTCCTTGGCCAGCAGATCGCCGCAGCCCGAGACCTCGCAATGCATGCGAGCGCCGCCCATCTCTTCCAGCGTCACCTTCTCGCCGATCACCATCTCCGCCATGCGCGGCGAGCCCAGATACATCGAGGCGTTCTTCTCGACCATGAACACGACGTCGCAGAACGCCGGGATGTAGGCCCCCCCCGCCGCCGATGGGCCGAACAGCAGGCAGATCTGGGGAATCGCGCCCGAGAGCCGGACCTGGTTGTTGAAGATGCGGCCCGCGTGGCGGCGCCCCGGGAACACGTCGATCTGATCGGTGATGCGCGCCCCCGCCGAATCGACCAGATAGAAGAGCGGCAGCCGCAACCGCCCGGCGGTCTCTTGGATGCGGATGATCTTCTCGACCGTGCGCGCGCCCCACGATCCGGCCTTCACCGTCGAGTCGTTGGCCATCAGCGCGACCGGCCGCCCGTGTACCCGCCCGATGCCGGTGACGACGCCGTCGGCCGGCAGATCGCCGGCGCCCGCGTTGGCATACAGGCCGTCCTCGACAAAGTCCTTGCCGCCGTCGTCACAGAGCAGCGCGATGCGCTCGCGGCAGAAGAGCTTGCCGGCGGCGGTGTTGGCCTGGTGATACTTGGGCGCGCCGCCCTTCTTGATTTTTTCGGCCAGCGCCTTGAAGTCGTCGCTGCGTGACATGGTCGTCCTATCGTCCTTTGAACTCGGGCGCGCGCTTGCCGATGAACGCGTTCAGGCCCTCGTTGCGATCCTCGGTCGTGAGCACCTGTGCATAGTAAGCCCGCTCGACCGCCAGCCCCTGGGCGAGCGGCAACGGAGCGCCCTCGTCGATCGCGCGCTTGGCCGCCGCCAGCGCCAGCGGCGCGGCCCCGCCGATCTCCCCCGCCCAGCGCGCGCACGCCTCCGCCAGCGCGCCGGCCGCAACCACCTCCGACACGATCCCCAGCTCGCGCGCCCGCGCCGCGCCGATCCGCCGCCCGGTCAGCGTCAGCTCCTTCGCCGCCGCGATGCCGGCGATCCGGGCCAGCCGCTGGGTCCCGCCCGCGCCGGGAATGATCCCGAGCCGCACCTCCGTCAGACCCATCTCCGCGCTGTCGGCGGCGATGCGGATATCGCAGGCGAGGGCCAGCTCCAGCCCACCGCCGAAGGCCACGCCATTGACCGCCGCGATCACCGGCCGCGGGAACGCCGCGACGGCATCCATCAGCGCGTTGATCTCGCCCAGGAAGACGCGCGTGTCGTCCAGCGTCCAGGTCCGCCGCTCCTTGAGATCCGCGCCCGCACAGAACGCCTTGTCGCCCGCGCCGCTCAGCACCACCACCCGCACGTCGCCCCCGTGCGCGATCTCCTCCGTCAGCGTCGCGAAGGTTCCGGCCAGCGTCGCGACCAACGACCGCGACAGCGCGTTGGCCGCCTCCGGCCGATTGAGGGTGACGAACGCCGCGCTGCCGCGCCGCTCAACCAACACGAGCTCGGGCCCACCGCCTGCGGGGGTCTTCATTCCCCCCGACGATATCAGGGATTCTGTTCGAGGGGCACGGCCGCGTTCTCGACGTCGGGCAGAGTGAAGGTCGCGGTCGCGAGATCAGGGGCCCAAGGCCGAAAGGTCTCAGAAAACTGAGCCTTCTTTGCAGATGTCGGGGCGACAAGTTGCGCATGCACGACTTGCGCAGGTTTCGCGCGCCAGACCTCCGGGCGGTCGAAAGCCCACATGTTCCGCGGTCTACCCGGTGGCGTGCCGTTTGCTGTGCCTCCCGACGGGGGACCCGCCGATGCATCCATTCGAGAAGATCAATCAAACAGCGACGCCCTGGGTGGAGTCGATGATGGCCGAGCTGGGAACGACCGATCCGCACAGGGCGGTGCGCGCGCTGGGTGCCGGGTTGGAGTCCCTGCGGGATCTGTTGACCCCGGCCGAGGCCGCGCGCTTCGGCGCCCGGCTGCCCCTGCTCGTCCGCGGGCTGTTCTTCGAAGGGTGGGATCCCACGATCGGCCCCCGCGAGATCCTCGACCGGAGTCAATTTCTCGCACTCGTGGGCGCGAAATACGCGCCGCGCTCCGACGTGCCGACGGACGCAATCGTCGCCGCGTTTCTGGGGGTCCTCGACCGGCAGCTCGGCGCCGAAGCGCTGGCCGAGGTCGCCTCGAAGCTCCCGGAGCCTCTCGGCGATTTCGGATGGCCCGAGCTCGTGAAAAAGACCGACCGACCGGCGGCGTAGCTCGCCAGTCGACAGCGTAAGGCAGCCAGCGTAGCTCGAATCGCGAGCGCCCGACGCCGACGCACCTGAACGGGCGCCGCGCCGATAACGGGCCGTGACTTCACGCCGCGCGGCTGCCATTGTCGGGCTCGTTGCAGGCGTCGTCGTCTTCTCCGCGCTCGAGTCGGCGCGCGCGGAGCTCGCTCCTCTGCGCGCTGCTGGTGGCCGCGACGCTGGCCGCACCGCGGCCGGCCCGCGCGACCGGCACGCTGCGCCTCGACTTCATCGACGTCGGCCAGGGGGACGCGGCGCTGGTGACCTCTCCGACGGGCAAGACCATGCTCATCGACGGTGGGCCGCGCACCTCGTCGGGTGCGCGGCTGGCGTTTCTGACCAAGCACACGCACGGACCACTGGATCTGATTCTCCTCACCCACCGGCACGAAGACCACCTGGGCGGCCTCGCGGCGGCGGTGAACCAGATCGGCGCGGGGCAGTTCATCGACGCGCCCGTTCCCCATCCGGGGACGGCCTACGCGGCGCTGTTGCGGGCGCTCGAAGCCCACGGAGTCGCGGTCCGGCAGGCCACCCGCGGGCGCCAGATCGATCTGGGCGGGGGCGCGATCCTGACGCTGGTCGGCCCGCCCGATCCACCGATCGTCGGCTCGCGATCGGACGTCAACGCCAACAGCGTGGTGGCGCGGCTCACCTACGGAAAGTTCGCGGTGCTCTTCGCGGGCGACGCCGAGGCGCCGACCGAAGCCTGGCTGCTGGCCTCGGGGGACGACCTCGGCGCGGCGGTGCTGAAGGTCCCGCATCACGGCAGCCGCTACGCATCGGGCGTGCGCTTTCTGCGCGCCGTGCACGCGCGGATCGCGATCATCAGCGCCGGAGCCGGGAACAGCTACGGCCACCCGGCCGCGCAGACGCTGGAACGCCTCGCGCGGAGCGGCGCCGCCGTTTATCGTACCGACACGGAGGGCGACGTGACGGTCGAGACCGACGGCGACGAGATCCAGGTCCAAACCGCGCGCGGGCGGCAGCAGACGCTGCAGGCGCCATGAGCAAGCCGGCGGATCAACTTCTCTTCGTCGATGCCATCGAGGCGGGCGTCGCGCGCCTGCTCCCTCGGCGTCGACGCGTTCGCCGTGCCGGCGCGGCTGCTGCCGCCCGGCACCAAGGAAGGAACCTGGGTCCGCCTGTCCTTTGAAAGCGCGCCGGCGCCGCCCGACGACGCCGAAGCCCTTCGCCGGAAGCTCGGCCGCGACGACGACGGCGGAGACATCAAGCTCTAGACTCCGCCTCGCGCCGGCTCGAATTTCTGGGATCTTCCGCGAAGTGCGCCGATCCAGCGACTCGAAGGATGATCAGCTTTTCGAGTCGGAGGGCGAGCCAGAGAAGGCGCTGGCGCTGTTTCAGACCCGGTGAATCAGCCGCCGCCGGTGACGCGCGAGCGGGCGCCGATGGCGGCGCGGTAGTACTTGGACGGGACCTCGTGCCCGACCAGCGTCGAGGCCAGCCGCGCGCAGTCGACCAGGCGATCGAGATCGATGCCGGTCCGGACGCCCATGCCCTCGAGCATGTAGACCACGTCCTCGGTCGAGACGTTGCCGGAGGCCCCCGGGGCGTAGGGGCAGCCGCCCAGGCCGCCCAGCGCGGCGTCGACGGTGGTGATCCCCAGCTCGACCGCGACCAGGATGTTGGCCAGCGCCGTCCCCCGCGTGTCGTGGAAGTGGACCGCCACCTCGGGCGCCGGGATCTCCGCCAAGACGCGCCCGAGCACATCCCGGGTCTGCCGCGGGTTGGCGACGCCGATGGTGTCGCCCAGCGACACCTGATAGCAGCCGAGCTCCCGGAGCGCGCGACAGAGCTCCAGTGCCCTGGCCGGATCGACGGCGCCCTCGTAGGGGCAGCCGTAGACCGTCGAGACGTAGGCCCGCACGCGCAGCCCGGCGGACAGCGCGGGCGGCACCGTGTCGCGGAAGGCCGCCAGGGTCTGCGCGATCGTCTTGTTGACGTTCTTCTTGTTGTGCGTCTCCGACGCCGACATGAAGACCGCCACTTCGCGCATTCCGGCCGCGATCGCCGCGTCGAGCCCCTGGCGATTGGGCACCAGCGCCGAATACGCTACCCCCGGTTTGCGCACGATCTGCCGCGACACCTGGCCACCGTCGGCGAGCTGCGGAATCCATTTCGGGTTCACGAAGCTGGTGATCTCGATGGCGCGCAGCCCCGTCTCGGAGAGCGCGTCGATGAGCCGCACCTTGTCTTCGGTGGGGACCATGCGCGATTCGTTCTGCAGGCCGTCGCGCGGGCCGACTTCGTAAAGGGTGACCTCGGGTGGCAGGTGGTCGAACACGAACGCCGATTTTACCACGCGCGTCAGGCGGCTTCGGCCGGTCGACCGTTGGCCGTCGCTGCGCTCGAGACGCGCATGAATCGGTGGCGAAATCGAACGAGGGGGCCTTGCGGAGTCCCGGTTGGGCTACATAGATAGAGAGTCGATCCATGAATTCATCCCGACACTCCATGCTCGCCGATGAGCGCGCGCCGGCGCCGGTCGAGGGGTCGCGCCGGCATGTGCTGGTGGTCGAGGACAGCGAGGACAACCGGGCAATGCTGCAAGACCTGCTGGAGATGGACGGTTTCGAGGTCGATGTCGCCGCGACTGGCCCGGAGGCGGTGACCCAGGCGTTGAGCCTGAGGCCCCAGATCGCGATCGTCGACATCGGGCTGCCGTTGATGGACGGCTTCGAGGTGGCGCGCCGCGTGCGCGCCGTGCTGGGCGGCAGCATCTCGCTGGTGGCGCTGACCGGTTACGGCCAGGCCGAGGACCGGCAGCGGACGGCGGCGGCGGGCTTCGACGCGCACCTCACCAAGCCCGTCGATCTGGCCGAGCTCGAGGCGGTTCTGCGGCGGGTCTGCGCCTGAGCAGAAGCCCACGCCGGTGCGCCCCCGAGTGCGCGCCGGGTGAGTCCGGCCGTCACTTCGGGCGCGGCATGTCGAAGCGATCGCGCGTGCGCGCGTAGCCGGCGCCGCTCAGGCGCCCGATGGCGTCCAGCCGGCCCGCGTCGATGCGCCCCTCGACCAGCAGATCGTCGCGCACGTGCCAGAGCAGAATCTCGCCGATGATGATGGCCGTGCCGGAGCGGCCGACCTCGACGATGCGATCCAGACGGCATTCCATGGCGATCGGCGCCTCGGCAACCCGCGGCGGTGCCACGAAGTCCGAGGGGATCTTGGTGAGCCCCGCCTCGACCAGCTCGTCGACGCCGTACGGGAACGCCCGCGAGGTGGCGTTCATCTGCGGAGCCAGCGCGTCGGTCACGACGTGGATGACGAATTCGCCCGTTCGTTCGATGTTCACCCAGGTGTCCTTTTTCCGCGTCCCGCCATGGCGAGAGACACAGATGAGGCAGGTGGGTGGATCCGAAGTGACGCCGGTGAAGAATGAAAACGGCGCCAGGTTCGCGCTTCCGTCCTCGTTGAGCGTCGAGGTCCAGGCGATGGGCCGCGGCGCGATGGCAGCGATCACCCAGTAGTAGGCGGCATCCGAGGATATGGCGACGGGATCGACCTTCATGCGACGAGGCCTGCGCACAGCTCGTCGGTCACCTCTTCGAGGGTCTCGACCACGACGTCCGCGGGCGATAGATCGTAGCCGGCGAAGTTGCCGGCGCGCACCCCGATGACCCGCATGCCGGCCCCGCGCGCCGACAGGATCCCGGGCGTCGCGTCCTCGATGGCGATTGACCGCGCCGGGTCGGCCCCGAGGCGGGTCAGCGCCTGCGCATAGGGCTCGGGTGAGGGCTTGCCGTGCGTGTAGTCCTCCGCCGCCACGACCAGCGGGAACTCCGCCGAAAGGCCGATGCCGGCGAGCGCATCGAACACCTCCCGGCGGCTCGCGCCCGAGACCACCGCCATCTTCGATCGGCGCGCCAGGCGTCTCACCGTGGCGACCGCGCCCGGCAGGGCCCGATGCCCGCCCTTGGCGATGAGCGCCTGCTTCTCGTCGACGGCCGCGTCGATCACCTCGCGCATGGAGGCGGTCAGGCCGTGGTTGCCCGCGATGAGCGCGTAGATCTCGTTCCAGGAGTGGCCAATGACGAAGCCGCGCTCCTCGGCGGACAGCTCCGCGCCGTAGCGCCGCACCGCCAGCACCACCGACTCCACGTTCTCCCGCTCGCTATCGACCAGCGTCCCGTCGAGGTCGAACAGGAACGCGTCGGGCGGATCCGCTGGGGGGTTCGTCGAGCTCACGCCGTCAATCTAGCGGAAAGCCGGGCGGTCGTGCATCGATCCCGTCTCGGGCGGGGAACCGCGGTAAATTAGCGACCGCGTGACCATCCGGACCAAGATCTGGCTCATCGCCGTCAGCGTGGCGGTCACGGTCGGCGTGGCCTCGTGGGGGCGCATGTTCCTCACGCGCGACCGGATCATCAAGGACGCTCAGGCCAGCGCCGAGGAGCTGGCGCACGACATCGTCGAGGACCTGAAGAGCGTGCCCCCGGACGCGGACGACCGCGATCTGGAAGAGAAGCTGCTCGGCTATTTGAACCGCCACACCCGCATCGTGCGCCTCGATCTCTACGTCTACCGGGAGTCGACCAGCCCCTCGAGCCGCATCGCGGCCCCGCGCGGGGATCGCCCCGAGATCACCCGCTTTGCCCCCTACGTCCGGCAGCCGCTGGGATTCACCCGGCAGCAACCGGTCGGCGAGTCGGTCGAAGAGCCGATCGAGCTGGCGGTCGATCTGCAGGGGCCCTGGAAGGCGACGCTGGACATGCGCTGGACGCTCGGTCCGGTGGAATCGATGCTAAAAACCGAAGAACAGATCTCCGTCGTCTTCGCGGTGGTGTTCGTGATCGTCTTGACCCTGGTTTCCGGCCTCATCACCCAGCGCGTGATCGGCAAGCCGTTCGAGCTGCTGGCGGCCGCCATGCGCGACGTCGAGGGGGGAGATCTCTCGCGCCGGATCCCCGTCGACACCCTCGACGACGTGGGGCGCCTGTCGCAGGGATTCAACCGCATGCTGGAGCGCCTCTCGCAAGCCGACGCTCAGATCCGCGCCTTCAACCAGCGTCTGGCCGCCGAGATCGAGAAGGCCACCCACGATCTGTCCGAGAAGAATATCGCGCTGGCGCAGCTCAACCGCCTGCTCAACGACATGCGGCTCGACAACGCGTCGAAGGTGCGCCTGGCGACCCTCGGCCAGCTGGCCGCGCAGCTCGCGCACGAGATCGGCACGCCGCTCTCTTCGGTCTCGGGGCACGTCCAGCTGGCGCTTCGGGAGCGCGATCTGCCGCCGGCGCTCCGCGAGCGGCTGGACGTCTCGGCCCGCGAGATCGAACGCATCAGCAAGATCGTGCGCGACTACCTGGACTCGACGCGGCCCCTCGAGCCGGAGCGCGAGCTCACCGCGCTGCCCAAGCTCCTCGAGGAGGCGGTCGAGCTGGTTCAGGGCGTGGCGCCGGGCAAGCGCGCGGCCGTCACCTGGGCGGTCGATCCGGCGCTGGGCGACCTCGTGACCGACCCGGGCCTGCTGCGCCAGATCGTGGTCAACCTGGTGTCGAACGCCCTCGATGCCGTCGACAAGAATGGCCGCATCGACGTCGCGGCGCGCCCGATCGGCGACGACGTGCTCATCACCGTCAGCGACACCGGCCACGGCATCGCGCCCGACGACGTGCGCCGGATCTTCGAGCCGTTTTACACCACCAAGGGACGTGGCAAGGGGACCGGCCTCGGCCTGGCGATCTGCCGGCAATTGACCGCCGCGCTGGGCGGCGCGATCTCGGTGGAGAGCACGCCCGGTGAGGGCTCGAAGTTCTTCGTCCGCCTCCCGAGCCAGGGCCCGCCGACGGCCTCGCCCGCCCCGGCAACCGCCACCGGTGAGCACCGGCTGCGCACGGCGGGGGGCCGCGCATGAGCGCCTCGCGCGTGCTGGTGGCCGAGGACGATCGGGTCGCGCGCGATCTGCTGTGCGAGATCTTGCGGGGCGAGGGGTATGAAGTTGAGGCCGTCGACGACGGCGCCGGCGCCATCGAGCGCGCGCAGGCCGGCGACGGGCGCTACGACCTGGTGGTCTCCGACGTGCGCATGGAGCGCTCGGGAGGATTCGACGTGCTGGAGGCGTTCACCAAGAAGGCGCCCGGCACGCCGGTCATCCTCATCACCGCCTTCGGCGACGTCTCCGGCGCGATGGACGCCATCCAGCGCGGGGCCTACGACTACGTCTCCAAGCCGTTCAACATCGAAGAGCTGCGCCTGACCGTGGGGCGGGCGCTGGAACGCCGGCGCCTGGTCGCCGAGCAGAAGACCGTTCCCAGCGAAGGCAAGCCGGCCTTGCAGGACATCGTGGGCAAGAGCCCGGTCATGCTGGAGGTCTACAAGCTGGTGGCTCGCGTCGCCGGCTCGACCGCCACCGTGCTGGTCGAGGGCGAGTCCGGCACCGGCAAGGAGCTGGTCGCGCGCGCCATCCACACCCACTCGCCCCGGGTCGCCGCCCCGTTCCTGCCGGTCAACTGCACGGCGCTCACCGAATCGCTGCTGGAATCCGAGCTGTTCGGCCACGCGCGCGGCGCCTTCACCGGCGCCATCGCCACCAAGCGAGGCCTCTTCGAGGCGGCCAGCGGCGGCACGCTGTTCCTCGACGAGATCGGCGACATGGGTCCCAAGATGCAGGCCCAGCTCCTGCGCACGTTGCAGGACGGCGAGGTCCGCCCGGTCGGCGGCAGCGAATCGATCCGGGTCGACGTGCGCCTGGTCTGCGCCACCAACAAGAACCTCGAGGAAGAGGTCAAGTCGGGTCGCTTTCGCGAGGATCTCTACTTCCGCATCAACGTCGTGACCGTTCACCTGCCGCCGCTGCGCGAGCGGCGGGACGACATCCCCAGCCTGGTGGCGCACTTCCTGAACAAGCTGGCGCGCCGCGAACGGCGGGAGACCGCGGGCCTGTCGCCCGAGGCGCTCAAGTTGCTGTCGGCCTACGACTGGCCGGGCAACGTCCGCGAGCTCGAGAACGCGATCGAGCGCGCGGTCGCCGTCGCCAAAGGGGTGATCCTTCCATCGGATCTGCCCCCCGAGGTCAGCGGCCGGGTGGCCAGCCCGGCGCCCGCGGCCGGAGCCTCCGCCACCCCCGTCGACGGGATCATCGCCGATCGCCCGACGCTGGGCGAGCTCGAGCGCCGCTACATCCAGCTGGTCCTCGGCGAGAGCGGGGGCAACAAGAAGAAGGCCGCCGAAAAGCTGGGGATCGACCGCCGTACCCTCTACCGCGCGCTCGAACGCAGCGACGAAGAGGGCGCCGGCGCGGGCCACCAAGAAGACGACGACGACCGCTGAGCGACGCCCGCGATCCGGTCGTCCACGCGGCCCGTACTGCTAGACGACATGCTGCTTGTGGCCTCACCCGCTCGGCTGGTAGCTTTTTCCTGGATGTTGGACAAGCAGCCCGGCAGCCGGCGATCCAAGAGCGTCATCGGCGACTGCGACGATGCGGCGCTGGTAGCGGCGGTGGCGACCGGCGACCGAGAGGCGCTGGGCGCTCTGTACGACCTGCACGCCCCGATGCTGCTCGGGCTCGGCAAGCGGATGCTCGGCAGCCAGGCCGCCGCCGAGGATCTGCTCCACGACGTGTTCCTGGAGACCTGGCACCATGCGACCGAGTACTCCCCGGCGCGCGGCGCCGTCCGGGCCTGGCTGATCGTGAGAACCCGCTGCCGCGCGCTGGATCGCCTGGGCCGGAGCACCCGCGACGCGCGGGTGGCCGAGCGCGTGATCGCCGAATCCGGCGACCCCGCAACCGCCCCACGCTCGGCCACCGATCTCGACGGCGCACGCGTTCGTCGCCTGGCCCGCGGACTGCCCGCAGAGCTGCAGACGGTGCTCGATCTCGCCTACTTCGAAGGGCTCTCCTCGCGTGAGATCGCCGCCCGTCTCGATCTCGCGGTCGGGACCGTCAAGTCCCGGATGGCCCGGGCGCTCGGAACCCTCCGCGACGCGCTGGTTCAGGCACGGGATACCCAGACATGAAGAACACCGGACCCTCCGATCTCGACGTCGAAACCCTGCTGGAGACTCTATCCGAGACCGATCGGGCCGAGGTGGAGGCCAAGCGGGAGCTCGGCAGGACCGGCGCCGGTGACCCATCGGCGATCGCGCGGGACCTGGCGCTCACCCGGCAAGCGCTGGCCGCCTGGGCCGAACAGCAGGTCGTGGAATCGACGGCCTCACCCGAGCTCCGCCGGCGTCTCTTGCAGACGATCGCGGGCAGCGGGCGGTTCGGCCCCTTCGTCCCCCTCCTGCGCCGCCTCTTCGATCTCGGCGCGCAGACCGCCGCCGACCTGCTGGCCAAGGTCGACGGCGCCGCCGACTGGATCGAAGCCGCCCCGGGCGTGCGCTACTTCCACTTCGCGCCCGGTGCGGCCGTGGGGCAGCTCGAGGCGGGCATCGTCCGGCTCCGCCCCGCCGCCACCTTCCCGCGCCACCGCCACCGCGGTCCCGAGGTGACCCTGGTGCTCGAGGGCACCCTGCTCGACCGGGGACGAGCCCACAGCGCCGGCCGCGTCGTCGAATCGGCCACCGGCAGCGAGCACGACTACACCGCGGGCCCGGGCCGGGATCTGATCCTCGCCTCGCTACACAGCGGCATCGACTTTGTCTGAACGGTGAAGGCCGAAGACCACCAGCAAGAGGCCCAGCACGATGTGCACCACGTGATCGGCCGGTCGTAGCCCGAACGGTCCGGCCGGAAAAAATCCGACCGCCCCCGCCACCGCCTGATAGAGGTCCACCGCGCCAAAGCCCAGATTGAACAGGCCCGCGAACCGAGCGGACCGCGCCAGCACGATGGCCAGGCCGAGCGTGCCGAAAATGATGTGGAAGATGTCGTAAGGGGCCGCGCCGCTCATCAGAGACAGGCCCGGTGGCAGCGTCAACCCCGCCACGCCGGTCGCGATCAGCACCGGACCGAACACCGCCAGCAAGCGCAGGTTTCGGCGCCCCCAGTCGACCGGCGCCACGCCCGCCCGAGACGCGGTCATCGCTTCTGTAGACCGAAGTAGAGCATCAGCCGGGGACGGCCGCGCCACATCAAATAGGCGAGCCCGAGGTACAGCCCCGGGGCGACCTCCCGCACCTCGTCCTTGATCGCCCGGATGAAGCCCGGGTTGCCGGGGTTGTCGTAGTCGAGCTGAACCGCATCGAAGGCACCCGCGCGGGACGGCGCCACGAAGGTGTCGAATCGGAACCACCGGCGCGGATTCTCGTCGCCGAAGACCCGGTTAATCCCCTCCCCCCGACCGCCGTCGCCGGCCTTGAAGGTCTTCCCGCGCCAGGGGAAGCTGCGCCAGCCGGCGAACCAGCGCAGAAAGGCGAACATCCAGCGCGGCAACACGGTGATCGCCAGCATGCGGCCGACCAGGGGACCGTCCATGTCGCGGAGGACGGGGGTGCGCGCCCCGCTGTACAGCGCCGCCAGCGCGGCGGGTTTCAGCGCCGCGAAATCATCGAGCGATGCGGGTTGCGTGGACAGCGGGACGGCGCCGGCCGGCGCGGAGGTGGCAAAGCCCATCTGAGGTGCGCCCGTCTGAGGTGCGATTAACATGATGTCTCCTGATCACAGCAATCTCGCGCTGCACTCAGGATACGCCCCAGAGGCCGGATCGGATCTCCCTCAGCCGTTCCAGGTGGCCTTGGTGTAGGCGGTGTCTTCCCATCCCCGCCATTTCGTGACGCGGCCGTTCTTGAAGGTGAAGTGGTGAATCGCGTTCTCGACCGCCTTGCGGCCGTTCTTCTTCACCACCACCTCGAAGGTCACCAGACAGGCCACGCCGGTGTCCGAGGCCAGGAAGCCGCTCGGCTCGAAGCGCGGGAAGAGACATTCCCGGCCGAGCGTCTCGAAGAACTTCGCCACGAATTTCTTGCCGGTTCCGGTGCCGTGCCAGGGAACCTCGGGCGCTTCGTGCGATTCGATGCCCCAATCGATGTCGTCCGACATGTGCTCCAGCATGGTCGGGACGTCTCCCTTGCCGAAGGCCGCGTAGATCTTCTGGACGAGCGTGATGTTCGCTTCTGCCGACATGGTGTGTCTCCTTTTTAGGGTGTTGACCGGAGATACGGACCAGCCGCAGTTTCGGATCTCGAGATCGTTCGGAAACGACGACCGCCGGACAGCGCGGTCGTCGATCGTCGAATGACGTTCGCGCCGCTACTTCTTGGCAGGCGCGGCGGGTGCCGGCGCGGGAGCCTTCGGCGCGGGCATCGGCGGCAGGTAGGCGTACGGTCGCGCCTCGGCGGTCGACCAGATCTTCCCCTTCTTCACCATCAAGGCCGGAACGTGGAAGGTCAGCGTCGGCATCGGCTTGCCGTCGGGTCCCTTGGCACCAGTGACCGTGTGCTCGAGCTCGACCCAGGCAGCGTCCTTTCCGGCGGCGCGGAACTCGACCACCTTCATCTCCATCTTGGTGTCCTTCAGGATCGAGGCCAGGTCGCCGGCGATGACCTTCTCGATCTCGGCCTGCCCCTTACCGGTGACACCGGCCGGGTTCACCAGCGTCGCATCCTCGGTGAAGAACGACGCGGCTGCCTTGGCGTCGCCCTTGCTGAAGGCCGCGATGAACTCGGCGACGCGCGCCTTGACCGCGTCCTCGTCCTTGGAGGCCGCGCGCGCCGGCGTCGCGAAGGCGAGCGTGGCGAAGGTGGCGAGAATCAGTCCGGCTATCATGGTTCTCAGGGGCTTGATCATGCGGCTCTTCTTTCGTGGTGGGGCGTTGGTGGGGAAGTACTGGAATGTGACCACCGTCAATACGCTTTTCTGAGCCGAGCGGATCAGATTTCGGGTGGCACCTTCCAGGAGTCACCCGCGATGATGGAAAAATGCTACGTGCTGACAATCACACCACCGGGGCTTCTGAACCCCATGTAATAATAATGAATAAAATTAAATAATTATATCCACAGGTGGAGCCAGAAATCCCTAGACACTGGGGCCTAAAGTATACAGCTCTATTACCGATAACTTAGCCTCGGAGGTTACGAAGATGTTTTCGAAAGTAATTCGGCTCGCGGTCACTTCATTCGCTCTTTTCCAGATCGGCTGCGCCACGGTAGGCAGCGGCGCTCCCCACAATGACACCGAGATGGAGCTGGCCCAGCGCCAGGCTGAAGACGAGACGTTCGCCCGCCTCGCCACTTCCCACAACAACGACATCGCCGACGCCGCGAGCTCGCTCGCCCGCGAACGCGCGACCCGCTAGCTCGGCCCCGGGCGACGAACCGCCCCCCTCTTTGCCGCAGTTGCCCAGCGACGTCGCGTCGCCGATTACCTGAGCGACAGGCTGATAGCCTGAGCTCGCCCGGTCTCGAGTCGAGCTTCATCCGCCACGGCGTTGGCTCTAATCGAGGCTACAATCGTCTGCCGGTCCAGCTCGGTCTGAACCATCACGGCGGCCAGCTCCAGCCTGTTCTGAGCCATGTAGGCGTAGTCGCGGCAAGTCGCCGTATCGCCGTGCTCGGCGAACTCCTTGTTCGCCTGCTCCAATACCTGCTTGGCCTCGTACAGCGCCGGCGAGGGCGCCTCGCCCGAAAGCCCGGCGTTCGCCACCGCATATGAATCCCGCGCGCCGGCAAGTTGGGCAGGCAGGGCGGTGGCACATCCGCCCATCGAGCCGACCAGGGCGAGAGCCAGAAGCAGGTTCTTGTTGAGCATGACTCTCATAGAGAGCAACGAACGGGCCAGGACGTGTCCTCAGCAAATCCGGGCCGATCGGCCGCTGGCCGTCGTTTTTCCGACGTTTCCGGGGTGCAGTCGTCGGGGAACCGGCCTCTTCGATTTCCCCGACAGCAAGCCTCCATCGGACGTACGTTGGCGGGTGGATGAGCTCGCTCCCCGACCGATCGACGAGCCGCTTGGGCGTGCGAAGGCCACGCCTGCTCGCGATCGACGACGATCCCGCACTGCTGCGCATCATCGGCCGCGCGCTATCTCACGAATATGAGGTGACGCTGGCCGGCGACGGCGAGGAGGGATTGCGCCTGGCCCTGTCTTCGCCACCCGACCTGATCTTGAGCGACCTGAGCATGCCAAAGATGACCGGGCAAGAGCTGTTGCGCCAGCTTCGCCTGGAGCCGTCGCTGACCGAGATCCCGGTCATTGTCCTGACCGCCGACGGCGACGACCAGCTCCGGCTCGAATTGCTGCGGGGCGGGGCCAAGGACTTCCTGATCAAGCCCTTCGCGGTGGAGGAGCTGCGCGTCCGCATCGCCAACCTGGTTGACATGAAGCGGGCGCGGGATCTGCTGCAGGAGGAGGTCGAGAGCGGCGAGCGCGACATCGAGCTGCTCGTGGCCGAGGTAACCGCGCGCCGGGCCGCCCTGGAGGCCGCCCTGGAGACGTCGCAGGTGGCCCGCGATCAGGCCGAGAAGGCCAGCCAGGCCAAGACCGCCTTCCTGAACCTGATCTCCCACGAGCTCCGGACCCCGCTCACCATCCTCCGATGGACCGTCGACCGGTGGAAGGCCCGGCCGCCGCTGCCGGGCGCCGAGCCCGGACCCGAGGTGCGCCGGATGGACCTGGCCATGGACCGACTGGATTCCATCGTCAGCGACGTGCTCGAGCACACCCGACTGACGGGCGGCCAGTTGAAGATCGAGCTGGAGGAGATCGACCTCGAGGCCCTGGTGGGCAGCCTGCGTCTGGAGCTGGAAGCGCCGCTTGCCGCCAAGGGCCTTCGCCTCGACATCGAGGTATCCGAAGACGCCCGGCGGGCGACGACCGATCCGCGCGTGTTGCGTCTACTCCTTGGCAACCTGCTGGCAAACGCCATCAAATACACCGACGGCGGCGTCGTGCAGCTGCGCGCCTTCGTCGCGGACGGGCTCGTCATCACCGTCGGCGACACCGGACGGGGCATCGATCCCGCCGACCAATCGAGGATCTTCGAGCCGTTCGAGCACGGCGAACGAATCGAGAACAAGACTACCCCCGGCCTGGGGCTGGGCCTGGCCCTGGTGCGCGACCTGGTCGCCGCCCTGGGTGGGCGACTGTCCCTGCAATCCGAGAAGGGCTCGGGCTCGCTCTTCACCGTCACGCTTCCCCGGTGACCACAGATCCGGGTGACAGCCCGGGGACGATCGGGTAAGTTCCCGCGGCTGTTACGAGCGGTCGTGGCGGAACTGGTAGACGCGCTAGATTCAGGTTCTAGTGATCGTAAGATTGTGGGAGTTCGACTCTCCCCGACCGCACAGATTTTCGACAGTTACGCAGCTCGCGGTGGGACGCTCGGTCGTCCGTGAACCACCGTGAACTTTTCAGCGCGTTGAACAGTATCTGACGAAAAGCCAACAACACCCGGTGAAGGGTGCGACCATCGGCCCGAGGTTCGAGCCGCTACGGCTGGCACCGCAATTGCTCGTCGTTGAGGCCATGCTCCGAGGTGTTTCCGTCGCCTCCGCGATTGCCGCGGTGCTCGTGGTGAACGCCCCACCCGCGCGCGGGCAGGACACCGTCGGGGAGCTCCCGCTCGCCTCCACGCCGGTCGTCGTGCCCGCTCCCCAAGCGTCACCGGAGCCTGCCGCTCCGGCCGTGCAACCTCTAACGGTGGCCGAGCCTCCGACAATCCATGAGCAACGGACCGGCCTTCTCGTTGCCGGAACAATCGTGTTCGCACTGGTCTACGGGGTCACGCTGATGGCCGCCATCATCAGCTGGGACGGAATCGATGGCCCGTGTAGCGACTGTCATTCGCAGTCGCTGCTATTGTCGATTCCGGTCGCCGGCCCCTGGGCGGCCAACTTCTCCGCTCCGCCTGACGAGCGCGTTTCGACTTGGTTTGTCGCCGCCTGGAGCGGGATCGAGGCCGCCAGCCTCGCGATGATCATCGTCGGCGCCATCGGCCACGATGTCCCCCTGGAACCGCTCCCCGCGACCCCGACCAAGGTCAGCCTGGTCCCACTGTTGACGCCGCAAGGGGGCACCCTCTCGCTCCGAATGCGCTGGTGAGCGGGCGGCGGATCGGCGCCGACCCGGGGTAAAGTGGTCATCGCGTCCGGTCGCGATTCGTCGATTCGTGCCAGCTCGTGTAGCGCCTCGGGATGGTCTTGAGCGGCAGCTTGTGGGGTGAGGGCCGGCAAGCGCGATCGACCGTGCGCGGTTTTCGGAATCACGGGTTTGGCTGGTCACAAGACGTCACCGAATCGCCAAAGCGAGATCAGGTTTGGTCTGACCGGGAATGCAGGGGGTGATGACGACGACACGCGTATGGCTCTTCGGATTTGGCTTGGCGATTCTCGCAGCGGCTTGCACCAGCCCACAGACGAGCGGCAACCCCGGCACCGCGGGCAACGGCTCGACCGGCGCGGCGGGTAGCGGTGCGACTGGGGCCGGCGGCAGCTCCAGCTGCGCGCAGACGCTCTGCGGCTCGGAGTGCGTGAACACGGCCTCCGACTCGAACAACTGCGGCGCTTGCGGCCTGCCGTGTAACGGCGGACGGACTTGCCAAAACAGCCAGTGCCAGTGCCAGTCCGGGCTGCTGGACTGCAGCGGCTCCTGCGTGGCGTCCGACGCGACCCACTGCGGAAACTGCACGACGATGTGTCAGACCAACCAGGTCTGCAGCAACAACAGCTGTAGCTCGAGCTGTACGGGGGGCCAGGTGCTGTGCGGCACCGCCTGCATCGACACGACCGCGAGCGCCGCAAACTGCGGCACCTGCGGGCACGCGTGCGGATCGAATCAGCAATGCACGAACAGCGCCTGCGTCGACAACGTGACCACCGGGACTGGCGGGACGACCGGTAACGGCGGCACCACGGGTGCGGCGGGCGCGACCGGCACCGCGGGCACGGGCGGCAGAGGTGGTGGCCCCGCCGGCACCGCCGGAACTACCGGCACCGCCGGGACCACCGGCACCGCCGGGACGACGGGCGCCGCCGGAACGACCGGAACAGGCGGGACGACTTCGACCCAGCCCACGCTGATCACCTCCTCGCCGAGCGGGTACTGGAATACCAGCGGGACGCTCACCACGGTGACCAGCGGGACCGCGACGTTGACGGTCAACGACGGGACGACCATGAAGACCTTCGAAGGCTTCGGTGGCGCCTTCAACGAGATGGGCTGGAACTACCTGAGCATGCTCAGCGCCAGCGACAGGGATCGCGCGATGAAGCTGCTGTTCGACGCAACGGACGGCGCGCACTTCGGCATCGGGCGCATCCCGATCGGGGCCAGCGACTACGCGCTCCAGCGCTACACCGACGACGAGACGGCGAACGACACCAGCCTGACGAGCTTCGCGATCACCGAAGACATGAAGTACCTGATCCCCTACGTGAAGGCGGCGCAGGCGGTCAACGGCAGCATCCGCTTCTGGGCCAGCCCATGGACACCGCCGACCTGGATGAAGACGAACAGCGGCACCGTCAACGGCACCTCATGCGCCAAGGTGGGCAGCACGCTCTTCGACGGCGGGTGCATGCAGGACATCGCCGCGAACCTGACGGCGCACGCGCAGTACTTCGTCCGGTGGGTCCAGGCCTATTCGGGCCAGGGGATCACGATCGAAACGGTCGCGCCCCAGAACGAGCCGAGCTACGCGCAGGGCTATCCCTCGACGCTGTGGGATCCGACGCTATACACGAAGTTCGTCGGCCAGTATCTGGGTCCGGCCTTCAGCACCGCGGGCCTGAGCACGAAGATCATGCTCGGCACGATGTCCAACGGCGACAACGGCGCCCAGAGCAAGGACCTGATGGTCGTCACCAACGCGATGGGCAACGCGACCGCAAAGGGGCTCTTCAAGGTCGTCGGTCTGCAGTGGGGAATGCTCGACCTCTACAAGGCCACGCCGTCGATGTTTGACATGTACAACCTCCCGGTCTGGGCGACCGAGCACAAGTGCGGCAACTACCCGTGGAATCCGTCCGGGTCCCCCGCGTACGTGGAGCCGGCGCCCAACAATCAGGCCTACGGCGTCGAGTCCTGGGGCTACATCCGCGACGCGATCAAGGCGGGCGTCACCGCCTACAACGCCTGGAACATGGTGCTCGACACGGTCGGCAAGGGGAACGACACGACCCGGCAGTGGTCGCAGGACTCGCTGCTGGTGGTGAACACCTCGTCGAAGACGCTGATCGTTACGCCGGCCTATTATGCCTTCCGCCACGTCTCGCAGTACGTCAAGCCGGCCGCCAAGGTCGTCGCGACGAGCGGCAGCAGCGACGCGATCGCCTTCAAGAACACGGACGGCAGCGTCGTCGCCGCCATGTACAACGCCGGCGGCGCGTCGACGTACATCGTGCAGATCAAAGGTCAGAAGCTGCAGTTCTCGATGCCGGGCACCGGATGGGCGACCGTCGTCGTGCCGTGAGATCGCGGGAGTGGATGAGGTCGCAAGGATGAGGTCGCAAGAAAGAAGTCAAACCGGGCATCGAACGGAGGCCGACGTGGGCAACACCAGACTTGGCAGGATAATTTTGGCGAGCGCACTCTTCGCCTGGGGTTGCGGTGGAGGAGGCGGCACCGGCACAGGTGGAGGTGGGTCCTCGGCCTCTGGAGGTTCCGGGGGCGCGATTGGCGGCCGAGCCGGTGGGACTGCCGGCACGAGCGGCAGCGCCGGAACCTCGGGGAGCGCGGGCACCACCGGGAGCGCGGGCATCGTCGGGACCGGCGGCACCACGGGCTCGGCCGGCACCACCGGGAGCGCCGGAACCTCGGGCACGGCGGGCACGACCGGGAGCGCAGGACACGGGGGGACGACGGGAAGCGCCGGGACGACGGGTTCGGCCGGAACGACGGGCACGGCGGGCACCACCGGCGGCGCGGGGCACGGGGGGACGACGGGAAGCGCCGGGACGACGGGTTCGGCCGGGACGACGGGTTCGGCCGGAACGACCGGTTCGGGTGGTGCATCGTCCAGCGTGACGGTGCAGCTCGGTCAGACGGAGCAGACGATCGAGGGTTTCGGCATCAACGACAACTGGGCCACGCAATTTTCGAGCGCGCAGGCGGACGCGCTCTTCACCACCACCAGCGGGATCGGTCTGTCCATTCTGCGTACCGGCATGAATCCCAGTGGCGCCTTCTACAACGGCACCGCCGAAACGTCGGGGAACATTGCGGCCGTGAAGAGCCGTGCCGGTAGCAGCGCGAAGATCATCGGGTCGGTCTGGAGCCCGCCCGCCACCTGCAAGACCAACGACAGCATCAACGACGGCGGACACCTGATGACGAGCTGTTACGACTCGTGGTCGACGACGATCGCCAACTTCGCGAGCAGCAACGGCTTCTACGCCATGTCGATCGGCAACGAGCCTGATTTTGCCTCCTGTGGAACCGCCGATCCATGCAACGGCAACTACGACACGACGCTCTTCACCGCGACCGAAACCGTGGCTTGGGTGAAAGTGGCAGGCCCGAAGCTCCAAGCCAAGGGCGTCAAAGTCATCGCGCCGGAAGCATCCGAGTGGATCCACACCTGGTCCAACGTCTCAGCCGGGCCCGACGTCGGTGGCAAGGAGAGCTCAGACCCCCTCAAGTGCGGCTGCTTCCCGGACAAGAACACCGCCAGTTGCGCCGCCACCTGCACCTCGGGCGGTGGATACGACTACGGCCACTACCTGGCCAACGACGCGACGGCGTGGGCTGCCTTCGACATTCTCGGCGTGCACGAGTACGACTCCCAGGCTGCGATCGCGTGGCCGAGCGACGTCAACGGCGGAAAGCCCAACAAAGAGGTTTGGCAGACCGAAATGTCCGGCGTGAAGTGGTGGCCGGAACAGGGGCCGAGCAGCGACATCAACAACGGCGTCGTGGTCGCCGGGTGGATTCACTCCGCGCTCGTGGACGGACAAGCGTCGGCCTGGCTCTGGTGGTGGTACCAGGCGACCGGCACCGACGACAACGAGGGTCTGTACCTCAAGAGCGGAGCCGATACCAAACGCCACTACACGCTCGGCAACTACAGCAAGTTCGTCCGTCCGGGCTACCTGCGGGTGGACGTCACGGGAAGCGTTCCTGCGGGCGTCCTGCTCTCGGCCTACAAGGGCTCGGATGGCACGGTCGTCATCGTCGCCATCAACAAGAATGCCTCGGCGGTCAACGTGCCCATCTCGATCGCCGGCGGGACCGCGCCGGCCTCGCTGACGCCGAACGTGACGTCATCGAGCGCCAACCTCACCTCTGGGACCGCGGTCACCCTGAGCGGCGGTAGCTTCACGGCCGCACTCGCCGCCACGACCGTCACGACCTTCGTGGGCAAGTAGTCGAAGAACCTCGGAAGACCCCCGTCAACCGACCGTTGACCGGCCGCGCCGGGCGCCTGTCATGAGATGATCGCCCCTCAAGGAGGCGAGGGGTCATGGCCTGGGTGCGGCTCACGTGTCTCGCGATCGCGATCGGCCGCGTGCCGGCCGCGCAGGGCGCCGAGCCCCCGCTCGAGCCCGGGTTCGTCGGCAGTCCGGGTGTCGACGCCGACGGCTACCCGCTGGCGACGGCCGACAAGCGGGTGCCGCTGCGCCTGCTCCGTGCTCGAAAGTTCGACTCGCTCGAATCTTGGATGAACGATCTGCAGGCCCAGTTCGAGATGGATTGGCGCAAGGAGTATTGGCCGATGGACGCGCTCGACGCGTTCGGCAATCCCGACCCGACGCTCAACGCGCTCCTCGACGAGTGGGTCGACGCGAAGCCGGATTCGTACATGGCGCTCGCGGCGCGCGGCATTCACCGCGCCTCCCTCGGCTGGTACGCCCGCGGGGGGAAGTGGGCCTACGAAACGCCGCCCGAAAGCTTTCGGAACATGCGCCAGGAGCACACGGTCGCCTTCCCCGATCTCGACGACGCGGTGACGCTCCACCCCGCGCTGCTGGCGGTGCACCGCGCGCTCCTCTCGATCGCGACGGCCAACGGCGCGCCCACCGCGCTCAAGCGCCGACTGCTGGATCGGGCGCTCGTCGAGTGCCCAGACTGCTTTCAGATCCGGGCCGCCTTCGTGCTGGCGCTGCGCCCCCGCTGGAGTGGCAACTACGCGGCGATGGCGGCCTTCGCCGCCGAGTCGGAGCACCGGTCGACGAATCCCAAGCTGCGGATCCTGGCGGGCTTCGCCGACACCGACCGGTGCAATCTCCTGAGACGCGTCGCCAAGCGAAACGACGAAGCGCGGGAGGCGTGTGACCGCGCGCTCTCCTTTGGTGAGACGCTGAACGCGCTGCTCGAACGCGGCAGGCTGCTCGAGCGCTCCGATCCGGCGGCCGCGCTCGCCGACGCCAACCGAGCGCTGGTCCTCCGACCGCAAAACGCGGACGCTCTCACGTTGCGCGCCCGGCTGCTCGCCCGCCAGCGCGACTATGCCGGACACGCCCGCGACGTCGCGCTGCTGCGGGAGCTCGACCCCGTCGAGAAGGTCACCAAACGCGACCTCGCCTGGGCGGCCCAGGGTTTGGCCTCCGATGCGGGGCGCTACCGGCGGGCCGGCCGGACCGCCGACCAGATCGCGGCGCTCGAGCAAGCGATCGCGCTGGATCCCGACAGCCTCGACAACCACCTGCGGCTCGACGCGGCGCTGGTCGGCAGCGGCGAGCCAGAGAAGATCCCGCCGATCTGGCGACGCTACCTACGACGGCATCCCAAAGATGCGCGTGCCCACCTGGAGCTGGCGGGCGCGCTGCACCACCTGGGGCAAGAACCGCAAGCGTTCGCCGAAGCCGAGACCGCCTGCCGCCTCGGCGAGGCGACCGGCTGCGCAATCGCGGCGCGACAGGGCGGCCGCCGGTGATCGCGCCGGACTAGAACCGATGCCATTTTTCGATCCCCAGCCCGTCCCCCACGGGGGCTTGCATGCCGCCGCCACGGAGCGGAACCGCGACCCGATCCTGGAGGTGCTTCGAGCCGTGCTGCCGCCTACCGGGCTGGTCCTCGAGATCGCGAGCGGCACCGGGCAGCACGTGGCCTACTTCGCGCCTGCCCTCCCCGCTCTGCGCTGGCAGCCGTCGGACCCGTCGTCGGCGCACCTCGAAAGCATCCGCGCCTGGAGCGCCGCCTCCGGGGCGGACAACATCGCGTCGCCTTTGCTGCTCGACGTCGAGCGCGCGCCCTGGTCCGTCGTCCACGCCGACGCGGTGTTGAGCATCAACATGGTTCACATCGCGCCGTGGACAGCGGCGGAAGCGCTTTTTCGGGGAGCCGCCGGGATCTTGCCGGCGGCGGGTGTGCTCTATCTCTACGGTCCTTTCAAACGCGGCGGTCAGCACACGGCGCCCAGCAATCAGCGCTTCGACGAGCGGCTCCGCGACGAGGACCCGCGCTGGGGCGTACGCGACCTCGACGAGCTCGCCGTCCTCGCGACCTCCGTCGGTTTCGAGCCGGGCGAGATCATGGCCATGCCCGCGAACAACCTCTCGCTCGTGTACCGACGGGCACCGCCCGGGTGAGCCCGCGTCCCCCCGCGATCAGTTCCCGGCGAACGCGGCGGCGATTCCGGCGGCCATCGGCTTTGCGCGGTAGTCCGCGTCGAACGGCAAGGGACGATGGGGCCCCCGTCCGTGCAGGGCGCCCCATTCGGGATCGTTGAGCCACGAATACCGATCGGAAAAGCCCCAGAAGGTGAGGCCGGAGCAACCGGAGACGGCGACACAGGCCGCCACGATGTCGTGGGTGAGACGCTTCTGCTCTTCGAGCTTCTGCGCGCGATCGCCCGGAATCTCGCCAACGGGGACGTCCATCTCCGTGATCTCGACGGCGAGGCCGAGCGCCGCGAACCGCTCCAGGTTTTGACGGATGACGTCCGCGGACGGCCAGTGTCTGGGATCGACGTGCATCTGAAATCCGACACCGCCGCGAGCGACTGCCTGTGTTCTCGGTTCCCCGGCGACTACGCGATCGATTGGTGCTCGACGTCGGACCAACGGCGGGCCGACGCATTCGCGAAGATGGGAATTCCGGCGGCCCAGCGTTCCAAGGCCTGCGCGTGGGCCACGGATGCGTTTGACAAAGAGTTCGGATGGCCGAGCATCTACTATTCGCCGGCTGCCGCCCTGAAGGCCAGGCGCGCCTTCATTCCAGGGGATGTCGATGCGCGAATCGTTGGCGTCGGGCTGGCGGAAGATACGTTGGACAGCTTTTTGAGGGACGCGGCCCCTGAGCCGCAGGTCGCGGGCTACGCGCCCAACGGCGAAGGCGGATATTTTTCAATCGGGAAGCGGCGTGATCCGCTTGCCCATGGTGGCCGAACTCCGCTGGCTTCATCGATACCCTCGAAGATGCGCAACGCTGCTGCGTGGAGATCTCCCGCGACGAGGTTGGCTCGGAGCCAGGTCCGTGGCTTCCTTTTGCCATCATCGAATACGAAATGACGCCGAGCTCACCGTGAAGTGCCGGCCAAAGTCGACTCGGGCATCCCGGTGTAGGATCTCAGCGGAGGATCGGCGCCATGTTCGTCCGCCAAGGCTCGTTCGAAGTGATCCCGGGAAAGCTCGATGAGCTTCGTCAGATCTACTACCGCGAGTGCGCCCCGATCGTGCGCGCGTCGCCGGGGAACATCGATGTCTACCTTCTCGAGCCCACGGAGGGTGACGGTCCGATTGTCGCCTGCACGATCTGGGAGACCGAGCAGGACGCAGTCGCCTACGAGGCCAGCGGGACGGCGAAAGAAGTCGTCGCCAAGGTGAAGGGCCTCTTCGCCGGGCCGCCGACGTTGCGCTCGTACCGGGTCCGGCGGTAACCGGTCGCGGTTCGAACTCGCGTGATAGCTTTGCCGCCATGTCGGCGACCTCCCCTTCCCGTCTCGTTCTTCACGGCAACGACATGTGGACCAGCCCCTACGTCTTGTCGTGTTTCGTCGGTTTGACCGAGAAGAAGCTGCCGTTCGATGTGCAAACGGTGGCGTTGCACTCAGGTGTCCAGCGATCGGCTTCGTACCGGCAGACCTCGTTGACGGCCCGCGTGCCGGCGCTGGTCGATGGGGATTTCTCGTTGTCGGAGTCGAGCGCCATCATCGAGTACCTCGAGGACAAGTGGCCGGCGCCGGCCCACGCGGCCCTCTTGCCGCGCGACCTGCAGCAGCGGGCGCGGGCGCGCCAGATCATGGCCTGGGTCCGCAGCGACCTCCTGACCATCCGCGAGGAGCGCTCGGCGGAATACGTTTTCTATCCCACAGAGACCTTGCCGCCTTGTGCGCCGCTCTCGCCGGTGGCGCTGAAAGCGGTCGAGAAATTGGTGGGCTTCGCCGAGCGCGTCGTGCCGGCCGACGGCGGTGCCCTGTTCGGCGCCTGGTGCATTGCCGACACCGATCTCGCGATGATGTTGCAGCGGCTCGTGAAGACCAACGAGCCGCTGCCGGCCCCCCTGCGTACCTTCGCGGATCGCGAGTGGCAGCGGCCGTCGGTGCAAGCCTACGTGACCGCAAGCCGGCCGCCCCACCGCGCCGCGCTCACTTGACGCCGGCGGAGCTCGGTACTGGGCCGGCGCCCTTGCAGAGCCAGCCGGCGCCAGATTGCCACCCCGGCAAGGTCTTTCGTTGTTCCTCTGTTCCGATCCATCGATCGACGCCGACGATCTCCTGGAGCGCCTGGGCCAGCTGGATGACCGACCTGCAAAGTCCGCGATTGCCAAGCGTCCTTGGCGGAACGGATTCAGCGATTCTGACTGTGGTCATGGACTCATCGACGAATGGGCGGCGGCATCTATCGGTGGATGGGTCCATCGCCTCTGTCTCGCGAAGGAGGCGCCGGATCGTCGCGATGGCCTCTGGCGACAGTCGTGCCGAAGCCTCCCCTCGCAAGCAAACGTCGGCAAGGCCCCGGTAGTGAACGGTTCCGTCCGTGTCGACATCAATGATGTAAGTCGGGTTTGGATCGTTCCCGCCCATGTACGTCCTCAACCTGAACAGCGAGCCGCCCTCGGTGGCTCGCGTGGCAACGAATGGTTTATCGGGACACTGCGGGGGCAGCATCGCCGGAGCGACGCGCAGCTGCGCCAGTCGATGCCGCCTCGGCAAGTCGTACTCGAACAGCCAGGTCACCGACTCCTTGCCCAGGACGGCAAGGGCATCCGTACGTACGTACAGAAGGTCCTGGACGGAATCCAGCCGCACGTCCGAGGGCGAGATGTCGTCGCCCGAATTGGCGGCGAGGAGTCGGCCGGGGTCGGGTGGATTGTAGTCGAGCTCGATTCCCGCACCGACCGTCTGTGCGCCCCGGACCTGGACCGTGTCGCCGGTCCGCATTCGGAGCGTTTCATCCCAGGTCCTTATTATGCGGGTCGCGTTCTCGACGGGGCTCGCCGAGAGACAGACGGCGTGGACGTAGCCGTCGATGACGGAGTCCTTTGTGGCGGGAACCGCTGCAACCGGAACCGCCGCAACCGGGACCGCGGCGCACCCGAGGAGCGAGGTCACCCCTGCAGCCAAGCATCGCCACAACCGCGACATGCAGACTGCAGGATACCGCGATCCGCGGGCGGCCTCCGGCTAGGTCACGCGGCCAGACGAACCGACCTCGGCGCCTCGGCGACGGTTGCCTTCTCCCGCAGTGGCGTCCGGAGGTGGAGCATCGGCGCGAAGGCAGCGCGGTAGGTCCAGGCCAGGAAGAGCTCCGCGGCCAGGACCACCAGCGGCAGCGGCAGCCCGGACGGCTCGAGGAACAGGTGGAAGCCGACGATGTTGATCACGATCGGCGCCAGGACGGCCAGCGCGAGCGGCACGAAGAAGCCGCTCAGGAGCAGCAGTCCGGCAGCGACCTCGGTCGCCTTGAGAAGCGGGAACAGGTAGCCGCTGGCGAACAGTGCGCCCCCGAAGGCGGCGGCACGTGGTGGCGCGGCGGGCATGGGGAGAAAGTGCAGGAAGAAGTTCAGGCCGAAGACGGTGAAGACCAGGCCCAGGAAGAGGCGTGCGGCGGTGGGGACATGTTTGCGGATGGTGGTCATGGTGGGTTTCCTTTCGACCCCTTCAACATGGTGCGTTTCCTGCCGGACAACTAGACACCTACGTGGCAACATATCGTTGTCATGACAGCAACAGACGCCCTCGATCTGAACCAGGTGAGCGCCTTCGTGCGCGTGATGGAGACCGGCAGCTTCACGGCGGCGGCGCGTGATCTGGGGCTGCCCAAGTCGTCGGTCAGCCGGCGGGTCAGCGCGCTCGAGACGTCGCTGCGCGTCCGGCTGCTCCAGCGCAGCACGCGCAAGCTGGTGCTGACGGAGGCCGGCCGCCTCTACTTCGAACGCGCGCGCGCCGCGCTGGGCGGGCTCGCCGACGCCAACGCCGCCGTCACCGACCTGAGCCACGAGATCGCGGGGACCATCCGGTTCACCGCCGGCGGAGACAACACCGGCCTGCTCGCGAACCTGCTCAGCGAGTTCCTCGCGCAGCACCCGAACATTCAGATCGACGCGGTGCTGACGCCGCGACGGGTGGATCTGGTCGGCGAGGGCTTCGATCTGGCGCTGCGCGCGGGGCCGCTGGTGGATTCGTCGCTGGTCGCCCGGCGCCTCGGGCGCACCGAGCTGGGCCTCTTCGCCTCCCGCGCCTACCTCCGCAAGGCCGGTCCCCCGAGGCGCGTGGCGGACCTGGCGGGCCATCGCTTCGTCCTATGCGGCGAGCCGCACGAGCGGGACCACCTGCGCCTGACCGGCCCCGACGGCGAGCAGAACGTGGCGATCCAGGGACCGCTGGTCGTCCACGACATGTCCTTCGCCGCAGACGCCATCACGGCCGGCATCGGCATCGGTCTCGTGCCCTACATGTACCTCGGCTGGATGCTCAAGGGCGGCTTGCGATCGGCGCGGCGGGATCTCGTACGCCTATTGCCCGATCACGGCGTGGTCGGATCCGAGCTGAGCCTGGTCTCGCCGCCCAAGGCCTACGAGCCGGCGCGCGTCGCGCTGCTGCGCGACTTTCTCGCCGAGCGGCTGAGCCCACTCGTGAAGGCCTGCGCGCTGGCCCTCGAGGCGGAGCGGACCACGCGGCGCGCGGCGGAGGAGCGCGCGCGAAAGCAACGCGATCGACGAACCGCCCGCGCGGCTTCGTGAGTACGCAGATCGGCGATCCAAGAAAAAACCCCGCGGCGCCAGGGGCACCGCGGGGCCAAGTTCCCCAGTTGGGAACCTTTCGCTCGGCTCGCGCTGGGCGCGTTAGAGCGACGACAGGAACAGCAGCAGATCGCTGCGCTGCGCCGAAGTCGCGGCGTTGAAAGCCGCGGCGGCGGCCGATCCCTGGCCGTTGGTGCCGCCGGCGTGCGCCTGGATGGCGGCGCCCTTGTCGCTGGTCCGGGCGTCGTGGAGCAGGCCGTTGCGGAAGCGGACGCCCCACAGCGGTGCGGTCCGCATCCGCCGCGTGGCCGTCACGGAGTCACCGTCGTTGACGCCGATCATGTCGCCGAGCGTGCCCATGTCGTGCGTCAGGAAGTCGGAGAACGGCTGGAAGCTGGCGCTCCGGCCGTTGATGTTGACGGTGAAGGTGGTGGTCACGTGGCACCCGGCGCAGCCCTCGCGGTTGAACTCCGTGAGGCCGCGGCCGTTGCTGTTGTCGATGCCCCGCGGTGGCGCCGCGCTGTTGCGCATGAAGAAGGCGAAGTTGGACACGTCGTCCTGAACCGCGGTGAGGCCGCCCCGGCAATTGTTGTTCTCCGCCGCGAAGTCGTCGTCGACGCCCGGCACGTCGTCGTCCGGACAGCCGTTGATGACGGCGTTGGTGGCCGCCCGATTCGCGCGGTTCTCGGTGGCGAAGTCGCTGACGACGCTGCCGCCCACACAGCTGGTGGTGGTGATGCCCATCTCGTTCAAGTACGCGTCGGCCGCGAAGTCCGTCACGCTGGCGTGGACGGCCTTCCAACCGAACCTCGCGACGCGGGACTGCCCGCGCACGAACGGACCGTCGGTGAGGTGGATGGTGTCGAAGTTGGCCACGCCCCGAATGGCCGCGGGTTGCGCCGCGGCGATGGCCTGGATTGTCGCGTCGGGAATGAGCTCGACCAGGCCGGCGCCGAAGACCGGCGTCGTCACACGACCCGCGAAGATCGTGGCGCCCGGTGCGGGATTGGCGTCTACGCCGGACTGGCAGTTCAAGCCGGGGCTCGGCGTGAAGCCGCCGATGCCGAACAGCTGCCGCAACGAACCGCCCGTCGCCCCCAACCCGTTGAAGACACCGTTGGTGAGCGTGCCGTATCTGCGCTCGATGTTCTGGCCGGCCCCGCCGGTCGCGCCGACCGAGTGGCAGGCGGAGCAGCTTCGCTCGTTGAAGATCGGCCCGAGCCCGTCCGCTTGCGTTTCGGTCTCGCCGAAGTTCGCCTTGGCCGCAGCAAAAGTGGCCGCGTTCGTTCCGGGTAGCGCGTCGCCCAGCGACAGCTCACTCACCGTGGTGGTGGTGTCGTCGGACTCGCTGCCCAAACAGCCGAAGCCGCCGATGGCCGCTGCGGCGCCCAACGACGAGAAAATCAACCATCGAATGTGTCGTTTCATGCCGAACCTCCCTCTGCGGGGCCGTCTCCGCGGAGATGCGGGGATACAGGGAGGTCGAACGACCACGCCAGAGAAGGCAGAAAAACGACCGGGCCCCGGCCATTTCTTGCGCAGAGCGCCAATCCAAAGCGAGGCTTGATCTGAACGTCGAAGTGCTCCGCGTGATCTCGCAGCGACGGCGCGAGCGTCAAACGCCCCGGCCGAGCGCGAGCGCGCCCAGGGCTTCGGTCAGCTCCGGAACGATCTCGGTGGCGGTGCCTCGGAGGTACACGCCACGCGCGCTGGCCTCCGCCACTGCCGAGAAGACCGTCGGCTCTGGATCGACCACGATGAGCGGCGCGCCGCGCGCGGCGACTGTCTCGCACATCCGGGTGGGCAGCGAGGTCGCTCCGCTCGTCCCGACGACGATCAGCGCCGCCGCCGTCTCGGCCGCTCGCTGGGCGCTCACGTAGCGATAGACGGGCTCGTCGTACGACTCGTCGAACCAGAGGACATGGGGACGCAACCATTCACCGCAGGCGCAGCGGAGCGTCGCCAGCTCGGCGTCGTCGAGCGAACGTTCCTTCTCCCAGCTCTCGGACAGCTTCACCGGTAGCTCTCGAACGACCGGCAGACAGCCGCGCATGCACCGGCAGAAGTCGGCGTTGCCGTGAATCTGGTAGGTCCGCGCGGCGGAGTTTCCGGCCCGCAGGTGCAGGCCATCGACGTTCTGGGTGACCAGCAGAAACCGATCGCCCGCGCGCTTTTCGAAGCGGACCAACGCCCGGTGCGCGGCGTTGGGCGCGGCGGAACGGCAGACCCCACGCCGGAAGAGGTACCAGCGCCAGACCTCTGCCGGCATGCGCGCAAACGCCACGGCGGTCGCCATCTCGGTCGGCTGGTAGTTCCGCGATCCGACCCGCCAGAACCCCTCCGGCCCGCGGAAGGTCGGGATGCCGCTCTCCGCGGAGATCCCCGCGCCGGTCAGGAAGACGATAGGTCCGGCGGAGGCGGTGATCGCGCGGCCGACCCGATCCGGCAGCATGATCTGTCCCATGCCCGTCAGGTTAGCCCGTATTTCGGAGGGCGGGTGCGCGCCGCTCTGGTTCGCGCTACTTCAGATCGACCAGCTCGACTTCGAACAGCAGCGTGGCGTGGGGCGGGATGACGCCACCGGCGCCGCGCGCGCCGTAGCCGAGGTCGGGCGGGATGATCAGCGTGCGTTTGCCGCCAACCTTCATGCCGGCCACGCCCTCGTCCCACCCCTTGATGACCTGCCCTTTGCCGAGCGCGAACGAAAAGGGGCTGCGGCGATCGTGCGAGCTGTCGAACTTGGCGCCCTTGGCGCCCTCCGTCCAGAGC